>NZ_CP129407.1:0-213164 GCF_030436115.1 Borrelia sp. P9F1
AGTAACTTCCCTCTAATACAGTAACTTCCCTCTAATACAGTAACTTCCCTCTAATACAGTAACTTCCCTCTAATCTTCACTCGATAAACTAAAAGCAAAAGAAGCTAATTTTTACATCTCCCTAAAATAAAAACAGCATTTCGCTGTTTAAAAGATACTTTTTTTAAAATCATTATAGGAAGGATATTTTAGCTTAGATCTTAACAGAGAAAACTCCTACCATTTGTCGAACCCAACACTTTTTACCTTAAAAATAGCGTTTGAACTATATTAGCGTACATATGCCCCGTGCAAAAAAGAAAACCCCTTGGGGAAGGGGATTATTTAAAAGAACGTACGGTATGAAGTAAATATCGATAATAAATTCTTTTAATTTTAAAAAAGGAGAATATTTAATATCTAAATTATTAGTTCAATAATTCAATTATTTCCAGTTTTTATAAATTATTTTCCTGTTCTATCCTTTCTGCTCTTAAATATGTAAAATACTATAGTCTTTGTTCATCGTAAGTTATGAAATAGAAAGATTTAAATATGTTACAATAACATTACAGACTATAAAGCCTATGAACATTTATATTTTTAGGAGCATTTAGTGAGCCGTTGTCGTCCTTTGATTGGAGTTTTATGCATTCTTTTTTTTCTGACTTTTTTCAATTCTTGCTATGTACCAGAAAAAGTTAGGGGATATTCTGCGCCCGATTTTAATGAGATAGGCCTAACTGAAATCATAACATTAGGAAAGGGCACGGTTATGCTTAAAGAGTTCAGCTTTAACAATAGGTTTTCCTTTTATAAAAGACACGGCATTCTCTATACTCTTCAATTCGTGTAGCTCCTAGAAATTTCACTTGACTAGTAAGATCCAAAGATGGTGTTAAGGAGATATATTTAAGAGGCGATCCAAGGCTTTTATTTTTATTACACTCAGGGTATACTTTTTCTCTGCCGGCGTCTTCTATTGCATCTCTACACTCCACTATTTCTGGAATTGAATTTATATTTGGAGTCAAAAAATTAGTTACTCCAGTCCAACTAACTACACCTACAGGCATAATATCACATGCTAATCTTTATTATTTTGATGGTATTTTATACCTAGATTCTAACACTTATGATTTTCCTAGTATTTACTTCAGTAAGTATGAAGTAGACAGGTTATCCAGCATACTCACCAAAAGTCATTATTCCAATCTCTGGTACGATATTGCAAGGGGCTTATATTAAAAACCAAGGCTTATTGTATTCTTCTTTATTTGGATATACCTTCTTAATTAGAGATTAAAAAAAAGTCCCTACCCCTATATCTTGTTTTGGAGAGGATTAATAGGAGTGTTGGGGACTAGCGATAGAATGATTTCTATCCTGTTTATAATGTTATTTTATTTTTTTAATTTTGTAAACATTTTTAAACATTTTTAAACATTTTATTGCATAAACTTTAATTACCTGCTTTCTCTATTGCTCTTAAAAGACTCAATTCAGCTTTACTCAGAGTCTTCCTCTGTTTATCCCTTACTCCTACGCTCATTGCCGGATCGAGTTTCCTATTTGACTCTTGCATTTCTTTAATTTCTATCTTACTAGGCTCATAATCGATCCACTTCCTTTCTATCCAACCCTTTTCCCATTCATAATATTCCTCATTATGGTTACTTCCACTAATCTCATCAAAGTGTCTTGAAAGTGCTGATACTACCTTTGCCCCATAATAAAGCATCTTCT
Source organism: Borrelia sp. P9F1 (assembly GCF_030436115.1). NCBI lineage: Bacteria > Pseudomonadati > Spirochaetota > Spirochaetia > Spirochaetales > Borreliaceae > Borrelia > Candidatus Borrelia rubricentralis. Next base: position 1,726 of record NZ_CP129407.1, read on the forward strand.
CCGTTTCCGTCTCTGTTATAAATTTATCATAATCATAATTATTACCCGTTTGCATATTTACAATGTCTACTATGAGCTTAAAAATATTTATACAATTCATTGCTATATTTCCAAACGGAAGCTCTGGATCACTCAAAGATTTAATATTAACTTCATATTTATTCTTTAAGCTTCTAGGTATCCTAAAGAAGTCAATAACATACCCATTAACCCTCGCTTTATAATTTGCTTCATATTCTGCATCTCCAAAAAAGGCACCCCCCTTCTTCGCATAATTATCACAAATCAATGCCATAGGGAAAGTTCTCTTATCTGATCTTTTAATTCTTCTCATCTTTTATCACCTCAAACCTAAATTATTTTCCTCTCTTTATTTCGTGTACATTATTATAATATATATCAAATAAGAATTAATACAATTTATCTGCCTTTTTGTGTTTCTCTAGGTTTATTTTTCAAGAATTATAGATATATTATTGCTTTTTTTATACTTTGTGGTAAATTATATTGTATCTTTAACCTTTAACCATTTACAGAAAGTCTTGGGAAATGTTGTTTCGCATGACTTTTTGTTTATTTTATCTCACTTGTTTAACTCGGGGATTAGTATAACATCAACACCGGAATTCAGAGATCTTCTGATTGCGCTCTCTATTTTGAAGTTATTAACAATAGCTCCCATATCATATGCATCTGTTATTATGATGCTATCAATGTTCAAATTATACCTTACAATCTTCACAATATCCCTTGACATGCTAGTTACATCTTTAGAAATTTTGGGGGCCAACACATGACCAATCATAATAAACTTTGCTTCCTTGCCAAAAATAAATGGAACAAAATTATTTTTCATGAAAAAATTTTTGCTATACGGTAACAAAGCTATCTCCTTATGAGTGTCCACCTTAGTACCTCCAAGTCCAGGGAAATGCTTAATGACTGCAGAAACTCCTTGTCTCTGCAGTGCTTCAACAAATGACTCTACCATAAGGCCAATATTGTAAGTTAAATGTCCAAAAGTTCTGTTAACTAAAGGACTATCAGAATCCGGTTTTGAATCGGCTACTGGTGCCATATTTACATTAATGCCAAGCCTTCTAAGCTGTTTTCCAAGAATTTCCCCTATTTTATATGCAAGATGAACATCATTTGTTCTACCAACGGATTCCATAGAAGGAAAATTATAAACACCCATTTTTTTATTTTTACTAACTCTATTAACCAAGCCTCCTTCTTCATCAACAGCAATAAAAATATCAGAACCAATATGTTGCTTTAATGAATCAATTAACTCTTTGGTTTGCTTAGCATCTTTAAAATTTTCTCTAAATAAAATAATTCCTATCGGATTAATTTTTTTTATCTTTTTAAGTGCATCTCTACTAAGGGTTTGTACCGCACTAGGTTTTGAAACATTTCTAATACCAATAAACAAACAACGTTTCCTCAACAAGTCTTTAAAATCGACTTTCCCCAAAAATCTATCAATACTTACAAGATCAGATTTATCCTGCTCGAAATAGTCATAATCTATCTCAGGTACAGCTCCCAAGAAATAAAAATTTAAAGAAAACAAGATTTTTATCAACAAAAACTTAAATATTCCATTTCTCATCTCTGAATACCAAACCATAATCATTTTTCAATAAATTGTTAAGAGAACTATTTAAGCAATCAGCAACATAAAAAATATCAAATGGTAACCTCTCCTTAAGATAACCACTAGTAACAAGCATATCACTAAATAATTTTGCAGGAAGAAATCTATCTCCCCTATTTACCTCAAAAATTAAGGGATTATTTACCAGCTTTATTACTTCCCAAGTTATTTGTTCAATAGAAAAGTAATTACCTATCTCTTTATTTTGCTCAATAACCCTACTAGGCATCTCTTCTATAATTCTATCAATATTCTTAACCAAATATTCTAAATTAAAAAGACCAGTAGCACAATTAAACAAAATCTTATCCCCTCTATATTCAAATCTTTGAACGAATTCTTTAGAAATAGCTCCACCAATATCGACACACGTCAAATTATCATCTTCATTCACAATCAAAACCCCTCCTTTTGTATCTAGCGCTGTTTTAACGCTAAATTCAAATCCAGAAGAACTGTTTGTTACGGCCATTATAGCCAAAGCCTTTAAGTTAACAGTAAAACCAATATTATCAATATTCCCAATATATACAAATCTTTTCCCAAATTCATAAAGCTTCAAATAAATATCTCTTAAAACTCTAAAATTTTGTCCATGGCCAGCGGGTAAAGCCAATGTAGTTTTTTTTCCTTTCCTCTCATAATCAAAATACACATATTGACCGTTATTCAATTTTTTATAACAATGAACCAAAGGCTGAATAGCCGTGAGGATATCTTCTCTTTTAAAATTGCAATAATTTAGGCTCTTAATCAAATCTTCATCGAATATATTATCTAAGAATTTAGAAATAAACGGATCTGTTTTAAAACTGGTCATCTGAAAAATTGAAGGCTTAACAATTATACTATGAGCATCCATATACCTCTTAGAAAGCAACAAAAGATGTCGAATCTTTAATGCCAGAAATGAAAATCCATAACTACCATCTTTATTAACATACGCGGGCGTTATTCCCTTGGGTAAATCTTTAAAAATTTTTCTAGCTTCAAGTATTTTATTTTCATATAAAAGATATAATCCTTCGTTAAAATCACTATTTTTCAAAATATCAAAATAACTAGTTGCAGATCCTCCATTCAAAAAACCACACGAGAGATAGGGATATAATACTAATCCCAACTTTTCTAATTCATCGCCATTGAAAATATAAAAATCATCTTCTGATCTTAAAAATTCTGGAAAATCATTAATATATTTTTTCAAGTTATCTTCAACAAGCCTCTTTTTAAACTTTAGTTTTAAAACATTACCCGCAAGATTAAAAATACTTTCATGATTTTTATCTGGGAAACTCTTAAAAAAAACATTTGAAGGCCCAAGCCTACGCATATTAAGGTCATCAAGCATTCTTTTAGAAAAATCTTTGTCTATCATCTCACACACAAATCTAAAAATCCTTATCTAAATCCAAAATAACCACGTATTAGTATATAATACAAGTATAATATATCAGTGTGTTTTATTTTATGATAGTTGCTGCAGTCAAGTTAAGGATTAACATACATCACCTTAAGGGATTAACATGCTAGGTGGGTATGAGTTGAGCATGCCAAATCTAAAGAACGCCATTGAGGAGATGATACTATCCCCCTCGGGATTCAGAAAGATATTTGCAAAATCAAAAGACGAGGATTCAATGGATTGTGAAATCAATGACGACGATAAGGTATTAATTTCAATAATAGCCTTCACTATATCAAATTATTTTAAAAAGAAAACAAAAAAATATATTAATATAGGACTAGACTCAAGAGCAACTGGAAATACAATCTCTGAAGTAATAATAAAAACACTAATATTGAGCAACGATGATATCAAATTTTTCGGCATACTCCCAATACCGGAGATTTTGGCTTACACAAAGAGCAGTAAAAATTCAAAAGGATTTATATACATTTCCGCTAGCCACAATCCTAAAGGATATAATGGACTTAAAATCGGTTTGGACGATGGAGGCGTGTTGGGATCAAAAGAAATAAATAAAATAATACACAAAATTAAATCAAATATTGAAAACGAAATTTTGATAAAGAAAATAGTAAAAATATTGAAAAATTTCAGCACAAACGAAGCCAATTTAAAACAATACGAAAAAATTATCCAAGGTAAGACTCAAAATAAAGTAAAATCTTATAACTCATACAAGTCACTAATGTATGAAATAATATATTCAGAGAAAAACAATAAAAAGAATATTGAAAATTTGAAAGAAAATATAAAAAAAAATCCTATAGGAATAATAGGAGAAATGAACGGTAGTGCTCGGATCAATTCAATAGATGAAGACATCATTAAATCCTTTGGAGTAAAATTAGAATTTCACAACACCCAAATGGGAGTTTTTAAGCATGGAATGATTCCTGAAGGCGAATCTTTACATATGTGTAGGCAAATATTAGAAAAGAAATTTAAAGAAGATGACTCTTTCCAGTTGGGATATGTTCCTGATTGCGACGGAGACAGAGGGAACTTAGTGTTTATTAATAAGACAAATAAAAAGTCAAAAAACATTGAAGCACAAAAAATATTTGCATTATCGGTACTTTCAGAACTTAGCTATCTTTATCACATTGGTCTTAAAAGCAACTTAGCAGTCGTAGTTAATGATGCAACTTCATTAAATATTGAAAAAATAGCAACTTTATTTAATGCCAAAGTTTACAGGGTTGAAGTCGGAGAATCGAATTTGACGAAAATGGCAGATATTTTACGGAGAAAGGGATTGACAGTTAAAATTCTAGGGGAAGGATCAAATGGTGGGAATATTACATATCCCTCAAAAGTAAGGGATCCCCTAGCCACAGTCTTTAGCATAATCAAACTGTTAAGAGTCAAAGAACTCCAAAAAGTATGGTGCGAGTTATCTAACAATGAATACAGGGAAGATTATAATCTAGATGATATATTAAAGACAATAAATTTTTATAGTAATATAGAAGCATCATCTGAAGACGCTATACTAAAGCTTAGAGTAGAAAATCAAGAAACGCTAAAAACAAATTATGAAAAACTACTAGAAAAAGAAATGAAGAACAATAGACTTATTTCAGAATTATTAATAGATAGTTTTACATTAATTAATTATGAAGGTATTAAACAGCGTAAAACCAGAACAGGAGATTCTTCAGGAGGGCTCAAAATTTTACTTAAATCTGCAAAAAAAGAAATAATAGCAAGCTTATGGATGAGGGGTTCAAAAACAGAACCGATATTCAGAGTGCTGAGCGAAATTAAATCCGAGAACCAAGACAGACTACTAGATCTTCTAAAATTTAATAAAAAACTAATTCAGAGTGCTTATTTATCAACATAAACCATTATCAATTGAGAGTTATGTGTAAGTGATGTGCATTTATCATCCCTTACCTTTTTCCACATTGCGCCTCACACTGTTCCAAGTTTTAGAAAGACCCATTAATTTTTTTGCACCTCCTACAACCTCCATTGCAACTTTTCTAGTCTTACTTGTACCCTCAAAAATTACTTCATCGACATATTTTTTTTTATCTTTAAAAAAAGCTCTTCTCTCCCTAATTGGTATTAAAAATTTATTTAAAGCCTCAAAAAGCCTTTCTTTAACTTCAACATCACCAATCTTACCCTTCTTATATCTAGTTTTAAGCTCACAAAGCTCATCAACATTATTATTAAAAAGATCATGATAAATAAAAACAGGATTGTTCTCAACTTCCCCTGGTACATCTGCCCTCACTCTTCTTGGATCTGTGTACATAGACATAACTTTTTTACGCAACAAATTCTCGTCGTCGCTTAAAAATATTGCATTCCCAAGACTCTTACTCATTTTATGCTTGCCATAAATTCCCACAAGAGATTGAGAATCTGTAAAAATAGCTTCAGGAATTGGGAAAAAACTCTCCCCATAAAGAGAATTAAATCTTCTGGCAAGTTCCCTTGAAAGCTCAATGTGAGCCTCATTATCACGTCCGACTGGCACCAAATTGGCCTTAGCCATTAAAATATCCGCACTCATGAGAACCGGATAACCTAACAGACCATAGGAAACCTCTGTAAGACCAGCAGCAACACTCATATCCTTTATGCTAGGAATCCTTTGCAGACGATTCACCATAACAATCATTGAAAGTATTAAGTTAAGCTCTAGCAATTCTGGTATAGCCGATTGTAAATATATATGAGCTTTCTCTGGATTAATTCCACAAGCAAGGTAATCCAAAACCATCTCTCTAACATTAGAAGATATTTCATTAACACTATTTAAATCTGGTCTCGTTGTAAGAGTATGCAAATCAGCTATAATGACATAAGTCTCATATTCCTCTTGATATTTTAATCTATTAACAATAGAACCAACATAATGCCCCAAATGGAGAGTACCGGTAGGCCTATCCCCCGTAAGCATAACCCTCTTATGCAAACTCAATTCTCCTTACTACTCAATTCATCATTAATGTCTCCCAGAATCTTTGAACCACTTAAGAACACAGAGAAAGGTTTTAAATAAGCTATATTATCAACTATTACTTTTATAATCACCGTAAAAGGATAAGCTATTAAAAGCCCTACTACACCCCAAAGCCAACCCCAAAAGAAAAGAAAACAAAGGAGTAAAAAAGGAGAAATATCAAGCCTATGCCCCTGCATTTTCGGCTCAAGGATATTTCCAATCAATACTTGAACAGAAGTATTGTATATGAATATATAAAGCACTAAATTTAGATTCGGATAGAACTGCACTAAAGCAGCTACTACAATAAAAAACACAGCCAAGATTGACCCTATGCTTGGGATGAAATTAAAAACAAATGTAAGTACTGCCCAAACAAGAGGGAAATCCTGTCCAAACGAAGTCAACCCTATAAAGACTAAAAAACCTGTTAAACAACTGACAAAAACCTTTATCACTAAATATTTACTAATCTGGTTATTTATTGTACCCAAAGCTTGAACAAACCTCTCCGAAGCGGAATATCCAAAAGCCTTCCTAACCTTTATACCAAAAATATGTATCTCTGATAGCAGAAAATACAACAATAAAAACAGTATTACCAAACTACTTGCAAACCCTATAATCTCATTAGATATTCGAGTTAGGAAAGGATAAACATAGCCAGAAAAATCTACAGAGCCAATAATAGCGCTATCTACCCTATATTTGTCAAGGACATCTCTTATGATAAAAATTAACTGCTTTTGGTAATAAGGCAGTTGCTTGATCAAAACAGTAATACTGTAGTAAACAAAATTGCAAACCAAATAGGAAAATAAGAAGAGAAAAAAGAAAATCACAAGAACTACTAAAACTCTCGGAATTAGCAGTCTTTTAAGAAAAGTATAAATTGGATACACCAAAAACCCAAGAACTACCGCAATAGCTAAAGGCTTAAATACCGTCTGCGCTATTTTTAAAACACTAATCAAAATCACAATCAGTACCACAGAATAAAAGACAGACTGAATTTTGAAAAATTTCAACTTATCCGCTGGGTATAAATTTAAAGCCATCTCACTTCTCCTTTAACACTTAATTGCCTTCACACTATTCATTAAAAATTTTAAACTGATTTTTATATCTTTGAATGAATTTTTTCCATTATCCAGTTATATAATTTAGTTCCTTTGCTGTAATTAGCCTCAGCCACATCTCCCACTCTCTTTTCTCTGAGCAACCTTCTAGCCTTCTTATCATTCTCATAATAAACTGTTAATGTATTCTCATAATGGGCCAAATTATTATTTAATATTTCAAAAGCCGGAACGTCACTAAACCCGTCTGCAATATAAAACATATTCTTAAAAGGAATCTCTCTTCTACCTTTAGGAATTCTTTTATTGATCTTATCATAAGATCCTTTATTCAACTCAAAAATTACCCGTGTTTTTATTGTATGATCTACAAAATAACACACACTGCTTAAAACATTGTTTTCAGAAAATTTATTATCCAAATTCTCATAACAAGGCATAAGGTATGTATCTATAAACTCGCAAGCCCAAACTTTAGTAACATAAGAAGCAATTTTACTCCCCAAAATCATCTGACGAAATCCGCTTGAAACAATGTAACTACTTATTGCAGCACCAGATCCTTTCAAACTTTTATTGATTGTATCTATCTCTTCGAATAATTCAACTACACCTTCAAAAAACTTTAATTTTAAACCCAATTTAAACAATGCTCTATTATTTAAACCCTTAAAAATACCCTCTCTGACATACGTTAAAAAGTGAGACAAATATATCATCTCATTAGCAATAATATTATAGCCATTTTTATTATAAACAGCAGATAAATTTTCAACCTCATTCCAAAACGAGCGTTCATCAACACCGTACTCATCAAAAAGTACCTGCTGCATATTGCCATAAATTAAAGTATCATCAAAATCGAATATCAAAGCTACTATTTTTTCTTTTTTATCCATAAAACAAAAATATATTTTAATACAAACTAAGTTGTATTAAAATATATATGTAACTGCGCATATATTCAATATATAATGCAAAACAGATGGGATAGAAATGTTTGCTATGGATGTGATTAATATAACTCAAGTGAAAGATGTCCTCTCTAGGGTATTAGATCTGGGTCTGATCAGTATTTTAATTTATTATGTGTATAAAAATGTGGTTAATTCCTATTCTATCAATTTACTTAAAGGAATGATCATAATTGCATCTGTTGGAATCATTTCTTATTATCTCAATTTACACACCATAAACTGGCTCTTAAGCTATATAGCAAGTATACTACCTATTACAATGCTTATTCTCTTTAACAAAGAAATAAAGAAGATCATAATGCAAATTGGAAATTTCAACCTATCCTTTAAGCTTGCAAACCGAAAAGAAGAAACTACTAAAATCATTTCCGAGATAATGAAAGCAATCAAGCATTTGTCAAAACACAAATCTGGTAGCCTGATCTGCATTGAAAAAAAAATACAGCTAGAACAACTAATAAATAAAGGGATAAAATTAGACGCCATAATCTCTAACGAAATATTAATATCAATTTTTGACTACGAAACACCTCTACATGATGGGGCTGTCATTATTAGCAATAACAAAATCGCTTACGCTGGATCATTTCTGCCTCTATCTAATATTGAATCTATTAGCAAGACTTTTGGAACAAGACACAGAGCAGGGCTTGGAATTTCTGAAAACTCAGACGCAATAACAATAATTACTTCTGAAGAAACTGGATCCATTTCACTCACAAGTAACGGAAAACTAGAGTATAATTTAAGCTCTAATGAAGTTAGGAAAAAATTAAATCTTGCATTGATAGAATGAACATAAGCAAAAAAGTTATAAACATAGCGAAGTTTTTATCTGAAGACTGGCAGAATAAATCTATTTCCATTTTAATAGCTATCGTTATGTTTGCCGCATTTTACTTGAACAACATAGAATCAATCACAGTAGAAAAAGAAATCAAGATTTTACTAAAAGATGAAATAACACTGGGGAAGATTCCTGATTACACCAAAATACTACTTACGGCAAAAATTAACAAAGAAAATTTAAAATACTTAGACCTTGACCGCATAATCTTATTAGTTGAGGCCACCAATATAAAAGAGGCAGGAGAATATGAACTTCCAATAAAGGTCAAAAATCTTAATGCCATTCCCATTGCTGAGTACAAGCTTTCAAGGAGCGCAATTTCACTAAATTTAGATAAAAAAATCTCAAAATTAGTAAAAATTGAACCTAAATTTACACTACTTGAAAAAGAAAGCAAAGGAGAGTATTTTATTGCCAAATATAATATCTCGCCCGAAAAACTAAAAATATACGGACCTGAAAAGGTAATCGACTCAATCAATACAATTGAAACTGAAATAAAAGAATTTGACACAAGAACCATATTTATCTCAGAACATCTCGAGGTACTATCTCCAAATCCACTTATCACACTCGAGAAAAGTCATGTAATGGTTACTATTACGCTAAGCAAAAAATATACACATACAACAATAAAAAATCCTAATTTGGTTTTCAATAATGTCAAAAATGGACTAGAAATAAAAAATAAGGACAAAATTCTAAATCCAGAAAACGAGATGTTTATTAAAATAAGGAGTAGGCTATCTGAAAAAATAATTCAAATGCACATAGATAATAAAAACATCTGTTTTAATCTGGATTTGGATCATATTCAAACTCCGGGAATTTACAACATTAATACAGATATAATATTTAAAAATAATGCACATGGCATAGAGGTGTATGAACAAGAGCCTAAAACGATAAGACTAGAGGTAATTCCAAGTGAACAATAAAATCATGAAATCAATAGGATGTGATATAATACAAGTCGGGAGACTTAACAGTTTATTAAAGAATAAAAAAAAATTGGAGAGGTTCTTTACACAAAGAGAGATTAAAAGCTTGGAAATGAAAGGGAAGGGAATTTTGGAAAGTCTGGCTGGTAAGTTTGCAGCAAAGGAGGCTTTGATTAAATCTTTAAGTCCTCTAATAGAGAATAAAATAAAATACTCTCTTAAAGATATGGAAGTCGTTGAGTTGCCGTCCGGTAATGTTGCATTCCAATTACACAATGATGTTGAAAGCCTGATAAATAAAATGGATCTAAAATTATATTTAACAATATCACATGAAAGGGAGTACGCTGTTGCGTTTGTAATAGTAGAAGATTAATTTATGAACAAGATATCATATTTCACAAAATGCGAAACTGAATGTCCTTTGTGTGACTGTAAATTTAGAAAAGAAGACCTCCTAACAGGCAGTGGTCGCTTGATATCTGGGGAATTGAAGGTTGACTTAAAAAGAGAGTATATCAAGAATGAAAAATATGGAGATATTTACCCTAGGATATATTCAATAACAGTGTGTCCTGGTTGCTACTTGGCTGCTTTCCCAAATGAATTTAATGCGATAACAACCTCTAGCTCACAAACAAAACAACAGTTGGTCCACTGCGAACAAAAACGGAAGAGAATAAAGTCACTTTTTGATGACGATCTAAACTTCAATCAACCAAGGGGACTTAGAGAAGGTGCTGCTAGCTATATACTTGCTATGTTGTGTTACGAGCACCTTGACAAAAGTCATAATCCAACTCTGAATCAGGCAAAATGTGCAATAAGGGCTGCTTGGGTCTTTGAGGATCTTCACAAAGAAAATTCAAATCAAAACTATAACTATTTGCAAAAAATATTCTATTACAAGGCGGCTTATCTCTACAAGTTAACAATTGAAAAAGAACAAGATAACTCAGAACCGATTTCTACTGAGGCAGTATTCGGACCTGACACTGATAAAAATTATGGATACGACAGTGCCTTGTACTTATCGGGTTTGCTAGAATACTTCTATGGCAATAAAGATAATAAGGAATACAGATACAGTCAATTAGTTGAAATTAAGACCGTACTCTCTAAAATAGCTGGAATGGGAAAATCATCGAAAGAAAAACCCTCAATACTTTTAGACAAAATAAAAGAAGTTTATTTCAAAATTTCAAAAGAAATAAAAACTTTGAAATAAATGAAAAAGATATTTGCCGAAATAGCATATGATGGGTCTTTATATCACGGATTTCAGATTCAACCTAAAACCCCGACAATACAAGGAGAGATCGAGAAAGCTTTAGAAAAAATAAGTAAAACAAAGATCAAGATTCACTCATCGGGCAGAACTGACAAGGGAGTTCATGCAAGAGGCCAAATAATATCTTTTTATATAAACATAGATATTGCTCCAAAAAATTTAAAGATGGCTTTAAACTCTCTTTTAAGAGATGATATTAGGGTCATAAAATTAAAATATACAAAAAATGAATTTCAACCCAGATTTAATGCCAAGAGGAGAAAATACAGCTATTACATTCTCAATGACGAAAATCATTACCCATGGGAAGCATATCAAGCCTATTATGTAAAGAAAAAATTAAATATCGATAGATTAAATGAAATGTCTGCTATGTTAATTGGAACACACGACTTTACTACATTTTCATGCATAAGAGATCAAACAAATTCAAAACTGAAAGAAATTTATTTTGCTGGGTTTAAGAAAGAAAATAAGTTTGTTATATTCGAGATAGTGGGCTCTTCCTTTTTATGGAAAATGGTAAGATCAATAACAGGAACAATGCTTGATATCGAAATAAAAAATGAATCTGTTTGTACCTTTATGCAAATTTTAAACTCAAGAAATAGAAAATTTGCAAGAAAAACAGCACCTGCAAAGGCTTTATTTCTAGATAAGGTTTACTATGAAAAACACATTAATTAAAAAATTGATACTTTTAAGGATGCTTAAAAATAATATATCTGGCAATCTCTATGTTTATAAAGAGGATGAACTTAAGAAAATCAAAAAAAAGATAGTAGAACGCAGAAATATAAAAATATTAAACCGGACAGAACAAGTCAATATAAAAGAAAAGCCAAAATCAACAAAATTAATAGAACACAGTCAAAACAAAAATGACAAGAAAGATCTATTAATAGTATATATAGATAAAAAATATTTAAACAAAAGTACAAGTGAAATGGTCAGAAGATGGTGCGAAAGTATTAAAATATTGAATTACAAGATAATAGATAATGTTAACACACTAAACATAGAGCTCAATAGACGACCCAAAGCAATCCTCTCTTGCGAAGAAGTGGAATTTTTTCTAAATCAAAACTTAAGAATTCAAATTGTAAGAGGATTTGAGCTCAGATTTAAAGAAATTCCTCTAGTATTCACATATCTTCCCATGAATCAAATCAAAAACCCAAAACTAAAGAAAGAAATCTGGCAAGACTTAAAAATAATAAAGGGTATAATAAAATATGGATGACGATCTAGAGAATAACTTTTATTATGAAGTAGCTTTTAACATCCCAGTCAATAGACTTTTTCTCTACAAGCATAATTTCAAATTAGAAATAGGAGTAAGGGTAATAACAAACTTTAATGGAAAAGAAACACTTGGAATCATAATAAAAAGACATTCTGAGGATGAGCTTAATACAAATTTTACATTTGAAATAAAAAACATACTAAAAGTCATTGATGAAAATGCACCAATAACAGAACACAACATTAATCTTGCTAACTGGATTAGTAGAAAAACATTTTCTGGGTTTGGAGAAGCTTTGTTTTGTGGACTCCCTAAAAGCACAACCTCAAACAAAGTAATAAAAAATAATGACAAGAAAAACACTAGTTCAATAATATCTATTCAATTAAATGAAAAGCAAAATGACATTTATCAAGAAATTATCGAATCAAAAACACAGAATACATTTTACTTATTCGGAGTACCTGGATCTGGGAAAACAGAAATATTCATCAAATTGTGTGAACACTATCTAGAACAAGAAAAACAAATAATCTTTTTAATACCCGAAATCTCTTTGGGTTATCAAATAATTCAAAGAATCAAATCCAATTTAAGTACAAATAAGATTTATGAATATAATTCAAAAGTAGCAAATTCAAAAAAAGTTTCAACATGGAACAAAGTCAAGAATGGAGAAAGTTTGATTATAATCGGGGTTAAAAGTGCATTAATGCTACCTTTTAAAAATTTGGGTTTAATAATAATGGATGAGGAACATGAAAACACATATAAATCTGAAAATACTCCAAGATTTCATTCAAGGCACATAGGTTTTTTCTTACAAAGTGTCTTTGCTTCCAAATTTGTAATGGGAAGTGCTACCCCCTCACTTGAAGCATACATGGCAATGGAAAATAATCAAATAAAAAAAATGATGCTAGAAAACAAATTTTTTGATAAAACAGTTAAAGAACTTAAGATAGTAGACATGAAAAAAGAGCGACAGATTATATCTTCAGAATTACTTTACAGCATACAAAAAAGCTTAGTTAATAAAAGGCAAGTTTTAATATTTTTCAACAAAAGAGGATACTCAAAAACACTTGAATGTAGCCTTTGTGGGCACATAGTTTGTTGCCCAAACTGTTCTTTTAACCTAACATATCATAAAAATGAAAACAAACTCATATGCCACTATTGCAAACACAAAACAAAGATAGTAAAGAATTGTCCCGGTTGCAACGCAGAAAACATCACATATAAAACATATGGAATTCAATTTGTTGAAAGGGAATTAAAAAATCTTTTACCAAATGCACGAATAGCAAGAACAGACTCTGATCTTAATAAAAAAGATATTATCAATGCAATCACTGATTTTGAAAATGAAAGATTAGATATCTTAATTGGAACACAGATCATTGCGAAAGGATTTAATTTTAAACAAATACAAACGCTGGGAATTATTAACGCCGATGTTGGTATGGGGCTTCCTGATTTTAGAAGTAGCGAAAGAATGTTTGCAATAATTTCACAAGTACTAGGAAGAGCCGCAAGATTTCAAAGCGATAATACAATTATTATTCAAACAAAAAATCCAGACTATTACGCCATAAAATATGCCTACGAAGGTAGGTATGAAGCATTTTATAAAGAAGAGATAAAAATTCGCAAAGAACTTAACTACCCCCCCTTTAAAAAAATAATTAGAATAATCACAAGAAGCCACAAAAAAGAAGCCGCTCAGCATAAATGCCTAGAGTTCTTTGAAATATCTAAAGAATTTCTAAATGAGGAGATTGAGTACCTTGGCCCGTCGAAAGCCCCTATGTCAAAAATATCTAAATACTACAGATATAATATATTGTACTTATCAAAATCCTTCAATCTGCTTGAAAAGTTAATACGAAGCACAAAAGAAAAAATAAAATCGACAAAAGACACTTATATCGAAATAGATTACTATCCAATTTCCCTAATTTAAAAAAAATCTGAGTTATCCTTCCCAAGAGCTCTTAAAAACGATGAAAGTACATAAAGTGCCCTATCATTATGCCCTCCTTCAGGAATAATAAGATCAGCATACTCTTTAGTGGGCTCAATAAACCTATAATACCCTGCTCTGGTAGTATTTAAATACTGTTCAATAACCGACTCCAACGTACGACCTCTCCTAGACATATCCCTCTCAAGCCTCCTGATAAACCTAATATCATTAGGTGTATCAATATATATTTTTAAATCTATCAGATTGCGCACTCTCTCCTCAACAAAAATCATAATACCCTCAACAATAACAACAGGAGTTGGGAATATCTCTACAAACTCCGGTTTTCGTCTATGATTGATAAAATCATAAAGAGGCATATTAATCGGCTCATTATGTTTTAACTTTCTCAACTGTTCATAAAACAAATTGTTGTCAAAAGCATCTGGATGGTCAAAATTAACATCCAAAAACTCATATTCATAATCACCAACGCTCTTATAATAATTATCTTGAGATATAAGAACAAACTCAGGAATAACCTCGCTAATTTTATTGACAACCGTAGTCTTCCCACTACCAGACCCACCAGTTATTCCAATAATCTTAACCATCGCCCTCTTCTTGAAACTTAGGCATATTTTTTAAAGTACCTGCAACAAATATATTTTTAAATCCCACCCCTCTTAAAATCTTTTCAGCCTCAAAACATTTATTAAAACTTCTACCATAAATTATTATCTGACTCTCAACACTACCCAACTTATCTTTCTTGGCAAACAAATTGTTAAAAGGAATATTAACTGCCCTTGCATAATGGCATTTGTTATATTCTTTAGCAGACCTAATGTCCAATATCAGAGCGCCCTCTTTAACCCTCTTCAACAAAGCCAACCCGGTCCTCTTCATCTTCAAGACAATAAAAACCCAAACATAGAAAACGAGGAAAACCATTAAGAGTACAAACTTCACATAATCCACTAGCATACTGCTTATGAAACAATAATATCAAAAAAAAAGAAACAATTTCAATAAAATAAAATTGTTTTTTTAATAAAATTAATATAAAGTTCAAATGAATTAATCATTTTTGTATCGAAAAATAACCCATGAATCGACATGAAGAGAGAAAGAGCATGAAGAACAAAAGAAAGAGATGGAAGAGAATAAAACAGAAGACCAGATTTATTGTACGCAGAGTATTTAGGAAACAACTTAAAAATATTTTCAAGGATCCTAAGCTAATACTGATTAGTACATTACAACTAACAATCGGTTCTCTTTTAATGGCGATATCTACAAATATTTTATACATACCTCACGGTCTCTTGAGTGGAGGGATTGCCGGGATTGCCCTAATGCTTCATTATGTCCTAGATTTCAATTTAGGATATACAATATTTATTCTAAATATTCCATTATTCATTCTTGGAATCAAATTTTTAAACATAACCTTTGTAATTCAAAGCTGGATTGCAATGGCTTTGTATTCTGTTTCAGTAAACTATTCACAATTTTTGCAGGGCAGGATGCATCTTGATGATATGATGCTTGTATCAATTCTAGCGGGCCTCATATCGGGTCTTGGGCTTGGTTTAATCTTTAGAGCAAAGGGATCATCAGGCGGTTCGGACATAATCTCTATGATCATTAAAGAGAAATATTCAATTAGTATTGGAACTACAAACTTTCTTGTTAATCTTGCTGTATTAATTGTTGCAGCTGTATTCTTTAATGTTGAGATTGCTCTTTACACCTTAATAGCTTCTTTTGTAACGGCTGTTATGACAGACAAGGCAAGCATAGGTTTTGGTAATCAAAAAGCGATATTTATTATCTCAGATAAAGGAAAAGAAATATCTTATCTGATCACTAATAAATTAAAAGTAGCAGCTACACTGATTGAAGGAAGAGGTGCTTGGGCAGGAAATGATAAGACTATAGTTTTCATAGTGGTTCCCACAATACGCATGGCAAGGATTAAATATATTTCTCAAAAAGTTGACCCTAACTGCTTCATTACAGTACTTAATACAAACGAAATAACGGGTGGCAAAAAAATTATCGAATCAAGTCCAGCCAAACAAGATATTGAAACTTAAAATTCCTCTAAAAATTCAACAAAATTAGCGATAAGCATATTCAGATCCTCTTCCGTATAAAAGTTTGATAAAAAATCAACAAACCTCTGAGGAAACTCTGAGATAAATTTTTTCAAAAAATCTTCTTTAATGCTAATCTCAAGCTTGAAAGAATGAAGCATTAAAGATACATCATTAAAATCCCTATCTATCCTACCATAAACATTATCTCCCAATATTGGATGATTTAAATACTTCATATGAACCCTTATTTGATGCGTACGCCCTGTCTTGGGTCTTAAAGCTACCAAAGAATAATTACCAATGCTAGCCCACACTTTGTATTCAGTCAACGCCCTTTTGCCTCTACTGTTATGTACGATAAACTTTTTCCTATCATTTCTATCTCTATTTATGAAAGTCTCAATAACACCAGAAAGATTTTTAGGAGCACCCTTTATAATTGCAATGTAAACCTTCTTAACAACTCTTTCTCTAAATTGTGTAGACAAAAAATTTAAAGTTGTCCAATTTTTAGCACAAATTAATACTCCAGATGTATCTTTATCTAACCTATGTACAATCCCAGGTCTAACTTTATCCTCTTTAAAACTATCCTCTAAACCTGACACATGATACAAAAGAAAATTTACAACAGTATTTTCCATCCCAGTTACACAAGGATGACTTAAAATACCTTGGGGTTTATTCACAACGATAACATTTATATCTTCATAAATAATATCAATAGGTAATTTCAAAGGCCTTACATGATTTTTTAAATCAACTTCTTCATTAAATTCTATTAATATTTCGTCCCCTACAAAAACAGGTTTTGATAACTTTATCCCAACAAAGACACCACCACTGTTCTTAAAGGCAACCACCCCTCTTTTTTTTATTTGACTTCTAGTAAAAATACAAAATCTTTCAGATAAATAAATATCAAGTCTCTGACAATCTTCCCTTACAACAAACTCTTCCTGAAGCTTTTTCATTCAATAAATCAAACAATCAATCAAAGCTATTATTAAAGCCACGGCCAAACCAGAAGATGCTGAGATCATATACTTTTTAAAAGTCTCATCCTTTGAAAGCTTAATGCCACCTGAGAAAGGATACGGGAGATATTTTGATTCCATATCACTATTAAAATAATAAGACAAGTCAAAAAAAAACAAACTTACCAGTAAAGATATAGGAAAAGTGCCAACACTTATCGCTGAAAATCTAAAAACTTTCTTACCCCAATTAGACTCAATAGACTTTTCTACATTTAAAGCCTCATTTTCCTGTATATTTTTATAAAGAAAATCATCATCTCTTTTATCTTGAAGTTTAACAAAAATTTCATTTTCAAAATGAACATTATTTTCGCTGAAAAAAATATCATCTCCCAGCGAAAATTTTTGACTTAAACCAAAATCAAGTTTACGATGGTCAAAAGAATTGGAATAGAGAATACAAATATTAAAAAGTAAAAGCAAAAATCCAATAAACATAAATATTTTAATTCTCTGACTCTAATTTTAGTGTCAAAGTTATCTCGTCAACAAGGCTAGAAGAGCCAAAGTACTGAATAGGCCCTGGAAACATGTATAAATTATTCACTGCCCACTCTTCACGCTTCTTAGAAAATTCACTAAAAGGAGCTCCATTTAAATCAACGAGAGCTTTCCTAATAACAGGCTTCGCAACGCCATACCTTTCTTCCATATTCATCATCATAGTTAAGGGCACCCCCCCGGGCGTCCATTCTGTGGTATTTTTATCTAAATGTTTTATGCTAGACATATAGCCTGTTAAACCATTTAAAACAAGAAAAGCAGCATTATATCCCAAACTGTAGCAATAATTACTATCAAAATTTGAAGGAACAGCACTTCTGCCTTCATAACCAAAGAAATGGTCAACGGGAGTAAATTTACCGCTATATTCGCCTTGCTTCCTTAACTCTTCTAGCTTAACATGAACCATTTCAATGAACAATTTCTCGGTAGGTACCCTCGATACATTAAAATTACCATGGGGATCTCTTTCTAAAACAGAATTCACAAGTTCAATTTGAATAAATAAAGGCAGGGACAAATAAACCTCCCTCATGTATCCATTAAGTTTACCAATAAAAATTTCCCTTATGGCTTCAACATTCAACCCCTTAAATTCGTTTTCATTGCTATCAAATATGCTACATAAATTAACCATCAAAGATTTAACTTCAGGGATAAACTCAATAACACCCTCAGGTACTATAACCACACCGAAATCATATCCTTTCAAAGAACGTCTTACTACAACAGAAGTTATTTCATCAACAAGCTCTGATAAGGTTTTATTTTTCACTAAAACTTCCTCAGATATAATGCATACGTTAGGCTGAGTCTT
This sequence comes from Borrelia sp. P9F1, assembly GCF_030436115.1. NCBI lineage: Bacteria > Pseudomonadati > Spirochaetota > Spirochaetia > Spirochaetales > Borreliaceae > Borrelia > Candidatus Borrelia rubricentralis. The sequence continues at coordinate 20,641 of NZ_CP129407.1, forward strand.
TAATGCACACTCAAGGGCAACATGAGACGCACTTCTTCCCATAAGTTTAACAAAATGCCAATATTTCCTAGTTGACATAGCATCACGACATAAATTACCTATCAATTCAGAATAAGTTTTAGTAGCAGAATCAAATCCAAATGAAATTTGAATATGTTCATTTTTAAGATCGGCATCTATTGTTTTTGGAACACCAATAACTTGAATATTACTATTCTTTTTTTTAAAAAATTCTGCCAATAAGGCTGCATTAGTATTTGAATCATCGCCACCAACAACAATAATTGCATTCAGATTATTTTTAAGAGAAACTGACAAAACCTGTTCGTACTGAGTCTCTGTCTCTATTTTGGTTCGCCCAGAAGATATCATATCGAAGCCTCCAGTATTTCTATAAAGATTCATCAAATCGCTAGTAATTTCAATCTTCTTATCTTCCAATAAACCTGAAGGACCTCCTTTAAACCCAAAGATTTTTGAATCTGAATTTGCTTTCTTCACTGCGTCAAAAACACCAGCCACAACATTATGTCCTCCAGGAGCGGGGCCACCTGACAGAATTATCCCCACATTTAAAACCCCTGAAAAGTCTATATTTGAAGATCCCTGGGTAAAACTTACAACCGGAAGCCCATAAGTATTTTTAAAAACTTCTCTTAAAGCTTCTCTATCTTGAAGCCCCTCAGTCTTCTCACCAAAAACTACACTAACATCTTTAAAATCATGTTCCAAAATCTTAGGCAACTTTGGTGTATATTGATACCTCTCATTTTGAAAAGACGACACCATAACTCTCCCTCCTTTAAAATCGATCTAATTGTCTCTTCAATACTAAAATAATTAAGAATTAATATCTATACGTGATTTAAAAATAAAGTAGCATCACCATAAGAGAAAAATTTATAATTCATCTCAACGGCTTCTTTGTAGGAATTAAATACAAAGTCTTTACCACCAAATGAAGAAATCAACATTAAAAGAGTTGATCCTGGCGTATGAAAATTTGTAAAAAGCATATCAACACACTTAAATCCATAACCCTTACCCGGATAAATAAAAAGATCTGTTTTCTGTCCTCCTCGCATAAATTCGTTGTTACCCTTATAAGCTGACTCTAATGCCCTAAGAGTGGTGGTTCCAACGGCTAAGATCTTTTTACCTAAAGTCATTGCTTTCTTAAGTCTCACTGCAACAGAATCTTTTATAAAAAATCTTTCAAAATGCATCTTATGTTCTTCTATTTTCTTTGTTCTTACAGGAAGAAAAGTTCCAAGTCCAACATGAAGCGTAATAAAATCATACTCAATGCTATTCTTGTCCAACAAAGAAAAAAATTCTCTACCAAAATGTAGTCCCGCTGTAGCTGAGGCAGATGAACCTATGCACTTAGAATAAATTGTTCGATAACGCTCTTCGTCTTCTTTTTCATAGGTCCTCTTGATATAGGGCGGTAAAGGAATAAGCCCATATTGCTCGAAGTAAGCCTCGTCCACGCATTTATTAAATTTAATTGTAAACTCATTATCTGACTTTGAAATTATCTGAGCCAACAAATCCTGAGGAAATTTATAAATCCTTCCAACATTCTGTCTCCTGGATTTGGAAACTAAACATGTAAACACATCATCTGCTATCCTGTCTAGAATCAAAAATTCAACACTACCCCCACTATCTGTCTTGGCATATATTCTTGATTTCCTAACTCTTGAATCGTTAAACACTAAAAAAATATTGCTGTCAATATACTTCAACATATCATTTACAGAACGATCGTGATAGACTTTATGCCTATCAGGATCTAGAACCATCAACCTTGATGATCCCCTTTTTCTACTTGGATGCTGTGCTATTAAATTAGATGGCAAATTAAAATAAAATTCCTTGGTGTCCATTTTTTTTCTCATTATTTAAGTCGTTATGTCCGTTTTTATCTAAATTCAGATGTGAATAAGCAAAGTCAGTAGCCTTGCGCCCTCTACTAGTTCTCTCAATTAGGCCCTTTAAAATAAGATAAGGCTCATAAAAATCTTCAAGAGAATCAGCCGTTTCACCAACAGAAATCGCTAAAGTTTCAACACCAACAGGCCCCCCCTTAAATTTCAGTATTAGGTTCCTTAAAATATTTCTATCTTGTTCATCAAGTCCTTGTTCATCAATTTTTAGCATTTCAAGTCCAGAACTAACAACACGTTCTGTAATAAAATCATGCCCATTAACTTGTGCAAAGTCTCTCATCCGTCTCAAAATCCTATTTGCCACACGAGGCGTTCCCCTTGAGCTTTTTGCTAAAAGATATGAGGCCCTATCCTCTAGACTAACATTTAAAACAACAGCATTTCTTTTTATTATCTTTACAAGTTCTTCTTCATCATAAAGATCAAATCTAGACACAATTCCAAATCTTGCATAAAGAGGCGATGCCACTTTTCCTGGTTTTGTAGTGGCTCCAATCAAAGTGAACCTAGGAATAGGAATTCTTACCGTTCTTGCAGCAGGCCCCTGCCCAATTACCCAGTCTATCTCATAATCTTCCATTGCAATGTAGAGCATCTCTTCTATTATAGGTTTGAGTCTGTGTATCTCATCAATAAATAAAACACTCTTATCATCAAGAGTTGTCAAAATTCCTACAATATCCTTTGGTTTATCAAGTGCTGGTGCTGAAGTAACCTTTATTGTAGTGTTCATTTCAAAAGCAATAATACTAGCAAGAGTAGTCTTGCCCAAACCCGGAGGGCCACTTAAAAAAACATGGTCAAGAGCCTCACCCCTCTCCTTAGATGCTTTTATAAAAATATTCAAGTTTTCCTTGATGTGAGCTTGCCCCGAAAAATCTCCGAGAGATTTTGGTCTAAGCTCACTCTCATTTCTGTCATAAAGAAAACTTTTGTCGGAACTTAAAAAACTAGATCCCTCTCCCAAATCCATCTATAAGCCCTCTCTTCACTAAATATTTACCAAACAAAATTAACTTGAAAGTCTTCTTAAGGTTTCTCTGAATAAAAACTGCTCCTGGTCATCTTCTCCTAACATTAAAAACCCATCTGTAGCCATAACTTCCTTTATCCCAGCCAAAACAAGCTTTCTATCAAAACCCATATTAACAATTGACTGTTCAAGATCCTTAAATTTAAATGCATCCGAACTCAACCCATCTGTTTTAACAAGTTTTCCCTTAAGCTTTAAAAATATTTTACCCGCTGTTTTATTTCCAATCCCCTTAACCTTAGAAATAAGTTTTACATCTTCCCTTTCAATTGCATCTCTAAATTCACTGTATTTAATACCCGACAGTATTCTTAAAGCTGCCCTTGGCCCTATTCCCTCAACACCAATAAGTTCCTCAAAAATTGCTCTCTCTTCTGCATTTGCAAAGCCAAAAAGCTTAATCTCCCCTTCTCTTAAATGAAGATAAATTAATATTGCAACATCTTCTAGCAAATCAAATTCTATCATACAGAAATAACTAACTAAAACCTCAAATTCAAAGGGAAGTGCCACAATGACGATACTGGTTTCTCTCTTTTCTACAACCTTACCGTAAATCTTATTTATCATAGGCTAAATTATAATACATAAAAAACTCAAATTTATCTTATTTCTATTAACCAATTAATATAAAATGAGACAAGGAGTCATACAATGAAAAACAAATTTACTATCAGTTACTCTGTTTGCGTCTCATTATTTTTGCTAAGTCTACCACTAAGTCTGATGGCAAAGTCCCTCGAATTAAAAGTTCCAAATGGATTTCAAGTTGAAATCTTTGTAAGCAATATTGAAAAACCTAGGGGACTTACAAGTGATGGCGAAGGAAATATCTTCATAGGATCCTCAAGTAATTTTGCTTATTTAATCACAAAAAATAAAGATATTTATACAATTGCTTCAAATCTTAAAAAACCAATAGGTATTTCTTATTTTAACAACAAATTATACATTTCTTCAGTGAACAAGATTTATGTTGTCCAGGATGTAGAAAAAGAAATAACTAAAACTATCACTACAAATCAACCATATAAATGGAAGATAGAAGAATTTGCTCCATTACCAGATACAAATTCAAAAATGCATGCGGGCAGATATATTAAGGTAGACAAGAAAAACAAAAAATTAATAGTCAATATTGGATCTCCCAACAACGCCAGCATCCCTAGGGAAGAACACGAAGCGGTGCTACTAGAAATTGATCTTGCGACTAAAGAAAAAAATACAGTAGCTTATGGCGTCAGGAATTCAGTAGGGTTTGATTTTCATCCAACCAGTAATCATATCTACTTCAGTGATAATGGAAGAGATCAACTAGGAGATAATTCACCGCCAGACGAGATTAATTTAGTATCTAAACATGGCGAGCATTTTGGATTTCCATATATGTTTGGTAAAAATGGAAAAGATCCTTCCTTTTACTCTAAGGCTCCCAAAAACATTAGTTTCACACCTGCTATTTATGAGCTACCGGCTCACTTAGCACCTCTTGGAATACATTTCTACAGAGGGAATACATTTCCAAACGAATATAAAAACAAGTTATTCATAGCTGAGCATGGATCTTGGAACAGAAGCACTCCTGTTGGGTACAGAATAACAACAATAGACATTAATTCAACCACAAAAACTGCAACAAATTACAAGATATTCCTAGATGGTCTTTTGAGGTCTGATGGTTCTAAAATAGGAAGACCTGTTGACATCATAACTTATTGGGACGGTTCAATTTTGTTCTCAGATGACTTTGGCAACAAAATTTATAGGGTACAATACAACTAGCTATAATTGATAATTGCCATGACAAATCGCAAGCGCGAGTGCATCACTGCTATGATCACTAGTAAACATAAAGTCAGAACCCATCCCAAGTAAAATACGAACCATATACTTTACTTGCACCTTTCTAAGCCCACCAAAACCGGAAATCGCACTCTTAACCTGTATTGGGGTATATGAGTAAAAATTTGTGTCTTTTATAGCAAGAGTTAAAATGATAGCTCCCCTTGCCTCGGCAATCACCATTGCTGTCTTCTTATTTTTAGCAAAATAAATATCTTCAACACTTGCAACATCAGGCCTAAACTTGTCAATAACAAGATCAAGTTCTGCAGAAATCAACTTTATTCTATCTTTTAAAGACATGGAAGAACTGGTTACAATCGTCCCATCTTTAACATAAACATATCTGCTACCCAGCTTATCCAAAACCCCCCAGCCAACATTAGCAAGACCAGGGTCAATACCCAATATTCTCATTCGAATTTAAAAATTAAGATGCAATTATTCGATGTTATCAAAAACTTCCAAATTATGAACAACTTCCTGAACATCATCAAAATCTTCTAATTTTTCAACAAGAACAAAAATTTTATCCATTTGATCTTTGTCCAAAGAAACTTTATTCTCAGGGATAAAGACAATCTCTGCCATTTCTTCCTCAAACTTAGTTTTCAAAATAGATAAAACTGTCTCAAAATTATCATCACTTGTTATTACCTCTAGTTCAGATCCTTCACTCGAAATATCTTCTGCACCTGCATCTAAAGCAAGCTCCATTATCTCATCTTCAGAATATTTATCTAGGCTATAAGATATTAAACCTTTCCGGTGAAACATATAAGATACAGAACCAGGAGCCCCAAGAGAACCACCTCCCTTTGCAAGAACGCTCCTTACATCACTTGCCGTTCTATTTTTATTATCGGTTAGACACATAATCATTAAAGCAACACCATGAGGAGCATAAGCTTCATAGGTAAGTTCAATATATTCAGCACCTACATTATCTCCAATGCCTTTTTTGATTGCTTTTTCAATATTATCTTTAGGCATATTAGATACTCTTGCCTTATTAATAGCAACTCTTAATCTAGGATTAGAGTCAACCTCACCTCCGCCCATCTTGGCCGCAATACTTATCTCCCTAATCAATTTAGTAAAGATTTTATTTCTCCTAGCATCAAGCGCACCTTTTTTCCTCTTTATAGTCGACCATTTGCTATGACCAGACATCTAAACCTCCACCAACTTTTTTAATTTTTCCAAAACATCAAACTTACTATGTCTAACCAAATGTGATTTAATAGTATTAAACATTAACATAAGAACCGTAACAGGACCAATACCACCCCTTACAGGAGTAATAAATTTAACATGCCCCTTAATTGCTTCAAAATCTGCATCTCCAGTTAAAACATTTCCACCATCAATTTCCAATTCAGAAATACCAATATCTATAACATAAGGATTACCAGATATCATATTTGGACCAATTAATCTAGGCTTACCAACAGCAGAAATAATAATATCTGCTTGCCTCACATAAACATCCAAATAAGTACTCTTACTATGGCATGTAATTACAGTGGCATTATAAGGCTTGCAAGAAAGCAAAATGGAAATAGGCCTCCCAACAAGAGCGCTCCTTCCAATCACAACAACAGTCCTACCAGAAGTTTCTATCCCATTATCAAACAAAACTTTAAGCACAGCAAGGGCCGTGCAAGGAATAAATCCTTTCCTGTCACCCAAAACCAATTTGCCTAAATTAATAGCGGAAAGCCCATCTACATCCTTTGTATGAACTATCTTGTTTAAAACCTTGTTTACATTTATTTCACCCAAAAGAGGCAACTGAACAATGATTCCATCGGTATCTTCATTCAAATTTTCAGCCTCAATTAATTTCAAAATATTCTCTTGCTCTGCATTACTAGCTAACTTAGTAACACAAAAATTAATGCCAATCTCTTTTGATACTCTTTCTTTAATAGACACATAAAGCCTACTTGCAGGTTTATCATTTGCCAAAATAACTCTCAAGGAGATCCTATTTACTAGTTCATATTCTGCTAAAAATTTTTTCAATAGCGAGTAGTACTTTTCCGCAAAAAGTTTACCATCAAAAACACTGGTCAAATCAGAACCCCCTATTAATTTAGTCAAATATCACACGCCATACCTATTATTGTAAATATAAACAAGATATTGTAAATGTAAATAAAATCAATTTGAAAAATAGTTATTTGTAATAAAACATCTTTTTAAATATAATGGTTGTAGCTAGTGATTTTTGAAGAATGGGGAATAATGGAAAGAAATCTTTTAGTTTGCTTAGTCTGGCTGTTATTGTTGGGCTCGAATGTACCGAGGGTCGAAGCTTATTCAGTTGATAGGAATGGAAATTCTGTTATTGGGGTGGATGTGAGTCTGGGATTGCCTCTTTTTTATAATGATTTGCTGAAGATCTATCCTTCGAATTTGTACCCCGGAGGAATTGGAGCTCTTAAATATCAATACCATATTTTGAGTAGCTTATCTGTGGGGCTTGAGCTTAGGTACTTGTTTAATTTTGACATCAATCAAACGTTTAACTTACTTAATCCGGACTCTGGTATAGGCAAAACACTTGGCATGGTTCCTATTACGTTTTTAATAAATTATGTCTTTGACATTGGAGAACTTTTTCAAGTCCCCATATTTTCAAATATAGGGTTTTCCCTAAACTCTTACGGAGACAAAAGTGATAACATCTCTAACTTAAGAACCTTTGATGCAATGCCTGTAATGTCAGTTGGCTGTGGCGTTCTGTGGAACTTTAACCACAAGTGGTCTCTAGGCTTTACAACCTCATGGTGGTCGATGTTTGAAGTTGGGAGAACCGCTAAAATAGGTCACTTTTTACTAGTTTCTCTTTCAGTGGCAGTGAATGTAAATAAATTGTAGGATTGAATATGGACGGTAAAAATTTTAAAAAATTCATTTTGATAGTATTGATATCGCTCATTAACTCTTGTTCAAGTGAATCTATTTTTTCTCAACTTGGTAAGTTACAAAAAATAAGCAGTGATAATAGTACGCTAGACAGTTCAAGTCCGAGTGGTGTTTCGCTAGTGAATAGTACTTTATATATTGCAGCCATGCACTTATTTAAAAAAGAAAATGGAAATATTGAAAAAGTAAGTTTTAGTGATTCTTATGAATTTGTAATTGATCTCGTTAATATTTCAGGTAAAACATATCTGTTAGCGCAAAGCAAGGAAGGTAGGCTGGAGCTCTATCTCCTTGAAAATGACAACTGGAAGCTTATCTTTCAAAAAAATTTGAATGCAATTAAATTCTTAAAATCTATAGACACAACTGGAGTCAAATCAGCTTATATCCTAGCATCGAAAGAAAATGGGAGTCAAATTATTCTAGACATTAACGGAGATAACAAAACCCCTGCAGATACATATAAGGACGACAAATTTTATCAAATATCAAACAAACACCAGTCAATCACAGGAAGATTTGCAAAAATTTGGAAACTCGACGGCAGTAGTCCTACACATGTTAATTCAACAAATGAAATAATGCCTATAGTGGATACAAATATCCGTGGTTTTGATGAAACCTTGGTAATGACTGGCGGTGGTTATGATACATCAGACAATAAACTTAAAGTGTACTCAAGTGTAAATAATTATCAAGAGCCAGTATTTAAGCGAGAAGACATAGTGGACTTTGTTGCGTATTTTGCAAGAGAAGTTAATGGAACAATACTTATTGGTAGTAATAATGGATTTGTCGAACTTGTCAAAGATGGGAACACATTTGTCCTGCAATCACCTTCCCAATCCGTGTCACAAGGTTCTTACAATGCCTCACAACTAAGTAAGACAAGGCTCAATAACATTATACCCTTGAATGGAAAAATTTACATACTGACTCAGGGAAAGGGATTATGGAAAATTGAGAACAACGAATTAACTAAAGAATAAACGGTGAAAATTTGTTGTAAAATTTGAATACTTGGCCTTGCTAGACTCATGATTAAAGTATTTCTTTACTTTAACGAAACTCAAGTTATTGTTCATGTTGGATCTGAAATGTAGATAGTCTATGTTGTCTGTATTGAAAATGCAACCTTCATCATTGATAACTCTAATTTCTAAGTCAAGTAAATGCTTAGCAAGCAATATGTCTCTTGTAACTACAATACTGCATTTGTCAACCAGTTCCAAAATGCAAGAATCGACATCCTCTACAACCTTAAAATCGACATTTTTGGTTCCTTTTAAATTTAAAGATTTATTTGAAACTAAAACAAGTTCTACACTTCTTTTAAAGACAAAACTTTGCAAAAAGCTTATCGCTCTTGGATTACAAGAATCAGCATCAACGAAAATTTTATCTAGCAATCTCATAATCCATCATCTTTAATACTAAAAAAGATTCTATTTTGTCCTTCTTAACGGGGCCAAACACTCTAGAGTCATTCAAAATTTTTAAATTTTCATTCAAGAGAAAAAATTCATTCTTCTTTAAAGTAAAGCATTTAATGGGCTCATTAGATTTAAAAAAATCATTCAATTTATAATTACCCATTAAAGTGCCATTTAAATAAAAAGAACCCGAGCCTCCTCTATTAACCAATACATCAAAACCTTTAACATAAACTAAATCCCCATAAGTAGAAACTATTCTTGATATACCATACTTTTTTGTATGAAAAATTTTACTCAAACAAAGTAAATCTCTGAAAAAATCTAATACAACATTGCCCTCTAGAGCCAAATCTTCATAAAGCACAATGTCATTGATACTGAAAGGCACAAAAAAAGACCTAACATATTTTGAAACAAAAATTAAATTATGATTCTTTGTTATTAAAGGAAGCATCTCTTCACCTTGAAAATTAAAAACCTGCATAACAAATTTTGTAAAAACATAATTTAATATCAAAAAAAGCAAGATAAAATTAAACAAAATTTTCCTTCGCTTTTTCCTTAAAAGCCTTTGTTCAAAAGTCAGATATGCAGCCATTTTAAATAAAACCCATCCTGGAGAAAGGAAAATGCAAGAAAAAAGTTCTGCCGAGTATCTTATTTTTATTTATAACCCCAAAAAATCTACCATCATGAGAATTATCTCTATTATCTCCAATGGGCAACACATATCCGTAAGGCACATACAATCCATAATCCCTTACTATTGTTTTTTCCATATAGTAATCAACATATGGCATGAAAGCCACTAAATAACTATACTCTAATCTCTCAATTTCAAATCTATCAACAACTCTCACATTAAAAAACGAAAAATCGGGCATATTCTCCAGATTTAAACTTAGCTGCTTTAATGCAATAAACATAGCAAGATCATCATAAAACTTATAATCTTCTTCTTCTACAAGCTTCTTAGACGAGAAATTATATCCTAAAGAGGCTTTATACAATTTTTCTTCTATAAAATTCTCTTCTCCTTCCTTCTTAACAAACAACTTTCCATTTCGGAATCTTACAACTTTACCATCAGCAAACAACGCTCTTTTTACAAAAAACCTAACACTGGGATTTCCATCTTCATCTCTGTCAAGATCAATAAAAGAAAAAGTCAACATAAAAATTATTCTCTGAAAAATATCGAAAAAAATTCCTTTCGATTTATATTCTATATTTTCAAAAATAACAATATCTGTCTCTCCTGGTTCCCTAATTCCATTTATTTTGCCCATTCCAGGTAAAAATTCAGGACCATAAGAAAACTTGTCCACAAATAAAAAATCTCCTACCTTAAGAGTATCTTCCATGGATCCTGTTGGGATTCTAAATCCCTGAAAAAAATACTGATTTACCGCCAAAACAAAAACCACAGCCCCTAAAAACTCAAACAAAAAAGTTACCAGAAAACCTCGCTTCTTAGCCTTTAACTTACAAAAATATTTCTTTCTTTTTCTATAGGTTAGATACCTCTCAATGGAGCTCACCAAAAAGTGAGCCAACTTACCTAATTTTCCTGGATACATAAATTCTGACCTCAATAGTACAATATACATAAAATCAACATTTATTAAAATACTCAAAACAAGCATTTAAAGACAAAGCAACGTAACATTGACCTTATCTTCATACTCCCATATAATTACACATGTGATTCAGAAAGAAGACAAAGTTGATGATGAGGTTTTTAAAGTAAAGTTAAAACCAATATTGGGCATGGTGCCTGAGGTTTATGTTTTATTGATACTACTGGCCCTGCTTTTATCGCTGGTCTTTGTTTTTTTCATCAATCCCAAACTAAAGAACCCTGGAGCCTATCTAAGTGTAGAAGCTAATATTGACAATGCACATGTTTATCTAGATGAAAAATACCTTGGAAGAACTCCACTGAATAAATACACAAATGCCACCAGAGGAAACTTAGTAGTCAAAAGATTGGGATTTGATACTTATGAAAAACAAATTGAGATAAAAAATAGCTTTTTTACAAGCTACAAGTTTAATGTCAATTTAGAATTAAGAGATCCCGATGAAATTATTAGACAAAGACAAAGGGAACTCTCCGTTATGACAAAGCTCAAAAACACTAACGACAATGTACAACCAATACCCGTATTCTCACTGCTTTTAAATGATTTAAAAAGTAACCCGAATCACATTAAAAAATTCTTCAGAAATTCCATCCCTTATGTAAGTTCGAGTGCAATGTTTAAAGACTTCCTTTCAGCATACAGATCAGTTTACTTGGTAAGTGATAAAAGCAATGAAGAAATGTGGAAATCTTTACAACGAAACTTTAATCTAGAAGACAGGGCAGTTATTTGGTTTTTTGAAAATCTAGACAATGAACAACAAAGACTGGTATCTAATGAAGAGTGGTTTGTGGCAATAGTAGAAAAATTAAAAGATGAAAATAAAATACTGAAATCTGAAAATAAAAATATGGATTTAACTCTAAGGGGTTTTAAAAAGGTAGCTTCAGGCATTATTGAAAGTGCTCAGAGTTATAAATTAAATTCCCAAAACATTACAATCAAAACTACATATAGATTAAAAGAATTTTTAATGCAGAATCAAAATATTACTAAAGCTGAATACCAGCTGTTCTTAAACAAAAATCCTAGATGGTCATTCAACAATAAAGATAATTTAATAAAAGAAGAACTGGTAGATGAAAGATATCTAAAGAATTTTGAGCAGATGCCCTTTAATGAAGATATTACTAACATACCTTACAATGCAGCTCTAGAATATGCTAAATGGTATTCTTCAAATCTACCAAAGGGATTTATAGCAAGGCTACCTTTATCTCAAGAGTGGGAGCTGTATCAAAGAGAAGAGTCAAAATCAATCGATGGTCTAAATGTCAATGAGATATCTAAAAAAGTTGGATTTTGGAATCTAATGCAAAACTCAAGCTTTAATGATATCTTGCTATTCAAAGATGAGAATCAAAATAACATATATTCTACACACTTTGATTCACTAATAACCGAAGTTAGAACATACAATTACAATGACAACTCAGTACTTAGGCCTTCGACTAAGGCTTCTTTCTTTAAAAATTGGAGTTCACCAAATATTGGATTTAGGTTAATTATTGAAAAGGAGTAGAGGTGTCCTTATTGTTGCTTGAAAATAAAAAAGCAAGATTCAATTACTTCGTTGAAGATAAAATAATCTGTGGTATTGTTTTAAGGGGAACTGAGGTCAAGTCTATTAAACTTAAGAAATTTTCATTTAATGACAGTTTTGCCAATATTAGGAAAGACGAAATATGGCTTGAAAATTTGCATATATCTAAGTATAAAGAGGGGAATATATTCAATCATGAAGAGATAAGAAGTAGAAAACTACTTCTTAAAAAGAAAGAAATACAAAAACTAAAAAAATTCAAAAAAAAAGAAGGATATACCTTGGTTCCCATTGCAATTTATCTAAAACACTCATTAATCAAAATAGAACTAGGTGTGTGCAAAGGCAAAAAACTATTCGACAAGAGAGAAGTTTTAAAACAGAAAAGCATCAAAAAAGATCTAAGCCGAGAAATTAAACAATACAGGTAATTGGAAACCAACGAAAACAATAGACTAGAGTAGCTTGAAAACCACTCTAATCTCTAATCCAACTAAATAAACTAATAACTTTTTGTGAAAGAAACCCCAAGCCCAAGCATGTTACTTTCGCTCATAGCAACGCCAAGACTGGGCTGAAACCCTCCTAAAGCGGCTACTAAGTTTTGCTTGAGCTTTGCATTGTAACTAGAAGCATGTGTGAAGGGAAGAATAATTTCAACAAGCCTTGTTATAGCCAAAGTAACCCCCCCCAATGCTATTAAAGAAATCCCAAGCACTGGCCACTCTTTTTCACTCCCTTCCTCAAGCTTACTTACACCACCAACAGAATACACACCATAAGCCAACAACCCAGCACCAAGAGCATCAAATCCTAAAATAGACAAACCACCAAGAATATCTCCCTGAGCAAAAGACCCTATCCCAAAACCCAAAAATAGATTTAAAAAAAACGGAATCAAAGGATCCTTCTTAGATGTTTCATAAACTAACAACTTACTCACCGAGTCACCACCAGCCGCCTTCTCATCCCCAGTCTGAGCAAAACCAGCAAAAGTACAAAAAGAAAATAAAACCAAGATCAACATTCTCGTCATCAAATAACCTCCTTCATGGTGCTATAAATATACTATATTACCGATACACTATCAACAGCACAAAACAAATCTGTTAACAAGGCTGTGGTAACAAAAAGATGTGAAAATGACTACCTAAACTTAACCTTTTTAAGCTTGCTGCTTGAAATTTTCTTACCTACAGAAGTCCTTGATTTAATCACGAACTCACCAATACTGATCGCTTTAACAACGCCTTCACTAGTGGAAAACTCTACAAATTCTGGACTTAAAGCAAAATCTACAAATTCATCCCCATCATCTAAAAATTTGTAAATCTTATCCGTAATAAACTTGTCTATCCTAAACCTCTTAACATAATGAAGGCTTTCAGACTTATTAAGATAAATAATAGAAAATACTTGCTCTTTCGAATTATTTATATCATAAACTAAAGCACTTATATTATTCTTATCGATAAAAGCTTTATCCTCAATATTCTTTACAACATAAGACTTTTTCTTAAATATTAGTATTTTGTCATAGTGGCTAGCATGACCAATAAATTCGCCATCAATAAGACTAGTCCCAACAAAACCAGCTTTTAAATTTACATAAACCTTCATATTCTTAGTAGCTATTTCCCTAGCATTTTTTGACTGAATAAGAGATATTTCCGTCTTCCTTTTATAAAGCTTAGAATACTTTGCAAGAAGCCTATCAATAAAATCTATTGAATACCCCCTAATCGATCTAATGTTACTTTCCACGCTTCTTAATTCCTTGCCAAGAAGTTTAATATCCTTATTATTTTTATCGATATCAAAGATACTTATCTTCCGAATAGGAATTTTAAGTATATTTTCAATATCACCCAAAACAATATCTCTATGGAAATTATCTCTATATTCTAAAATATTATCTAAAACAATGCCTACAACCTCAGTTTCTTTTGAAATAGTCTCAAGTACCTTATAAATTTTCTTCTCAATAAACAATTGCTCCAGGGTTTTATAAAAAATTTTTTCAAGTATTTTATCTCTATGTAATTCAAGTTCCATCTTTAAAACTTTTTGCAAATGCTCCGCATGAAATTTGATAATATCTGCAATGGTATAAGTAACAGGATACCTATCACTTAACAAAAGCAAATTCACAGAAATAGATATTTGACAATTCGTATAATGATATAGTTTTTCAATAACTTCATTAGCGTACACTCCCCTTGGAAGAGTTAACTCAATCTCTACATGCTCTGTGGTAAAATCATTAATGCTTGTCACTTTGATATAATTCTTTCGGATAGCTTTTTCAATCGAAGATATTATGCTCTCAGTAGTCTCACCGAATGGTAATTCCTTTATTAAAATGGTTCTATTATCATCTGTAGCCTCAATTTTAGCACGCACCAAAACTTTCCCATTCCCATCCGCATACTCATTAACATCAACTATTCCTCCTGTAGGAAAATCTGGATAAAGCTCATAAGACTCTCCAAGTAATTCACTTTTTACAGCATTCAAAATCTCATTAAAGTTATGTGGTAAAATTTTTGCGGCCATACCAACTGCAATTCCCTCACTTCCCTGAATAAGTACTACCGGTATTTTTGCAGGAAAAATCAAGGGTTCGTCATTACGGCCATCATAAGAAGGCTCATAAGATGTTATCTCCTTGCTATAAAGCACATCAAACGCTAAGGGAGTTAATCGACACTCAATATAGCGCGATGCAGATGCGGAATCACCGGTCAAAAGGTTGCCAAAATTTCCTTGCTTCTCAATAAATAAATCCTTATTCGCCATATTAACGAGTGCTTCATAAATGGAAGCATCTCCGTGTGGATGATACTTCATTGTATTTCCAACAACATTTGCAACCTTATGGAAATTACTATCATGCATCTCAAAAAGAGAATGTATAATTCTCCTCTGAACAGGCTTAAATCCGTCAATAACACTTGCAATCGCGCGATCCTTAATAACATAAGATGAATATTGCAAAAAATTATCTCTAAGTAGTGTTTTAATATCCATTAAATTAAATTCTCCATAATAAAGCGACGCCTCTCAGGAGTATTTTGTCCCATATAAAACCCCAACTTTTCTTTTATATCTCTAATATTGAAAAGATCAACCTTTGTAAGCTTAATATTAGCAATATCGATAAAGCCCCTAAACTCACTTGGAGAAATCTCTCCAAGTCCCTTAAACCTTGTCACTTCAGGATTATTAACCTCAAGCATAGCCTTCTGCTTCTCTTCCTCAGAGTAACAATAAATAGTAGTTTTTTTATTCCTTACCCTGAAAAGTGGGGTTTCTAATATATACATATGCCCATTTAAAACCAAATCTTCAAAATAAGTTAAGAAAAATGTTAAAAGTAAATTCCTAATATGAAACCCATCAAAATCAGCATCCGTAGCGATCACCACCTTGTTATATCTTAAATTTTCAATCGATTCTTCAATACCAAGAGCAACCATCATATTGTAAAGTTCCTCATTTTTGTATATCTCAGACTTACTCTTCTCAAACATGTTTTGAGGCTTACCCCTAAGAGAAAATATAGCCTGCGTGTACACATCCCTGCAAGACACCATTGAACCTGTTGCAGAATCCCCTTCTGTTAGGAATATCATAGTAACCTCAGATTGAATACCTTTTTCATTAAAATGAAATTTACAATCTTTAAGCTTAGGTATCTTAAAAGATATCTTCTTTGCTCTCTCCTTCGCTTCCTTCCTTACACTACTTAATTCTTTCCTAAGGCGCTCATTATCAACCACCTTACTCTCAATTGCCTTTGCCAGGGTCTTATTCTTATAAAGAATCTCTGAAATTATCCTCTGCACTTCTTTAGCGACATTACCTCTAGTTTCAATATTGCCAAGTTTATTTTTAGTCTGACTTTCAAATATTGGGTCTTTTATCTTAACAGAAAGGGTGGCCACAAGCCCTTCTCTAATATCAGTAGATGAATATGTCTTCTTAAGAAAATCATTAATAGCCCTAGCAAAGCCTTCTCTAAACCCTGTCTGGTGTGTCCCTCCATCACTAGTATACTGACCATTTACAAATGAGAAATATGTCTCTCCATAATTACTTGTATGAGAAAAGGCAAATTCTAAAGTCTTATTCGAATAATAAACAAAATCATAAAGTAGATCTTCATTTTTAATCTCAGAGTTTATAAAATCTAAAAGCCCCTTCTTAGACTCAAAAATTTGATCATTATAATTAATTTTAAGACCCTTATTTAAACAGGCATAATGAAAAAACCTTCTATTTAAAAAATCCTCACTATACCTATATTTGCCAAAAATTTCTGTATCTGCTAAAAATTCAACATAAGTGCCATTCCTCTCATCAGAATTACCCTCTGAAGTCTTCATCAAACTTCCCTTAGAAAAAAGAGCCTCAAAGAATTTACCATCCCTTATTGATCTTACTAAAAATCTTGAACTTAAAGCGTTAACAGCTTTAGTTCCAACCCCATTAAGCCCCACAGAAAATTGAAACACATCATCATTATACTTAGCGCCAGTATTGATAACAGAAACACTCTCTACAACTTTTCCAAGAGGAATACCTCGCCCATAATCCCTGACTCCAATAATATTATTTTCTTTTCTTATAAAGATTTCCTTACCATAACCCATAATAAATTCATCAATGGAATTGTCAATTATTTCTTTAATTAAAACATAAATACCATCATCAACATTAGAACCATCCCCAAGCCTCCCTATGTACATCCCAGACCGCAATCTAATATGCTCAAGAGAAGAAAGGGTAATAATTTTGCTCTCATCGTAACTATTTGTTTTCATCTAAATCCCTATTAATGCCATACTGCACCCTCATTTCTTTCAATTTTTTAACTATCTTATCCCTAACAATAACATGAAGATTCTCTTTCTCATCGTCTTTTAACTCAAAAACATCTATTGGAGAATGAACATGAACATACACAGATAATCCTGAATTAAATATAAAATTTTTAATAAAAACCTTATGCGTATTAAGCAGGGTAACGGGTATGATGGAAGAATTTGTCCTTAAGGCTAAACTCATAGCACCTCTCTTAAATTTTCCCACCTCACCGCCCCTACTCCTAGTCCCTTCAGGAAAAATTCCAATAAATCTCCCCTCTTTAATAACTTTAATAGCCATCCTCTGGGCATTGGCAGAAGACTTGATACTATTCCTCTGCACAGGAATGGCCCCTATGGAAATCAAAATCAGATTAAGAAAAGGAATACCAAAAAGTGACTTCTTAGCAACCACTACAAAGGGTTGCATAAATACGTAAATTAAAAAAATTGCATCCATCGCAGCAACATGATTTCCCATAATCACCGCACCACCGCCCCTGTCAGACAAACAACTATCATTGTCTCTCGTCACAACGACCTTAATATCAGAAAGCCACAAGATAATATTAATTCCAAGCTTCATTAACAAAAAACTAAGTTTTACAAAATAATTCTCAAATTTAAAAACTCTAAAAACTAAATACACCGGAAACAACGCAGTAAAAACGAAAAAAAAGAAAAGGACATTGACATAAGTAAGCACATTCCTTAATATTCTCATAAGACTCAATCTAATTTTTCTATCCTCTCAAGCTTTAACCTATGTCCCTTAAGCAAGCCTACTTCATCTTTCAAAATTTTAACAGGATTAAGAATAATCGTAGAAAATTTTTGCTTCTCAACTACTCTTTCGTTATATTCAACAATAAAAGATTCTTTCGTCCTAACATCACCCATTCTGACCTCATACTCAAGAACTAAATTATTCTTTAAACTAAAAACATTAAAAATTCCATAATAAACATTATCTTCAATAACATAAGTAAGATTAGGATAAGAAAAATCATAAATAATATCCTTATACACATAATTGCCATTTGGAATAAAAAGATCCTCTTTATCCTTATTCGCTCCCAAAATAGAGTGATCAAATCTTTTAAAAACACCTGAAAACCCATACTTATCATAAGCATCTGTACCAGTATCAACCTTTACCTCAATACTATCACCATCAATGATTTTTATCCAAAAATTGTAAACTATTAAGTCTGAAAAAACAGACTTCGTACTGATATTAAGAGTATTATAAGCCGGTTTTGATATGTATTCAACATTTGCTATTTCTTGATAATTCTTCTTAAAAATACTAATCTCATTGGAACGTCTGTTAAATAACAAAAACAGAGCATCATCAAGACTTGACCTCTCCAACGTTTGATATGTACTTTCATACCAAACACCATATAAAAATTTATAAACCCCCTCCTTAGTCAAATCTTTTAAGGTTTTATACACACGACTGTCCATTCGTCTAATGTTTTCGCTAGCGGATAAAGGATAATACCTTCTATGAGAGTGAGAATACTTATACATTTCAACTCGGCTAACTATTATATCCTCACCCTGTTTATTGTATTTTTCCAAAGAAATAGAATAACTTTCTCTAGACTGCTTATCATCGTAAGCTGAGGATCTATCATACTTATTGATAATAATGCTTCCATTCACCTTATTAAAAAATATAGGTCTGTATGATGAGACATCATTAGCAACCGCCTTCTGAAAAACATATAAAACAGTCTCTTCATTTAAAAATCCCTGCACAACTATATCAAAATCATAATCACCAGTAATATCCTCAAGATACATATTATAAGATTTCCCAGAATCAATATCTACCTGCTCTTTGAAAAGAACTATGGCCTCATGTGTTTTCGGATCAAATCCAATAATAAACAGATAAGATTTAAGGTCTGAAAAAGATTGTGCCAAAACCACTTGTTCAAAGTAAACATCTAAATTTAGATTTTCCTGTTGAACCGAAAGAATTTTATAACCCTTAAGATCAATCAGTGATCCAAAAACATCTTCCCCATTATTTCCATTCGAAACGCTCACATTAGAATGAGTTACTCCACCATTCCCCTTTACCTCTTTATTAAAAACGATAAAGCCCCCTTTGCCCTTAGCACAGGACAACAAAACAAACAAGAAAGGTAAAATTAACTTAAAACACATATTACATATTTTATCTGTAAACTCAATCCTACTAACTACTGGTTTCAATTAAAGTTCTGCAAAGCAAAAAATGCCTCACTAAAATTCTCTTCAAAGTTATTTTTATTTAACATAGAATCTATCACTAACCTGTTACTTGCCTGATAAAGATTATCAAAAATAACATCTTCTTTAACATGATTAGACTCAACAGAATAACCACCTCTTAAGTTTAAGGAAAACACATAAATCTTACGATCTGCCAAAAAAGGCTTAGACCAATGGTTTTCTTTTAAAGCAAAGATAATATCATAAAAATCTTTACTGTCTTTAAACCCCGATAATTCCTCTCCCAAAGTGCTAGGATAAACGCTCATATTGTAAGCAAGATTTACAATATCTTTTTTTAGTGCCAATTTATGGTTTCTAAGAGCTTTTTGCACCCCATCGGTACCCATCTCAACAACAACACCATCAAGCTTATTTTCAAGAAAAGTCTCAATAACGCTCGGTTCATAAGTTTCTACATAGTTTCTAACCACACTAACATCATGTTCCGATTTTTTATCAAAATCATGAACACTACCTAATATCTTATAGATCTCATATCCACTCCCATCCTTGCTTTTAATTGGCTTGGAAAACTCATTTACCTTCAAAGAAAAAACAGACCCCACGTCTTCCTTTCTCTCAAAAGCAAGCTCAAAATCAAAATAGTACTTCCTAGAAGAAATAACTCCCTTAAAATTGGCAATATTCTCAGAGTAAACTTTAGCAACTTCCTCAAAAGGCATATTCTTGGACAACTTTTCATAAGCATCATTTGCCTCTCCTAAATTTTTAAATCGAATGGACGCAACTTCAATACTTTTAAATAAATTCAAATCTCTTTCGGCATAGGAAATTAATTCATCTTGTGGAAAATCTTGATATGAAAGCACAATATATGAAATATTTCTCCTAACTTTAGCCATATCCCTAATCGCATTAGGAAGAGAATCTGCAAATATCAAGCTACTATTCAATAAAATCTGTATGTTAGAAGAGAGTAAATCCTCCACCATTTCACTCTGGATTTTAAACTTCTGGTAATCAGAAACCTTATCATACCTCTTAGGACTGAAATTACCAGTAGAATCCAGGTACACAGGAGAATTCATTAAATTCTTATTTAACATATCCTTTGAAACATAAAAGCTATTAGCTCTTGCTAAATCAAGAAAAGCAAGATCCTCCACGTGCTTCACAAAAGCAAAGTTCCAGATAGAGTACTCCATATCAGAATTACTTTTATTCTGCATGAATCTAGAATAGAGATTTGAGTAATGACTAACATATCTAGCAAATCTACTATCCTTTTCATAATAAATTGGTTGCCCCTTATAAGAACCAAATTTCAACCCAGATGAATCAGTACTCTCAACCAAAGCCGGAATCAAGGGCGCAATAATGAACCCAAACACAATCAGTATAAGCGCTAAAAGACCCCAAACACCAACCCTCTTATCATCAGAATCAAAAGAACCAACCTTAGACGCATCTACCTCTACCCGTTTCACTCTCTTGTGCATAAAACAACCTTCAAAATTTCAATAAAAATAACATTTTAAGTACTAAAATAGCATAATTAAAGCATTATTTCAATTGAAATATTTAAGATTAAGGGCTACCTTGTAGGTTGGAGGTAGGACGCTTGCTGGTTTGGTGCTCTTTGACAGTTCAACAATGCACAGGGAGTTATGAAAGATAACAGTTTTACTATTCATATAAGACCGAACGAGCTCGGTAGGCTCATAAAGATAGTTTACGATAATTTTGGGATTAACCTCAGTGAGAAGAAGAAGTTGTTGATTGAGAGTCGCCTTTCGTCAACGATTAAGGCAAAAAGTTTTGGCAGTTTCACGGAGTATATTGACTACTTAGAAAGTGGTGAAAGTCAATTGCCCTTAATAGAGTTGGTGGATAAAATATCAACAAATCATACTTATTTTTTCAGAGAGCCTAATCATTTCGAGCTCCTTGAAAGAGAGCTTTTGCCGAAAATGATTAATAGGATGGCAAGATCGGAAGAGAAAGAGGTTCGTATATGGTCAGCTGGTTGTTCAAGTGGGGAAGAGCCATACACGATTGCAATGATAATAAATGAGTACATAAACAGTAATAAAATTTATTTAAAGGCAAAAATCTTGGCAACCGATATTTCAGTTACCGTATTAAGAGAAGCTAGCCAAGGAATTTACCCAGGAGATCGCGTAAAAACCCTGCCTAAGCATTTAAAATTTAAATACTTAAATCAACTTAAGGGTGACAAATTTGAAGTCAAAGATATACTTAAGACAATGGTTCAATTTAAAAAATTAAATTTAATGGATGAGTATTTCCCATTCAGAAAGAAATTTGATTTAATTTTTTGCAGAAATGTAATGATTTATTTCGATGAAACAACTAGAGATCTGCTTGCTGAAAAATTTAGCAAACACCTAAAAGGTGACTGCTATCTACTTATCGGCCACTCGGAAACAATTAGAGGAAATAAAAACTTCGAGTATGTTATGCCAGCAACATATAAGAAAATAAATTAACACAAAGCACGCCTATTGACCCTGTATCTTTTTATTCAGATAAATAAGCTCTTCAATAAGATTCTTTTCACTCAATAGACCTATGATACAGTTTTGCATGTTAAACACAGTCAATGATAAATACACATTTTGTATAAATTTACCGTCACTCATAAATTCTGCCTGCAAAGCATTAATGTTGGTAATTAAAGTCTCAATTTCACTAAGTTCATATTCAACATCATCAAAATTTCCTCTCTTAACCTCCTTTAAAAGTTTGTAAAGTCTATGCCTTACACTGCTAGCCTTATCTAGAATCAACACAAACTTATCGCCAATATATCTATTCAACTCATCGCTTAACATACAGCTCCCTCTAGGTCAAATTTACTTTTTCCCCCACCTTCACAAAGTAAAGCAATTCACCTATTGTAGCAACATGGTCTCCAACTCTTTCTAGAAAGCTATTTAAAAACAAGATATTTAGAAGATAATCCAAATTTTCCGGATTATTTTTCATAGCATCAATTACAACTGTTTTTTGCTTAGAAAATAATTTATCTATAATGTTGTCGTACTTTACTATTTTAAGTATTTTAGTAAAGTCCCCATCAAAGTAAGCATCAAAAATATTTGAAAGCATATCCTTTGCTGTATCTGCCATTTCTCTTAGAGGTTTAAGATAAAGATTAGCAGTGCAAAAATCCGTCACATTAGATTCCAAGAGAAGCACAACCTTTACAATTTTAGTAGAATGGTCCGCAATACGCTCAAGGGAACTTATTATCTTAATAATCGCTAAAATTTCCCTAAGTTCAGTAGCCACAGGATGTTCTGTAGCAATAATTCTTCCACATAAATCCTCAATATCATACTGATAATCGTCTATTATTTTTTCATCCTCATTAATGATCTTTTTAGCCAAATTTTTGTCCCTAGATTCTAAAGCTATTAAAGAATTCTCTATTATTTTAAGAACACATTCTTTCATATCCCAAAGATAATCTTTTATCACTTCAAGTTGTTTAGTAAGTTTGCGTCTAATCATACCAAATCCTCCTAAAAAAACCTTTTTAAAAACAAATACCCTAACCTAGACATCTCATAATAATTACTAAAAGGATAATCATCAATAACCCTCTTATAGTAATCAAGTGCTTTCAAAAAATCTCTGTACTTACTCTCGGTTTCATATAGCCTACCCAATAAATAATTGTATCTGTCTGGAAAACTCGCACTTATGTATTTCGGGAAATACAGAGAACTCAAATTTAAAAAAAACTCATACTCACCACTCAGTAACAAAAATTCAAGAATATCGAGATAAACATCTTCACTAAAATCAATATTATTCTCTATTAAGAATCTAACATCCCTTAGTACATTTTCTACCTTATTTAACTTAATTCCAAGACTAATAAGATGCAAAAAAATCTGATTAAAGTGACTGTCTCTTAAACGTAAGTAATTTTCATAAGAATTTAAATAATCCCCATTCTTATAATAAAGATCAGCCTTTAGTAGGGTATACTCACTCTCACTAAAACTATAACTGTTAAGTAACTTAATTGCACCCTTATAATCATTAATGTAAGATAAATTTAAAGCTCTTCTGATAATCTCCCTAGAACTTAAACCAGCAATATTATTTTGTGGTTTAATGCCTTCATCATCCTGAATATCTCCACCCAGCTGCCTCCCTTCCAAATTGTCAGGGACTCTTTGATCAATTTTCAAAATTACATTTTTAGTAAATTCCCTAGAATCCCTTACATTTTGATAACTAAAAGTTAATACAACACTCCCAACTTTATTTGAAGTCTGAAAAGTGAAAGTAGCTCCGTCCTGATAAGATTCTCCTAAAAGTCTAATAAAAGAACCGTTATCAGGATTTTTAATATAAATCCAAGACTCATCCTTAAAAAAAAAATTAAATTTTGAATTAGTTCTTACTAAAAATTCTCTTTCTTCACTACTAAAATCAAGCTCATAAGCTCCATAACTACTCTCAGTAGCAAACAAGAACACTGCATTCACAACTAAGAATAAAACAACAAAACAACCCTTATTCACTTCTAATTTTCCAAAATTTTGTCGACTAATGTCTCATTTTGCTTTTCCAAATCAACATTAAATAAATTTTCAGGTTTTATCCAGAATTTCTTAAGAAGTTCCTCATTAATTGGCTGATGCTCAGTTAATCCATCTTCCAACTCGCTGCCAGGAAGATGGGGTCTGGGAAAGAAAAAATCATTCATGTTAAGACTAGAGTTTAAATCAAAATAAAAATCTTCCGCATTCATTAATTTTAACTTTTTATTTAAATCCTCTTCTGTGTTTCTGCGAGCAACTCTGATAATGTTATTAGAGTAAAAATAGGTAATGAAGGCCACAGCAATAGATAAAAATATTAAAATCAAAAAATATTTTTGAAAATAAAACTTCCTTCTTCTCATAAAATTCCCTCTGCTACTCAATGAATTATATATTAAATGTTAGACTTTCTCTATTAAGATAATATAATTAGTTATGATTTGTGGAATTGACGAAGTCGGGAGAGGATGCATTTTTGGACCAGTGTTAAGTGCGGCAGTTGTTTTTAAAGGAAATCCTAGTTTTTTAAGTGAACTAGATGATTCAAAAAAGCTTAAAAAAGAAAAAAGGGAATACTTATCTTCATTAATACTTAAAAATGCATATTATGCCTTCGCAGAGGTACCTAACCACATCATTGACAAAATTAATATTCACAATGCCTCTCTTCTTGCTATGCAACTCGCGTACGAAAGCCTAAACATACAATGTGATTTAGTCCTTGTGGATGGGAAATTCGTTCCAACAATAAAAGCTAAAAGAATCAAGGCAATAATCAAGGGAGACTCTATTATTAATGAAATAAAAGCAGCCTCCATTATCGCAAAAGTACGAAGAGATAAGTTGATGGACGAATACGATAAAATTTATCCTCTCTATTCCCTAAAAAACAACAAAGGATACCCGACACAGACCCACAAAGACGCAATAAAGAAACATGGAATCCTAAGCCTTCACAGAAAAAGTTTCAAACTTACCTAAATATTTTTTTAATAATCTCTATTTCTAGATCTTCCTGAAAAGTGATAATCTTTATCAAAATTGTCACCTCTGAAACCTTCATTATTAGCATCAAAATCATCATGCTGAGTTTCTCCTGCAACATAATTTCCAGAAATCTTCTTCTTAATTACAGAAATTGCTCTTAATAAGCTTGCTTCAAATTCCTTAATATTTTCTTCATAAATAAAAACTGAATGTCTTTCAAAATCTCCGCTAGCATTTCTTTTACTCTCAACAATATTTAAAAAATAATCACCCTTCCTATTTTCTTTAACATTAAAGAAATAAGTTCTTTCAGAATTTGTAAATAACTTATCAGAATATATTTCCCCTCTCTCTCCCATTAATTCCTCCACTCAAAAAGCACCAAAATCATTACATTGGCTTTCATAAAAGTTAACATAATTGTACTTATTAAGAAAAAAAAATACTAGATAAACTTAATAATAAATTAATTGACATAAAACTCATTTTTTTATAGAATCGGATCTGATATTTGTGCGTCCTTCGTATAATGGCTATTACCTTAGCCTTCCAAGCTAATGATGTCGGTTCGATCCCGATAGGACGCTTGCTAATGGTCTTTATGGAGATGGCGGGATTTGAACCCGCGTCCTAAAGGTGATACCATGGGTGTCTACAGGCTTAGCCAGTGTTTCGATAAGCAAAGAGACGGGAAACCCCTGGCAAACCGTCAAGTTGCTCCCAAGTTTAGGAGTCCCTAGGGCGCACTTGGATCATCCCCAGCCAAGCTTTGATGTCTTTAAAGAGTTAAACCGAACCTCAAAGCAAAATTCAACAAAACTCTCTGCTAACTTAAGCAGCCATTACAAGGTTTGAACTTGTAAAGTTATTATTTTTTGCATTTATTAAAGAAGTTTTAAGAGATTCACTCTGCCTGCAACTCATACCACCAAACCCTTTAGTCAAATCCAAAACATCCCCCATTACTTCGATGAGAATTATAATATAAACACACCAAAAAAGCAAAATAATTTATTTGAAAAACAATATCTAAAGTTTTACAATTGGTTGTATAATGAACGGAGTACGAGGGGTTTTTGAGTAGCGATCGTTTTTTGAGTAACGAATTTGTGTGGATAGTTATGTTGATCTGTACTTATTCAATATTAATTATCGTATACAGGTTTTTTGGAAAAAGAGGTTTGTTTGTGTGGGTGACGTCCTCTGTGGCTATTGCAAACATTCAGGTCTTGAAACAAATTACTTTGTTTGGATTTAATGCTACCCTTGGCAATATTATTTATGCATCGACCTATGTTGCAACCGATATCTTATCAGAATTTTACGGCCGTCAGATTTCAAAAAAAGCAGTCTATATGGGTTTTATAAGTTTCATAGCTTTTGCGCTCATCACGAATATTCAACTTTATTTTTCATCAAGCAAGCTTGATATACATTCCAACAGCTTACAGAGCATATTTTCTTCAATTCCAATATTATTAGTTGCATCGATAACTGCATACATGCTATCTCAGTTAAACGACATCCAATTGTATCAGCTCATTAAAAACAAATTTCCAAAATTTCTCTTCGTAAGATGCAATGGATCGACACTGGTAAGTGAACTAATAGATACGATAGTATTTGTGGGTATTGCAACATATTTCAACATATTTCCAAAAGAAGCTTTTTTTGATATAGCACTTTCTACATATTTAGTTAAAGCGCTTGCTGGTTTTTTGGGAACCCCATTTATTTACACAGCAAAATTTATGTCACAGCAAAAAAAACAACTCAACGGCAGTCGTTAACTTAACTATTGGCTTCTGATTTGCTATAATTAACAACCTATGGCAGACCTCGTTTTATGGGCGTTTTTGTTGTTATCTGTATACCTGTATCTTACGGTGTTTTACTATCTATTCGGAAAATCGGGTCTTTTTTGCTTTGTCGCCATTACCACAATACTTTCAAAAATTCTCATACTTAAAAAAGTGGTTATATTCGACCAAACTGTCAATTTAACAACAATAACATTTTTATCAATCCTTTTCTCTCTGAATTTAATCACAGAAAAGTACAATGCAAAAGCAGCCGCAAAATGCACAACTCTGAGTCTACTTGTAAATATAACTTTTGTATTAATGATAAATTTTACGTTAGCTTTTCAACACAATTCGTTCGATACCTCAAACATACATCTTAAATTATTGTTTAATGACACTTCATATAGCACAACAACTGTTATTGGCACATATATTATATACATATGCCAGAATGTAAATATATATATGTACTCTGTGATGAAACAGAAAAACCTAAAAATCAAATGGCTGAAACATAACCTCAATAGATTGATTACCTCATTGATAGCCTATGCTCTTATTAAATCTTCCGTTTATATAGTTTCACAGTTGTATCCTAGCTACGATATTGATTTTAATATAAAAGGCTCTAGCATTTTTATCCTGGTAATAATGGTCATAGATTCTTTTATTTATCATTTCTTGACTTCTCTTAAAGTACAAGAAACTTAAGAATCCATTCTTAAATAATTTTCAATACTGTTAACAAAAAATTAAGTTTAAATGGAAAAATAAAATCAAAATAATAACTTTAAAACCAAATTTTTTATATAATGTTGAGAATGGAAGTAAAGATTGGGGAATCTTGGAAAGAAGTATTGAAAAACGAATTTAACAAGGCATATTTTAAAAAGCTTGTGGGTTTCATAAAGAATGAATACAAAACAAAAAATGAAAAAATATTTCCTCCTCCTAGTCTTATATTTAATGCATTCGATTCTTTGCCATTTAAAGATATAAAGGTTGTCATTCTTGGACAAGACCCATATCACGGAAAGGGACAAGCCAACGGATTAGCATTTTCTGTCAATGCTGGCATTAAAATACCCCCCTCACTACAAAACATTTTTAAAGAAATAGAGAGTAACTTAAAAATAAAAACTGCTGCAAACGGGGATTTAAAAAGATGGGCCACTCAGGGTGTTTTCTTACTAAACTCAATACTAACGGTAGAAGAAGGAATCCCATCATCTCACAAAGAAGTAGGGTGGGAAATTTTCACAGACGAAGTAATAAAAATTATTTCAGCGAGACTGGACAATATCGTATTTATGCTGTGGGGTAACTTTGCAAGGGGAAAAAAGAACCTGATTGACTCATCAAAACACTTAATCCTTGAAGCAAGCCACCCATCCCCTTACTCAGCGAACAACGGATTCCTAGGTTCAAACCATTTCGGCAAAACCCTAGAATACCTCAAAAGGAACCGAAAACCCCCAATAAATTTTCAATAAAAAGCCAAGTCAATTACATGCTAAAAGACTGAAAGATGTCAGTCTTTTTTCTTCTGCAAAACCTCCCCTTCAGCATCTCCGTCGTCCCTCATCTCATCAGTCCAAAACTGAGAGTCTTTCTCATTCATCCTAACATCTTTTAACAAACTGTCATCTACTCTTTTCGTATTAACAAAAGACAATGCAACAACAAATACAAAAAAAAGTGCAATAAAAACCCCCGTAATCTTGATCGCAACATTTGAGGATTTAGCTCCAAAAATAGAAGAACTCCCACCGCCAAATACCCCCCCGATGCCATCACCCTGCTCATCTTGAAACAACACCAACAGGATAATCATAAAAGAAGTTACAATAAAAAAAACAAATATCAAAAATCGAAACAATTCCAAAATGCCCCCTAATCAGCAGCTACTCTATTAACTATATCTAAAAAAGAATCAGCCTTCAAAGACGCCCCGCCAATTAACGCACCATCAATATCGCTCTCTCTCATGAGACTCCCTATATTATCTAAATTAACAGAACCACCATACTGAATCATAATATTGGCAGCGGCCCTACTCGAATATAACTTCTCGATCTCAAGTCTAATTGCCCTGTGCACTTCCTGAGCTTCTTCTTTTGTCGCTGTTTTGCCAGTTCCAATAGCCCACACAGGTTCATAAGCCAAAACTATCCTTCCAATCTCAGACTCAGGTACAGAAGATAGCCCCTTCCTAACTTGACTCAAAACAACATCCAAAGTTTTATGATCTTCCCTTTCTTTAAGGGTCTCTCCAACACAAAGAATTAAGTATTTAAACGGATGCCTGAGTCCTGTGAGAACCTTTTTATTTACCACCTCATCCGTTTCTCCTAAATAAGTCCTACACTCAGAGTGACCAAGTATTACACAATCAACCCCAAACTCCAGAAGCATAGAAGGCGAAACTTCGCTGGTCCTCGCCCCAAAATCCTCATAAGACATATTCTGGGCGCCAAGAAAAACATTAGCCCCCCTAGCAACACTACAAACTTTACAAAGAGATGTAAACGGAGGCGCTATCATAATCAAAACATCATCCTTAACATGCCGCACTCCATCCACAATCTGCTTAAAAATACCTAAAGCCTCTAAGCTTGTATAGTGCATCTTCCAGTTTCCCGCCAAAAATATCTTTCTCATACTTATTTCTCCAATACCTTTATACCCGGCAAAATTTTCCCCTCAAGATACTCAAGAGAAGCTCCACCACCCGTTGAAACATGAGTTATCTTTCCCGCCAAATTAAATTTATTCACAGCAGCTACCGAATCTCCTCCGCCAACAACCGTAATCCCAGGACAATCTGCTACAAAATTAGCAACCCTAGCCGTCCCTTTAGAAAAAGAGTCAAACTCAAAAACTCCAAGAGGCCCATTCCAAATCACAGTTCTTGCACTACCCAAAGCCCCTTCAATCTCTCTTAACGTTTTATCACCAATATCCATTCCTATCTTACCATCAGGTATATCAACAGAATCAACATACTCAGGTATAGAGTCAGCCTTAAATTCACCTGCAACCACATGGTCAAGCGGCAAAATAATCCTTACATTCAAGTCGTAAGCCTTCTTTAAAAAAGAAGCGGCCACACCAACATACCCATCTTCTATAAGAGATTTCCCAATAGAATGCCCTCCTACTTTCAGAAATGTATAAGCCATCCCGCCTCCAATTACCATTACATTTGATTTCGGTAAAAGAGACTCTAACACTCCAATTTTTGAAGAAACCTTCGAGCCTCCTATTATTGAAACAAACGGGCTCTCGGGGTTTTTCAAAATTCTACCCAAAAAATTATCTTCTTTCTCCATTAAAAATCCACCAACAGCCGGTAAATAAACTGCAACCCCCGCTGTTGAAGCATGAGCCCTGTGAGCAGTTCCAAAAGCATCGTTAACAAAAACATCTCCATTTCGAGACAATTTTTCAGCAAAATCACTATCATTCTGCTCCTCTCCCCTATGAAACCTCACATTTTCAAGCAAAACAACATCACCATCTTTCATAAGAGAAATAGTATCAAAAACATCATCGCCCACACAGTCAGAAAGAATCTTAACATCCTCACCCAATAATTCTGATAATCTCCTAGCAACAGGACCCAGCGAATATCTGAGATTCCTGACCCCATCTGGCCTGCCTAAATGACTCATAAGAACAACCCTAGCTCCACGAGCCTTAAGATATTCTATAGTAGGAAGGGCTGCCCTAATTCTAGTATCATCACTAATACTTCCCTCTCTTAAAGGAACATTAAAATCACACCTCACCAAAGCCCGCCTACCCGAAAAATTAAAATCTTTTATAGTCTTTATTGCCATTAACAATTACTCCACAAGCACTTATTATTATTTAACCAATCTCTGTGCAAGATCAACCACTCTTGTAGAATATCCAAACTCATTGTCATACCATGAAAGCACTTTAACAAAACCATTCATAAGAACCATTGTCTCAAGACCATCAACTATTGAAGAATGAGAATTCCCCTTGATATCCGAAGACACTATAGGATCATCCGTATACCCCAGAATACCACTGAGTTCCTTAGTTTCAGAAGCTCTCTTAAGAGTCAAATTTATTTCCTCTTTCGTAACATCCTTTTTCTTAAGTTGTACTGTAAGATCGACAATTGAGCCTGTTGGTACAGGCACTCTCATTGAAGTACCATTAAGCTTACCCTTAAGTTCAGGCAAAACAAGCCCAACAGCCTTAGCAGCACCTGTTGAAGTAGGAATAATCGACAACGCCCCGGCTCTTGCTCGCCTGAGATCAGAATGCGGAAGATCAAGAATTTTTTGATCGTTAGTATAAGCATGCACCGTAGTCATAAGGCCTTGCTCAATCCCAAAGGCCTCATGAAGCACTTTAGCAAGAGGAGCAAGACAGTTAGTTGTGCATGAAGCATTAGAAACAGCTTTCAAATCAGAATTGATATCACGATCATTCACGCCCAACACGATAGTCTTAATCTCATCCTTAGCAGGTACTGTCAAAATTACCTTCTTAGCCCCAGCGTGATCAACATGATCAATATATCCACCCCTATCGCCTGTTGCTGTTGAGAAAACACCTGTTGATTCAATTACAACATCAACTCCAAGCTTCCCCCAAGGGAGGTTCTTAGGATCTCTTTCAGCAATAATTCTTATTTCCCTTTCGTCCACTACAATTGCATTCTCTTTAGCTTCAACCTTCTTATTGTACACCCCAAAAGTTGAGTCATATTTTAAAAGGTGAGCAAGTGTCCTAGGATCTGTTAAGTCATTTACAGCAACGACCTCGATCCCCCTTTCAAAAGCAATTTTGAAAACATTCCTACCTATACGCCCAAAACCATTAATAGCCAACTTCATACAAATCCTCCATATTTTTTCATCACTACCAGAATTATTAAATCATAAATTAATTAATAGCAAGTGTCAAATTACCTTTTATAAAAATCGTATATCCCTCCTGGATATACTCTCTTAAAAGGGTAGATGATTTTAAAACTCCCCTGGAAACATAATCACCCAGTTCTTCAACCAAAATTTCACCAAGAATATCCGACCTGTTATAATTGACAAAGCTAGAACTATCGTCATCGTATCTTAAAGCCCCTTCTTTGAGAACCAAAAACACATCACCTTTCTTAACATCGTTCACACGCCCTAAATTAATAAGAGCATCCTCTTTTCTAATTTTAAGTATCTTACCCTTTTTAGGCAAATAACTATTAAAATCCCTAGAGAAGGTACTTAAAACTGCACTCAAGTAAAGACCCCCCCCTGAATTATAGTTAAAATCACCAACCTTGATACCCGTTCTACCAGAATAAACCCCAACCTTCAGCTTAACCGAATTTTTAAAAACATCCACATCAAGATCAAAAATCAAAAATAAATCAAGATTACTGCTCCTTGCATAAGAAAACCCTTCAGAAAAGCTACTTATTAAATAATCCTTATTTTTACTATAATCAAAATTATAATTCACCACTTCTATGCTTAGATTGCGTTCAATTATTCGCTCAGCATACCTTAAAATCAACTCATTTGCTCCAAAGACTCTGTTCTCGCTCTGAGTGAAAATACCTACCTTGTAAACCGATCGCTCATCATAAAGCTTGTTCAAATCACCAATGCTCCTATATCCATATCTAAATGACAAAGAACTCCTGGCATCGAATGAAACTATATCAAAAAAATCTAAAATTTTAGGATCTAAAACATTCCTCTGGTTTGCTAAATAATAAAGCTCCTCATAAGCCATCACATCCAATTTTAGCAATTTATAGATTTTTGCAAGCAAAAATCTAGCACTATCATTGTCAGGATAAATATCAACAGCATTTTTCGCATTAAATACTGCCTCGTCTAAATTTAGATTCTTAAAAGCTTTAAATCCCTCTTTCTCATACTTCTTAGATACTTCCGCGCTAATATTGTTACCCTGAATAAAACCTCTAAAATTGGACACAAAAAAACTCTCTTCTAGTGCAATGTTATAAAACTCTAAGTCCTTTTTCATACCTCTAGCTTTTTCCAAGTTTAAAATAGCTTTATCAACTTCTCCAAGTTTTAAATAAGAATAACCAAGCAGGTAATAAAGTTCATCAATATTTTTATCAACAAGTATTGCTCTTTGAAGGGCATCTACTGACTCCTCATATTTAGATTGATACAAATAAATAAGAGCAAGCAAGCGATAGGCGTCAACAAAACCAAAATCTTTATAAGTGGTTCCTATCAACATCAAATAATTCTGAGCATATTTTTCCGCAATTCCTAAGTTTTGAGTACTAACATAAAATTCCGCTACTCTTTTATGAAAATCTGGAAACGAATTAAAATTACCCCTAATCTTGTTGATCAAATGCTGCGCCTTATCTCTCATATCTAATTTTTCATAAATATCCATAAGACGCTCAAAGGCGCTGTAATTTGTCTGGCCATACTCAAGAACCGTAAGATAATAATTAGCAGCTGCAATAAGCAGTCCTTCTTCTTCAAATATTGAAGCAAGCCCCACCAAGGCATCAACATTATTCTTTTGTTTAGAAAGAACTTCCGTATAAAACTTTTTAGCCTGTTCCGTTCTTTTGTTTTTAAGTAATATATTAGCGTAAAGAATCTTATACTCAGTGTCTCCATTTGACATTTTGTAAGCTTTCTCTACAAAAAATTGAGCTTGGCTATATATTTTCAACTGATAATAAATCTCCGCAATAAGTTTATACGCCTCATAATAATCGGGATTTATTTTGACAGCCTCAAGAAGCTCATCAATAGCATCGTAGTACTTTTGCATAAGATAATACTCATGCGCTCTCTGGTAATACTCAATTGCCGTCACAGAGCCTATCAGGCTCTCAAAATTCAAACTTAAAATCAAAAAAATATACAAAAATCGACTCAAACTCACAACGCTTCCCTCTGAGAAATCTTTATCACCTTAATATTTCTCTGATGCATATTCTTAATAGTAAATGTCAAGTTATTGTACTCTATTTTTTCATTCTTTAAAGGAATCCTTCCAAACAAGTCATACACAAATCCACCAAGAGTGTCAAAATCTCCATCTGGAAGTCTCAATCCAAGTTTTTCATTCAAATCTTCTATCAAAACCCTAGCAGTGCAAAGATAGCTACCATCATCAAGGGGAACTATTTCGTCAATTTCATTATCAAATTCATCTTGGATGTCTCCAACTATCTCCTCAAGAATATCCTCAAGAGTAACAAGACCTGAAACCCCACCGTACTCATCAACGACGATAGCAATATGAACATGATTCTCCTGAAATTCTTTTAAAAGAGAATCAATTTTCTTACTCTCTGGTACAAACATTACCTTACGCATAACGTCTTTTAAATCAATTTCATAAAAATCTTTCTTACACATATGAAAGAGGATATCCTTAGTATGGATTACTCCAATAATATCATCAATCGTTTCCTTGTAAACGGGAAATCTTGAGTGATTACTAGACGTTACAACCTTCAAAACTTCATCCTTACTTCCAAAATAATCAACAAAGACCACGCTTATCCTTGGAATCATAATTTCCTTAACAATGGTTCCTTTAAGAGAACTAAAATTATTCACCGAAGAAGTCCCCAAATTCGATCTTCCTTCATCATCCTCATCGACACGTCTTCTTTTCTTATTCTTAATAAAGTTAAAAAAATTGAACATCAAAACACCCTTCTGGTTTCCCTTAAGACCTGTTCCTGAATAATTAACATTTCTTCCTTTTGAAAATCATTTGTTTCGTGGTCATATCCCATTAAATGCAGAATTCCGTGTATAGTAACTCGCTGAAGCTCATCATACATCTCAACATCAAATTCCAAAGCACTAAACCTCAGATACTCAAGGGATATCACAAGGTCACCCTTTATTGCAAGACCCAGCCGGCCACTTCCCTCAAAATAATTGAAAGAAAGCACATCGGTGGGCTCAAACATCCGCCTAAACTCACCATTTAACCTTTGGATATACGCATTACTACAAAGAACAATAGAAAGCTCAAATTTTTTAACGCGAAGAAAACTCAGAACAGATGCAACGAAACTACGATAAGCGTCCAAGTACTCAAACTCAACATCCTCCGCCCATAAATCTAAACCTTCCCCTACCAACTCAACACACCCTGGAACAATTATAACTTAAAAAGACATCATACAAACAGACGAAGTTTTAATTTTATAGTTAACACCATTTAAAAATTAAATTTTAAAAAAATCTTTAATTGTATCCTCAAAGGCGTCTTTTTGCAGATACCCCACAGAAACTTTTGGCTCCCCTTCAACAGGAACAAACATGATAGTAGGCAGGCTCTGAACACCAAGTGACATGGAAACCTCCTGCTCCTTATCAGTATCCACCTTATAAAAATCGATTCTATCCCCATACTCCCTTGAAAGTTCATCATAAACTGGGGAAAGCATCTTACAAGGGCCACACCAATCGGCATAAAAATCGATCACCGCAGGCCTCTTGCCCTTGAAAGTCCACTCCTTGTTACTCTCATAATCAAAAACCTTATCAACAAACTCCTGCTTAGTCAAACTAACCGCCATATCTTCTCCTGAATTAACATGTTTCTCATTATAGCATAAATACAATATAATCAATAGGAGAATAAACACGAAATGAACTTAATGCTAATAAACTTGCAGGACTTCAAAAATGGAATTGTTCTTGATGATTTTAGAGTAAAGCACATCACCAAAATATTAAATCTTAAAAACAATGAAAAATTTAAATTTGGAATCATCGAAGAAGAGTGGATTTATTTTTGTAAATATAAAAAAGACACAAGACT
The DNA here is from genome assembly GCF_030436115.1 of Borrelia sp. P9F1. Classification (NCBI taxonomy): domain Bacteria; kingdom Pseudomonadati; phylum Spirochaetota; class Spirochaetia; order Spirochaetales; family Borreliaceae; genus Borrelia; species Candidatus Borrelia rubricentralis. Next base: position 56,337 of record NZ_CP129407.1, read on the forward strand.
GTTCTTTAAAGAAAGCCATAAAATAGCAAAGTCAAATAAGCTAAAGAACATAAAAGTAATACTTGGGTTGGTACGTCCAATAACAGCAAAAAGAATAATTAAGGACCTTGCCAGTATTGGAGTCTCTGAAATTGTTTTTTTCAACGCTTTACTTAGTGAAAAATCCTACTCAAGTTCCAAACTATTTAAAGAAAAAAAATATGAAAAATACTTAATAGAAGGTGCCGCGCAAGGCGGCATTACCTACATACCAAAAGTAAAAATTCTTAACGATCTAACAGACGCTTTAAAAAGCATAGAACGTGAAAGCTTTGAGTACACAAAAGTATTGCTTGAAAGGGCAAGCAATACTAACCTGACTGATATCACAATAACAACAACCAACGTTGCTGTTATTATTGGACCAGAGAGAGGATTTACACAAAAAGAGATAAACCTTATAAAAGAAGATGGGTTTCTGCCGTATTCCGTATCCACAAACATATTAAGAACAGAAACAGCTACAATCATATCTTCTGGTGTTATTGCATCGAAAATGACCAAAGAATGAATTTCAAAAGGGGTTGCCATAAGATACCTTAAAGGCTAATTTACCGCCGTTTGATTTACAAGTTTATCGTAAATATAAAGCTCAATTGCAGAGCCTTTTGTTGCTTCATAAGGCAACTTAATGGAGCCTCCCTTAGTTTTAAAAGAATAAAGCAAAGAACTATTTCCACTAGAGTCTTTTACTTTAATCATTACATCTACACTAGATGGATACCTATCCAGCTTATAAGTCAAAATACCAAAAACACTTAAGTTATCAACTTTGGGCTCATTAATGGTAATTATCAACTTACTTGAATCCTCGATCTTAGCATTTACTGGCAAAGATTGAAGGACAACACTTCCAAAATTATTTCCCTTCACCAACTCTATATCAAAAACAATTTCATCATTTAAAAGGAAAATAATTGCATCTTTATAATAAAGCCCAATATAGTTCTTAACATACTTAACCAAATCTTTCTCTTGTCCCTTGCTTATCAAAAACTGAAGGTCAACTAAACCTGTGATTTTAGTGCCTGGTGATGGCTCTTGTCGTATTATCGTCCCTCTTGAAAGCTCACTCTCAACCTCAATAGGTTTTAGTATATGGTAGAACAGTCTGTTATCATTTATCGAATTAGCCTTCAAATTAATGAGCACGTCATCAATATTTTTCCCAATAAAACTATCAACCTTGTTAACCACCGCCCCTTTGCTTATAAATATCGTAACCTTATTGTCAAGTCTTAAAGCAGTACCAGCTTTAGGTCTCTGATCTATTACCTTCCCCTTATCAAGGGAGGTTGATGAAAATTTAAGCTCGATATAAGGGATAAGATCTTTACCCTGAAGCTCGGTAATCGCATCTTCAAGATGAAGTCCACCAAGATTTGGAACAACAACAAAGTCGCTACTCTTTAAGAAGATAAAAAATATTGCACATGAAATAACTAAAGACCCAATAATGGTAAAAATCAACCCCTTAACTACATAACTAGGGAAGAAATAAACTCCCTCATTATTGAAATCTTTATCTTCTTTGTATAAACCATGTTGACTGCTAACCCCTTTATTATCCGAAAATAAATTATTCCGCTCCTTATTGTCGCTCAATACTACACCATCTCCTTATGTTCAAACTTTAGAAAAGTTTTCCCTATCAAACCTCTGTTCCCATTATAAAAAGAAACGAAATCCAAGACCTTTCTTCCGGCTCTTTGAATCTCTAATAACAAGAGAACTCCATCACCTGTTTTTACAAAAAGACCTTTGTTGGGGCAAAATGAAACAACTTCTCCCAATGCTTGTTTATAATAGTTATTATCCTTTATAAAGTCTGCCCTATGAAAAATAATTTCATCTTCTCCTAATATGGCTCTTACAAGTGGCCAAGGATTGCAAGCATTGATCTTATTCTTAATTTCAAAGGCACTTAAAGCAAAATCAATAATCCCATGTTGCTTATCCAGAAAAGAACAATATGTTGCTTGGCTTGAGTCTTGAGGAATTCCAGCACTTCCCTTCTCTACCTTTCTTAAAGCTTCCAAAACAAGATCAGCACTGTTTAGGGAAACGTATTCAAAAATATCAGCACTTGTGTTAAAGCTCTTGATCTCAAATTGTCTTTGCACTAAGATATCTCCACTGTCCATTTCCAGAGCCATTTTTTGAACTGTAATTCCACTAACACTATCCCCATTTAAAATAGCTGCTTGTACGGGAGAAGGACCTCTGTACTTCGGTAAAAGCGAAGGATGGACATTAATACTACCCAATGGAAAAATATCTAAAAATTCCTGCTTAAATATTTTTCCATAAGAGAAAACCAACATAAGATCCGGCTTCAATTCCTTAATTGCCTCTATTGTAGACAATTCAATCACAAGAGGATCCAAAACTGGAATACCTCTATTAATAGCTTCAACCTTAATCTTATTCGCTTTCAAATTTAAGCCTCTGCCACTTGGCTTATCAGGCGTTGTCAAAACACCAACAACATTATACCGACCCTCAACCTCTTTAAAAACTTCTAAAGCAATACTACTAGAACTTGCAAAAAAAACTCTCAACCTCTCACAACCCTCCTTTTCTTCATATAAGATCTTAACAATTTACTTCTAAGCTTATTCTCATAATAGTCAATAAAAAGCACCCCTTTTAAATGATCCACCTCATGCTGTACGATTCTGGCCAAAAATCCCGAATTTTCGATTTTAAAAAATTTACCGTTCTCATCATAAGCCTCTACTACAATAGCTCTGGGCCTCACGAGATCATAAAAAACTCCAGGAATACTTAAACAACCCTCCCTCATAACAGAAAGTTCAAAGGAGGTTTCTGTTACTAAGGGATTAATAAAAATCAGGGGCTTCGTTAATCTATCCTCTCTTACAACAAAAACAGACAAGTCAAGTCCCACCTGAGGCGCCGCTAAACCAACCCCACCACTAGAATCCATCAAGTCTATCATCTTAAAAGTAGTGCTCCTGACCTCATCATCAATATTCAAGATCGGCCTGGTCTGCACCCTAAGCAAATCATCGGGATATAAAACCATATTCATAAATCTCTAAACCACTTACCCAAGGCTATGCCTTTATCTTGCCAAAAAGCTTCCACTCTTCATTCCCTACCTCTGAAAAATAAATACTACCCTTCCTAGATTTGGGGAAAGCATAAAGTTTATCTTCATTTTCATCTTTAAATACCAAGTATTCTTTAAGTTCTATTTTTGAAGAAGAGAGTTTTTTATCCTGTCCATTCATTCTCAATCTCCAATTACCATCTAGTGTTTTATAAAAAAAAACCTTGTCGTCATAAGTGTTAATCTCATAATTGCTTCCCGTATGAACAATATCATCCAATTTAGAAGTGTCTAAAAAATAACTTAAAAAATCTTTGTCAAACTGAACAGTATCCTTAATAGATCCCACATAAGCAGCCTTAATCTGTTCACTTTTTGAATCAACAAAAAACAAAGTAGGGCTTCCTTTTAAACTAATTTTGTTAAAAATTTCATTGTGCATATCAATAACTAAAAAGACATTATTTTGCGTAACAATCTCAAGAGTTTTATCATCTTCAAAAGAATTCAAAAAATCATTTACTAAATTATCCTTAATGTCCTTTCCAACCAAAATCAAAACATTCTTATTTGCCTTTCTAGCCTCGCTCATAGCATCTCTGTAAGAGCTCTCAAACACAATATCCGACTTTAATGCGTATAAATGCACAAACCCGAAAGCAATAAACATTATCAATAAGGTCATAATTCTCATATTTTACTGGTCAGTCTCTCTAAGAATTTCAACTCTTCACTACCAAGATGTTCCTTCAAACTAAAATATACAAATTCATGATACTCATTAATATACTGTAATTCATCTTCTGAAAGCATTTCACTTAGAATCAATTCTTTTTCAAAAGGGACAAGGGTTAAGTGCTCGAATTCCAAAAAATTTCCAAATTCATTTGAATAGCTTTGCTTTACAAAAACTAAATTTTCAATTCTAATCCCATGCTTGGAATCACGATAAATTCCAGGTTCAATTGAAGCAATCTCAGACCCCTTAAAAGAATAAGTGGAAGAAGGACTAATGGAAACGGGAAGTTCATGCACATTTAAAAAAAACCCTACTCCATGACCAGTCCCATGAGCAAAATTTAAACCCCTCTTCAACAAGGGAAACCTAGCAATACCATCAAGAGAAGCCCCTGAGATACCAAACGGAAATTTTAAAGAAGCAAGAGCAACAAAAGATTTAAGAACTAAAGTATAATCTTCTTTCTCCTCATAAGACGGCTCTCCAATCGAGATGGTCCTAGTAACATCCGTTGTGCCAAGCTCAACATAAGAGCCCCCAGAATCTATTAAAAGCAGTCCATTAGAATCCAATCTCCTAGCCCCTTTCTTAGGGCTGTAATGAGGCAGGGCTCCGTTTTCCTTAAATCCAACTATTGAACCGAAGCTAGAGCTAAAAAACTCATTATTCAACAACCTAAAACTCAAAAGCATATTCGCAACATCAACCTCATCTAATCTAAGTAACTCATCTCTACTTAAGCTCTTAAAACTATGTAGGAATTTTATTAAGCTCACCGCATCAATAATATGTGCCTCTTTCATTTTGTCAATCTCATAATCAGATTTTATCGCCTTAAGTTCACTCACAACACTCTGCCCAAGAGTTGTGTTCGATTCTCCAATAGATTTTAACACCTTAACATTACTGTCAACCGATACAAAAAACTTCCCTTCATGTCTAATTTCTCTTAAAAATGAATAAAAGCTACCATAGCCCTCAATCTCAAATCCTTCACTTTCAAGCGTCTCTCTTAAATCAGCGCCCAGATTTAAAACGTCAACGAAGAGAACATTTTTATGCCTCTTACTTCTCGTAATAAATAAGAAAGCATAGAACAAAGCAGAAGATTTAATATCTGACCCTCTTAAATTCAAAACCCAAGCTATTTCGTCTAAAGCACTCACAATGTAAAAATCGACTACCCTTTCTTCCAACTTTGATTTAAGATTATCAATCTTATCCGCTCGCTTATTGTTTTTCTGTGCTTCAGTTAGCTCAAATATTATATTTCTTTCCAATTTGGGTCGATCATGCCAAATACTTGAAATCAAATCTTCATCCAAAACCTCAATATCTGTATTTCTACAATTTTTAACCAGGTCATTGTAAAGTTTTATGCTAACGTCTTCAGAATAAAACCCAAGCCTCAACCCCTTAAGATTTGTGTTGATATAACTAAAAAGATCCGGATATCCCCTAACACCAAGTTTCATTAGCTTAAAATCAGTTCCCTCAAGTTCACTCTCTGCCTGTAAAAAATACCTTCCATCTGTAAAAAGGAGAACCTCTTTCTCGGTAACAATCACTGTTCCAGCGCTCCCTGTAAATCCTGTAATAAACTCACGCACGTCAAACCTCATATGAGGATCCTCACTCATATGAGGATCATAACTTGCTATTAGATACGCATCAACGCCACTTTTTTCCATCAAATTCCTCAAAAACAATACCTTCGTCTTAATATCCATAATAAGCAAGCTCCTTTAAACCAATAACTTAGCAATTTTCGTTTATTATAACAAATAATTCAATTTTAAAAAATTTCTTTATTTGTTATAATCTGGATCAAAAGTAAAGTTTTAAGGATGCAGTATGGAAAATATTAAGGCCATTGTTTCTGATCTTGACGGAACGCTTTTGCTTTCAAAAAGCCAGTTGGGAGCTTTTAGTGAGCTTGTAATAAAAAAACTAACAAGAGAGAAAAGAAAGTTCATTATTGCAACAGGAAGAAGCAGAAGCGAGATAATGCCTTTTACAAAAAATTTGGACTCAAGTGTTTCATTCTTCATAACATTGAATGGTGCTAGGGTTTATGATAGTGAGTGGAGATTAATAAACAGATATGATCTGTCCCCTGAGGTTGTAAATGAAATCTTAAACCTTAGAGAAAGCAAGTACAGCGACATACCTCATTTTTTACAAAAATCTGATGGCGTGGATGATAATCTTTATACTGACGAAATAACTAAAGACGCTGTTAACAAGAAGATAAGAGAATATGAATTATCAAGAAAACAGAAATACGTGGAGAAAGAACTAAAAGACAAAAGCATAAAATTTCATGAAGTCAATCACTTCAGAGAGCTTAAAAACTTCAACAATGTAGCAAAAATTCTTTTGTACGATGAAGAGCCAAATCTAATAAAATATGAAGCTATGATCTTGGAGAAATACAAACCAGAAATAAATGTTTATTTATCAACACCTCATTCACTTGAAATTGTAAATAAAAAAGTTTCAAAGGGAGGTGCATTAAGGGATGTTTTAAAAATTGTTAATATTGACCTGAATGAAGTAATTGCATTCGGAGATGGTTTTAATGATGTTGATATGCTGGAAAGTGTAAAGAAAGGACTGCTAATGGGAAACGCAAACTATAGGCTTAAAGTGATGTTATCCTACTTGGAAGTAATAGGCACAAACGATGATGAGGCTGTTGCTCATTACATTAATGACAATATTTTAGAAGAGCCTGTATAGGAGACAATATGGAAGAGGATTTAATCAAATATGCAGAACTTATTATTTTGAAAGGGATTAATTTACAAGAAAATCAATGCGTATTAATTACGGGTTCCATTGAAAACTATGAATTTTTAAAAATTCTTGCAAAAAAAGCTTATGAACATGGCGCGAAATATGTGGAGCTGAATATTGAAGATGTTGATATTTTAAGAACCAGACTGGGATACTCGTCAGAAGATTTGTTGGAATTTATCCCAAAGTTTAAGCACGAGTTTTTCAAAGAAATGATAGATGAAAAGTGGGCAAAGATACGAATTGATGATACGGAAAATTTAGATGGCCTGAAAGGTATTGATAGCAAGAAAATATCAAAATATTTTACGCAGTTAAGGCTGGCGTCTAGGAATGTTTCAACTGCAACGATGAATAATGAACTATCTTGGTGCGTGGTTTGTGCACCGGGTCCAAAGTGGGCATCAAAAGTTTTAAACAAGCCTAATAGTCAGCAAACTCTGGAAGAATTTTTTGAAATTCAGAAAATGATACTACTACTTAATGCAGAAAATCCAATAAAGGCTTGGGAAGATCATAATGCAAAACTTCACCAAAGGTGTGCATTTTTGAATAGACTTAAACTAGAAAAATTGATCTTTAAAAATCAGAAGACAAATTTAGAAGTATATCTTCTAGAAGCTTCTATCTGGACGGGAGGAAGCGAAAGGATAAAGGGCACAGAGCTTGAATTTAATGCAAACATACCTACGGAAGAAGTTTTCACAACTCCAGACTACAAAAAAACTAAGGGAATTGTGTATGCGACTCGACCAGTTATGATACTTGGCAACTTAATAGCTGGGATATGGATAAAATTTAGTGAGGGAAAAGTAGTTGACTTTGGATGTGACGATGAGCACTCAAGAATGATACTTAAAAGACATATAGAAACCGATACGCAGTCAAAATACATAGGAGAGGTTGCACTGGTGGACAGCAGTTCTCCGATTTATCAAAGTGGACTTACATTCTACAGTACACTATACGACGAGAATGCAAGTTGTCACATTGCACTGGGTAATGCTTACTCTTCTTGCTTAGGTAATGAAGAAAAATTAAAAACTGATGTTGAAAAATTGGATTATGGATGTAACGTTTCTCTAATTCATGCCGATTTTATGATTGGGAGTTGCGACATGGGAGTTGTTGGGATTGATAGGAAGGGAGCAGAGCATGTAATAATGCAGGATGGAAGGTTCGTAATATGATGTGTGGGTTGGAGTGATTGGTAATGATAAAGGAATTATTTACAAATGACCTTTTCTTGTCTTGTTTCATTTCAGGAATTGTTGCGCAAGTCATTAAATATGCTATTCAGACAATGAAAACGAGAAGACTTAAGTTGAACCCAACATATCTAATAAAAAGTATCTTTTTAGAAACGGGGGGGATGCCTAGCAGTCACTCTTCAACCGTTACAGCTCTTGCAACTTCAATATTTATAACAGAGGGAATAAATACGAGCTTCATTATCGCCCTTGCTTTTGCCTTAATAACAATAAGAGATTCCTTTGGGGTCAGGTACATGGCAGGTGTACAGGCAGAATATCTTAATGATTTATCCGAACAATTAAGGGTTGCAATTGAGATCGAACCCCTAAAAATCAAGGTAGTCAAGGGCCACAAGAAAAAGGAAGTATTTACGGGAGTGGTTATTGGAATAGTTTCCGCATGGGCAGTATGTTATCGAGTAATATAGACATCGAGTAATATAGACAGCAAGTTACAAGGGTAAAAATGAATCCATTCAAGCTTTTATGTATATTAACACTTCTATCTTCTTGCAGTATGGCAGAGTTTGGGGATTACAAGCCAGTGTACTTTAAAGGAGAAGAAGATTTAAAGATTGCAAATGATTATATAAACTCACTGGGATACAGAACAATATCTGAATACACAACAAAAGTGAAAATACTAGATTTTCCAGATTTCAAGGAAATGACAATCCATGAACTAATAAAGCTTAATGATCATGATCTAAGAAAGGATCTGTTTTTAAAAAACCTCCCTAATCTATTCAACCTATCCAACAGAAAAATACTCTATGTCGATTCATCATTTACAAGTAACGACTTAAAGAAGCTTAAACGAGCCAAAAAAGTTGAAGGAGAATTACACTCTTTTAACTATAAAACCAAAATTAACTATTTTTCAAACACAGTATTCATAGTAATGATAACACTTTTACTACTGTTAAATATTCAATATTCACCTTTCATATTGTTATTTTTAATAAGTTCATGCACTGTTCTGTTGTTTAACAATGAAATGTTATACTTCTATCCTTTAACTATTCTTTCTTACCTACTGTTTGTGCTAATCGACAATTTCAATAAAAATTACAACAAAATATGCTTGCGAGACATCAGCTTTTTATCGCTAATTAAAAGAATAAAATTCCCAATCTTCTTGTTTTTATTTATGGTTTTATACTACATTGTGATAATTAATTTTCTAACTACTAGTCTTGAACCATTTTTTATTATTTTTGTATCTGCAACAACTCTTTGCATTTTCTTAATATTCACTTGGATCAAAACTGAAAGAAACTTTAAAAATACATTCTTGTTTTTAATTGAAATAAAAGAGCAAAATCGAAAAGCAAGAATTATAAAGTTACAAATTATCACGCATCTAATGCTATTTATAGCTTCTATGATGCCCTTTTTTTATTCTCAATACATGCTAACTTCTTACCAAAGATCAAGTTATCTTTACAGCAAAAAATTAAACTATTTTGATTATTTAAACCCTAACAGCATTTACTTAATGGTGGGATACAAAGAAGAAATTCCAAACATTATGGGATACATGTCTCATATTATTTATCAAAATGAGCTTAAATATAAAATAACATCTAAATATGGTGAATCTACCAAAAATGTAGAGGAAGACTATTTTGAAATAAAGAATAACAAAATAACTATCAGTCCAAAAACTGTATATAAAGTAGACAAAGAATTCATGTCTAAACATCTCAATCAGGGGCTTTCAAAATTATTTTTATACAACGGAAATCCCATATTAATATACAAAGAAACAGATAGTAGCATTTTAACGGACAAGGACAATTCTACAATTTTATTTGTTCTTTCTCTGCCTTTTTTCTTATTGCTATTCCTATTTAAGGCAATAAGATTTACAATTCTTCTAAATATTAACAAAAAAATATAGAAATACATTAAGGACTAGAGGATGCATCTAAATGCCCGACTCAGAAGATTCAGCGATAAAAACAGCAATTAAGATAAAGTACATAGTAAATATAGACGAAATTCAAATTCCTGAATATGTTTTAATTCCACTAGAAACAGAAAATTCAATATCTAAACTGTATGTAGTCGAGCACCAAAGAATTGAGGAAGGTCAAATATTATCAAAAAATATAAATGTAGATTTATACACATACTCTCCAATATCTGGAATAATAGAGAAAATATATGTTGCTAATCTTCCAAATGGACAACAATTAAAATCAGCATTAATACGATTTCAGGGAAGAATCAAAAATGAGAAAAAACAATCAGATGAAATAGAATCAAGAGAAAAAACACTAGAAAGATTGATCAGATTAGGAATTCCTTGGTTTAATGACAATTCACTATTTCAATATGTAAGCAAATGCAAAAAAATAGATAAAATGATTTTATTAATAAATGGAAGAGATTCATTTACTAACATCTCAGAAATACTTATAAAAGAAAAGTTAGATGAAATTCTTTATGGACTTGAAATAGTCGACAAAATCTTTAAGTTCAAAGAAATATTGATAGCGCTAAGCAATTGTAACTTAAAAAAAGAGCTTGAAAACTTAATTGACTGTCAAGACAAAAGATTAAGAATTAGACTCATTCCAAATATCTCGCAACCGTATTCAAATCACGAAATGATAATGCACTTTTTGTATAACGAAAAGAATATTCAAGAGAGCATAAACCCAAACAAAAACATACTTTTAGCAAATGTTGAAGACCTTTGTAATGTGCACAGCGCAATTAAAACAAATATTCCGTATAAAGAAAAGTTCATAACCATAAATGGTAATCAAAAAATAAAAAGCAAAATAATAAAAGTCAAAATTGGAACATCAATCCGACAAATAATAAATGAAGATATTGACACAAAAAAATACGATGTATTCTTAAACAACCCAGTAAATAAAATAAAAATAAATAATCTAAACGTCCCTATAACAAGAGACATATATAGCATTACAATACTTAAAAAGAAATCAATGTTATTTAATCTAAAATTTTTTAAGATACCCAGTTTCTCCCCACTACACATTGAAGAAGTTATTCTCTCAAAAATCAAGGGTAAAAATGAACATGAGAATAAAAAGTTTCAGTTCCTACAATACACTGAAGCTGAAATAGAAGAAGAAATAAGCAAGGTTCAAAGAGAAATAAAGGAAAAAATATTAAATATCACTCCAAAAAATGAGCCAATATACACTGAAAATAATCTAAAGGATATCTATTTAACCATTATACTAGCTCTAGTTCCTAGCCTAATTTTTTCTTTTTCAAATAACACAAAATTTTTAATTGATACTTTCATACTAACAATAGTAAGCATGGTGGCTTACTCTCCAGTAATGTTTAAAGCAAAACATAAATGTCTATCATTCTTTATATATACTGCATTAATTACTAGCATGATATTTCCCTTAAACCTCTCTATCATATTAAAGATCATCTCGCTACTTTTTACATTTTTAGTATTTTTTTATTTTTCTAAACTTTCCAAATTCCTTGTAAATCCCATATTAATTTCCTTTATGTTTTTATTACTAAATTTTCCCTCAAGCTTCAAACAAACATATTCTGGAGAGCTATCAAGGCAAGAAGATATGATCCCCACTTGGGATAAGGCGATGCAGAAAAACCCGAATATTAAGGGATTAGAAGGCTTAAAAGAAGCTAAAAGAAATGAAAACAAGTATATTAATATGATTGAAGAAGTTACAAATAAGCAAATATTATCTCACTTAAACATCATCATACCGAGATTTCATATTGAAAGCTTGTTTGGACTGCAAAATGAAAAATATTTATCTCCTATCTTGCTTTATATTGGATTTTCATTCATTCTTGGAAAATTCATACTAAATAAATTAATACCATTATCTTTTTATGCAAGCCTTCTCCTACTTGCTTATGTCTTTAAAAATATGAATATTTATAGTCATATTACTCTTGACATGTTGTCCCTGGCAACCTCTCCAATTCTAATGCTCTTAATATTTGCAATAAGCACAGAACTACAAACGGCACCCTCATTTAAATTTGAACAAATACTATACGGATGTATGCTCTCTATGTTATACCTTATGATCCTAGGTCATATCCCATTCGAGACTCTATCGGCTGTAATATCCATTTTCGTACTACAGATAAGTTCAACTTTAATTAAAAAGTACAGCATAACATTTCAAATCAAAAAAATATTGCATCATTTAAGCATAAACAAAGAAAAAGCAACAGAACACAAAAATGAAAATGGAGAAGAAATTATAAAATTATGACAAACAACTTAACGATTTACTTATTAATTAATAATTTATTACTAATACACTTTATCGGTATTGAGGATGTAAAAATAAAAGATAACCGGAAGCTAGCTAAGAAATATTTAACAATAGTAATAACTTCTTTAATAATTTACTCGTTTCTTTTTTATTTTTATAAGTTATTTGTAGAACACGAGTTATTGTTCATAATGCCGATCATATATGCAATATTAATCTATGTAATAATAATGGGCCTTAAAACGCTGAATAGTATACTAATTGTGTACAACAAAAAATCGAAATATTCAAATGACTTTCTATTATCCAACAGTGGGTTAGTAGCAATAGTATTTTTTGCTCTAGATAAGAGTCATGGTTTCCTTGAAGGCCTTGGGATAATTGTTCTATCTTCATTAAGTGTCTTAATATCCCTTATGTTAATAGTCTTAATAAAGAGAAACTTTGAAAAAAGAGTAACATCTAAAATATTAGAAAATGAGGCAATGTATTTTTTTATAATGTTCGTTTTATCTTTAATTCCAAATATAATTATATTAATGAATAATGGCGGAAATTTATAATGAAAGAAAGAATTAATGAATTGATGGAACAAGTTGAAAATGTTTGGAGGAATCTTTGACAGCCATACGATTAAGGCACAAATCAAAGAATACGAAATACAAAAGAATGATGAAAATTTCTGGAATGACAACAAAAAAGCACAGGAAATTCTTAGAAAGCAAAATGTTTTGAAAAATAAAGTAGAACCTTGGGAAGATTTAATATGTAAGCTTAAAGACTTGAAAGAGCTCTGCGAGCTTGCGGAGAGTGACGAGGACATAAGACTATTAGAATGCGATTTTAAGACAATAAGAGATACGTTTAAAACCCTTCTCACGTTATCTTATTTTAAAGAAGAAATTGATATAAATAATGCGTTCTTGACAATACACTCAGGCGCAGGCGGTACAGAAGCATGTGATTGGGTAAGTATGCTGTATCGAATGTACTCAAGGTATGCAGAAAGACGAGGATATAAGACGGAACTTATAGACTTACTTGAAGCTGAGGGGGGAATTAAATCTGTTACAGTTGAAGTAAAAGGAGAATACTCGTATGGTCTTTTAAAAAGCGAAGTGGGAATACATCGACTCGTAAGAATTTCTCCTTTTGATACCGCTAAAAAAAGACACACCTCCTTTGCTTCTGTTTTTATTGCTCCTGTAATTGATGACAAAATTGAAATAATAATTAAACCAGAAGACATTAGAGTAGACACATACAGGGCCTCTGGTGCTGGGGGACAACATGTTAATAAAACATCATCAGCAGTAAGAATTACTCATCTTAAAACAGGAATAGTAACTCAGTCTCAAAGCGATAGAAGCCAACATAAAAATAAAGAATTAGCAATGAAAGTACTCAAATCAAGGCTTTATGAACATTACAGAGAAATTGAGCAACAAAAAAATAAATCTGAACAAGAGGAAAAAAAAGATATCTCTTGGGGCAACCAAATAAGATCTTATGTATTTCAGCCTTACAATTTGGTAAAGGATCACAGAACAAAATTTGAAAATCCTAATGTTATATCTGTTATGGACGGAAACATTGATAACTTTATAGAAGAATATCTGAAGTGGAAAAATTTAAGCTCAATACAATAGTATTATTTTTAAGTTTAACAGCAAGTCTACTCTATTCTCAAAACAACATTGAGTACGGCTTCTCTTACATAATCAATGCAAAAGACAAAGACGAAAATCTTAAGGTGGGAATTGAAAAAATTCTAGATAAAATCTATGAGACAATAAATGAACATGTTGTTAATGACAAGGACAAGGATTCTATCAGAAATCTCCACATACGCCAACATATAATAAACAAAGAAAGAGAAATTAGTAATCTTAGAGAAGAAATGGATAAAAAAAGGCTTCAAAATTCAATAAGTTCAAGAGAAGAAAACAGCACAGAAATAAAGATTAATGATCTTAAGCAGGATATTGAAAATATTAAAATTAAACAAAAAGAACTTGAAGAGTACCTTAGTAATTTAAAAAAAATGAAAGCAACATACAAGAAAATGAAAGAAAAAGTCAACTTGTTAAATCTGAACACAGAATTTTTAATAAGCCAAGAACTGTTTTTTATAAACTATATCAACTTTAAAAGAGTAGAAAAGTATTATATTCTTGAAATTAATAACATCACACCCACGGAAGTCAAGGTTAAAAGGGAAGTTTTCAAACTATCAACATCCGTTGATGAGATTGCACACAGGATAGCAGAACTTAGTCTTGAAGAAATATTGGGAAGAGAATTTATTAGACTTAGGATAAATGTTCCAAATAATCTAGATGCAAAAATATATATAAACGAAAAATTTGTATCAAAAGGAATATACAACGATGATATATTCGATATTTCGGAATTAGAAAAAAAAGAAATTAATATCCACATTACAAGTGCATCTTTTAAACCCCACTCAGTAAATTTAAAGGTAAAAAATGGAGATACAATTAACTTAAATATTGAGTTACAAAAAGAAAACTCTAGGAAAGTATTAGTCACAAGTAATGTAGAATCTAGGGTATTTAGAAAAGGAATCTTTATAGGAGAGACCCCTCTTGAGATTGAGGAGCCTAAAGAAATAGAATATATTTTATTTCAAGCTGAAGGATACAAAAACATGTTTAAATTACTAAATAAAGAGGATAAAGAAATACATGTGGAAATGATGAAGGATAATAAAAGCAAACTTACTATTGCCAGAGACATATTTTATATAAACCTTGGCGTTTTCACACTAAGTTTAATAGGCACTGTATTTGCAGGTACTCTGTACAGCGAATCATCAGAGCTTTACAATATGGCATCAAACCACCTCATTAGCAAAAAAATAACACCCCAAGACCTGTATAAGGCAAAATCAGAACAAATGATCACGACATTTTTATTAGGCACAGGCATAACCCTATCTATTGGCAGCTTTATTCCACTAGTGATACATTTAGTGCAATACATTCAAGAGGCCAGCGAAGGTGAATAAATTATTGTAAAATTATTTAAGTAGGAGGACGGGGTTTTTGGGAATTTTTACAAAGGTAAAGAACCTATTTAAAGATAAAAATAAAGAAGAGACTAAAGTACTTGAAGATTTGCAAGATATCCTGTTAGAAGCAGATATTAACCGTAATATAGTAACTGAGATAACAGAAATAATCAAAAAAATGAAAGTTAGAGGGAAATCTGAAATAATTCTTAAGCTAAAAGAGTTATTGAGGGGCTATCTAAATCAAAAAACCCTTAATTTAGAGCGTGAGAGTTTAAATATATTATTAATCATTGGAGTAAACGGCGTTGGAAAGACCTCAAGCATTATTAAACTTGCAAACAAACTCAAAATTGAAGGCCAGCATGTATTAATAGCAGCGGCAGACACATTCAGAGCAGCAGCAATAGAACAAATTAAAATACAGAGTGAAAAAATTGGTGTCAAGGTCGTGTCTCAAACTCAAGGTAGCGATGCAGCATCAGTAGTATTTGACAGCATTTCAAGTGCAAAGGCCAAAAATTATGATACATTACTCATTGACACGGCAGGAAGACTCCAAAATAAGGATAATTTAATTAAGGAACTTCAAAAAGTGGACAATGTAATTAAGAAACAAATAGCTCAAACAAAAGCCAATTATAAAAAAATACTGGTAGTAGACTCTACCTCTGGAAAAAATACGAGCAATCAAGCAGAAATATTTAACAAAGCAATAGAAATTGATGGCATCATAACTACAAAGTTTGACTCATCCTCTAGAGCTGGTGGAATAATAAACATTTCAAAGTTATTTAGAAAACCAATATATTTTTTTACATTTGGAGAAGAAGTAGAACACATCAAAGAATTTAATATCGATGAATACTTCGATAAACTACTATGACAAAAAAGGTATTGATCTTATTCTTAATGCTAACAACTCCCTCATATGGAAAGAGCTATTTTTTGTCAGATGTGTTTTTTAATCAATATCAGGAGATATACGAAATCCCAGAAACAGGGTTTTATATTGAATATGAAAAAATCCACGAGACAGAAAAATTTAGCCTATTCAGAGACCTACAACTGGTGAAGTATAAAACAAAAGAAATGATAGAGGATGCTCAAAGGGTAATACACTACAATGAGAAAGAAATTAAAATAAAAGAGGAAATATATGACAATTCACACAATAAGACCCAAGAAATACGATATGGCAATAAGGGAATAATACTTGAGTCCGTGAAGTACTTTTATAAAAATAACGATTTAATTTACAAAGAAATTAAATTCTTAAATCAAAAGCCAAGAACACTCCAGTACATGAGAAACACAGATGGAAGACTTTTAAAAATAACTGGATCGAATTTTCAAGTTTGGAATTATGACGTTAATGGAGAAATAAAATCAACATACTTTGACATAAACAAATCTAGTGCAAAAGCAATAAAATATGACGAAAACAAAAACCATTTAGAAAGCGTAATAACAACCGACAACCAAATAAAATCCAGGGAAAAAAATCAATACCTAGAAGATGAAACAATAAATACCATTGAAGCAGACAATATAAAAACTGTATCCAAATACAAAGGAAGTAACTTAATAAGAAGAGAAGTGTACAAAAACAACTCAATAATTAAGGTAAGTGATTTTGAATATAATGAATCTGGTTTTATTACAACGGAAAATGTGACTGTAAAAGAAAAAAAAAAGGAGTACAATACTAAAACAGAATACGAATATGAACATGATAATAAATTAAAGCTGAAAAGAATTTATGAAGATGGCTTAATATCATTAAAAATTGAATACTTTGGTGAAAATGAGTATGAACAAGAAATATACTACGGTGGAAAGGTTATCTTTAAAGTGAGATATAAAGACGATGAAGTTATTGAAGAAGTAAATCAGAGCATTACTGGGGATGGCAATGGGACTAAATAGATTATTACTGAAAAGACTGATACTAGATGAGAAGAATAGTCTATCGCTTACGGTTGTAATAATCCTGAGTATAGTTCTTGGTCAAATAATTGTTATCATCATAATATCAATAATGAATGGGTTTCAAGATGACTTTTTTACAAGTGTATCTGCTTTGGAGAGTGGGAATTTAAAGATTGAGGGTAAATTAAATCAAGAGGAACTTGATTTTATTAAGAAGATGAAAGAGATAATTCACATCAACAAAATATATGAAGCGCAGGGAATCGGAATTGAAAGCTACTACTATCCAAGTATTTTAAATATCATTGCTGTGGATACAAGGGATATCATAGAGGATAAAAATTTTCTTCTTCTAACGGGTCTTGAAAAATTTGAGCTTGAACTTAATGAGGATGAAATCGTAATAGGAGATGTACTTTCTTATAATCTAGGATTATTTGAAGGTGATATGATGGGATTAATAGTGAGTGATGAAATACAAAACGTTAAAGCATTAGATGATCAAATCAAGCATTTTAAAATAAAATCTGTCTTTAAAAGCAATTATTCAAAAATCAATGAATCCACAGTATTTATGAACATTAGCTACTTTTATAGAAAAAAGATTATAAAGGATTCAGATATCAGTTACCAAATAAAAACACTAAACCTATACCCAAGTCGATCATTAATAAATAATATAGAAAATATCAATCCAAACATAAAGTTCAAAACATGGAACGAATACAACAAAGAACTCTATAAGGTACTAAAAATAGAGAAAAACACAATGCTCGTAATTTTAACCTGCATATTTCTTGTTATTGCCGTTAATACATATTATTTACAAAAAAGAATACTGATAAACAAAAGAAAATCAATCTCTATACTTTTATCTATTGGTCTTAAATCTCAAAAGATTAGGCAAATTTTCCTAATTCACTCAGCAATAATTTGCACAATAGGTAGTGTTATTGGTCTTATTGCAGGTATTCTTATATCCTTGAACATTAATGAAATATTAAATTTAATAGATCTCTTGGTAAACAGTTTAATCAATACTATTAATTACCTATTAAACTTAAGGGTACAAAATGTTGAGATCAAAATAGTAAAGGATATCATTACTCCTAAAATATTCTTAAGCGATTTATTATTTACATCTTCTTTTGCTTGCTTCTTTACAATGTACTCTAGTCTCAGGTTAACGAGGAAGATTAAATATATCCAGAAAATAAACGGGACAATATAGATGACAAACATACTAACTATAAAAGAAATGCACAAGACATACATCAAAAATAAGACAAGAATAAAAGTAATAGAAAATTTAAGCATAAATGTAAAAAGCGGAGACTTTATTTCTATTCAGGGAAAAAGCGGATGCGGGAAATCAACACTTTTTAACATCATATCAGGAATTGATAAGATGGATTCAGGTGAGATAATATCCTGTGGGATTTCTTTAAAAGACGCAAATGAAAAAACACTAAGTTTTTACAAAAATAAAAAAATAGGTCTTGTCTTTCAAAATCATAATTTAATTGATGAATTTAATGTACTTGAAAATGTTATTTTACCTAAAATAATTGAAGGGCAAGATCACTTTGAGACAATAAATAGGAAAGCTCTAAATTTAATGAGAATATTGGAAATAGATTCAAGAGCAGAACACTACCCTTCAGAACTTTCGGGAGGAGAGGCGCAAAGAGTAGCAATTGCTAGAGCATTAATAAATGAACCAAATATAATACTATGCGATGAACCTACTGGTAATCTGGATATTAACACCGCAAAGATAGTTGAATCTTTATTGATAGATACTGCTAAAAAATTTAGAAAAACATTAATTCTAGTTAGTCATAACCTAGAATTTGCCAATAAGGCAGATATAAAATATGAGCTTAAAGAAAAAAAATTGAAAAGAATATGATACATCCAAATATTAAAGAACTCACAAAAATAGCATATACAATCTTTATAAATTCAACAAACAAAAAGGCACTAATTGGTTCTGGGATATCTTTAAGTTTAGTAATGATTCCCTTAATCATCGTTTATTACATGTCAAATAACATCATGAACTCAACAATAAACAAATACATTGAGAGTGAAGGGTTCTCTCTACAAATTGAACATAATGAAACTCAAAAAGATGAACTTCTTAAAGAAAGATTAGAAAAATTTAAAAAAGAATATCAGCATAATACATTAAGATACTTTTTTGAAAGAAGAACTTATGGAATAATTGGGAATCTAAAAAAACAAGGAGTCTTAATACGAGCAGTAGACTTCAGATTCATTGATGAGAATAAGCATATAAAATTAGTAGATGGAAAGAAAAGTTTAAAACAGGATGAAATACTAATATCGAAACAAATCAAAGAGAAACTTAATCTGAATATAAACGAACCTATCTACGTAGTAGTACCCAATAGTAAGAATCAAAGAACATTACCTAGAGTAAAGCGGTTTAATATATCTGGTATCGTTGAAACAGGACTAAAAGAAATTGACAAAAACTTAGTTTTTATCTCGCTACAAGATTCATACATAATGGCAGAGAAATTTTCTAAAGGCATCCTCGGACTTTCCCTCGATTTCGCTACCAAAGAAAAAGTTGGTGCCTTAAGGGAAATACTTGCAAAAGAATTTCCAGAATATAAGGTCAAGACATTTTACGAGCTTTACTTTAATAAATACATGAATCTAGAAACCAGCAAAAAATTATTATTGTTTATAATGGCATTTATTGTGATATTTGCAAGTATCAATATATCCTCATCCCTTTGTATGTTAATACTTGAAAATAAAAAGAAAATTGCAATATTTAAATCAATTGGAATGAGTAATTTAAGTCTTAAAATAATATTTATATTAATAGCATTCGTTTTAAGCCTTATATCTTGCATCATAGGTATAATCATTGGAAACTATATAACGATTAATATCGAATATCTAATCAATACGATAGATATAATTACTAATATGACTTCAAAACTAGCATTTGGAGTTGAAAATACAGAACTCTTAAGCTCAGAATACAACATCTCTGAATTTAACGTTCAGATAAGCATAGAGTTTAGCCTAATTATCCTAATATCCTACACGCTATTAAGTATTGCAACGACACTTATTCCCTTAAACATTATTTCAAAGCTTAAAGAAAAAGAAATCCTGAGATAAGCTGATATTTACGGCTAACCGCTAGCTTGAATACACATTAACAATCCTAATAGAAGACAATTCTTCCTTAATATTAGGATAGATCTCTGTTGGGAAAATAGTCTTTAATACAAAACTTTGTCTAGAATGTTTCTTAAGAGAAGAATTTGATTCAGAAATTAATCTTCGTCGTAAAGATCTAATAATCAAACCTCCCTTATTAAGATAAGCAACCTCAATTTCCAAACTTTTAATATCATCTCTTAAGTTATTAAACACCTCTATTAAAGAATTAGCTTCATAAATTCCAAAAGATTGTTTGAAATAACTTCCAAGATATTTAAAACTTAAAATTGAAGAATCTGTATTCAAATTAAAACCAGAAACATTTTCAATTTCACTAAAAAATTCAACTAAAAGTATATCAAGAACTATCCTCTTAGGGTGCCCTTTAATTTCTCTGGAAATGTTCCATACAAAATCAAGTGGAACATACACCCCCTTACCCCATCTATTGGGAAAATCACTTACCTTTTCAAAAACTTTACTCAACATAGTTTTATCTAAATCATCATAAACAGTAATACCATAAGAAATCTTTTTAATAGGTTCTTTATTAGAAATAACCCCTGCTTTCAGTTGATAGGAATGCGCGTCCTCAAAAACTAATACCTTAGCTCCCTCAACTTCAACATGGTATAAAGCATAAAGATCTGAGGCAAGATTAGCAGATTCAACGACTAAATCAGATGCCCTTGTAATGGAAGGCAAGCCCTGCTTTATGGCAGCCTCCGATACTTCCTCCTGTTCTTTGCCAAAATCCTCTTCCCCACCAATAAAGGAATGTGCCATTGTATACGTGAAAAAAGAGACAATACCTATTAATATAAGACCCAACAACAATACTAGTATTACATGTTTAAATTTTCTATTCTCATCATAAGAGCTTAAGTCAATTCCTACCGCTATGCCAAATTCCCTAGCTTGTAATCCTATATGTACTAATCTGTTATTCCCGCCCCTACTATTTAATTTACTTACAACCTTCTCATAAAGATTTAAAAATGAAGTAAACATGTTCTTATTATGAAAGGCATATAAATATATATCCTCAAGTTCTCTTAAAGAAGAATTAAATTGCCCAGCACGTTCCAATCTCTGTGCTCTATCATATCCCCTAGAAAAATGTATTTTAATATTTTCAATATCATTATCGGACAAATCCGCCCGTAAAATAATATCTTTCATATTCTTTTCTTTTAATATCCTACTCCTGTACTTACCTAGCCTAGATAAATAAATCTTAATTCGTTCTTCAGAAGTCTTACTCATTATCCTCTAACTCATCAACCTTCTTTAAAAGCCAATAAGCAATATTTTTAGCAGTATCTTTTGTAATAGAAATTCCAACGAAAGAATTTATTAAAATCACCCTCTCCTTAGAACCCTTCGGCCCTCCTGTTATTTTTTCCAAAGCCCCCTCTTTAGTCTTAGTAAACACAATCTCCTCCGGTATTTCTGTGGATTCAAAAACAAGATCACAAAAAATCTCTCCCGTATTAGTTACATTTCCGTAAATATTATTAACAGGTACTAACTTGTAGTCCTCAGCCTTTTCAAATTTATAAATTATCTCTTTCATAACAACACGAATTATAACACAAAGATATACTCAATGAAGGCTAGCGCGTCTTTAAAAGTAAAATACCAATTGCAAAATGATTTTCATTACAAAAATAAAATAATAAATAATGTTATAATCTTTAAAATAAAAACTTTTACTTTAAAATGAATAAGTAAGGAAGCTTTTTAAAGATGGGACTTAGTCCAATAGGCAATACAAACGAAAAAGCTAAAATTCTGAGGAAAGATTTTCCAATTTTAAATAAAACTATAAACAATAAAAAAATTATCTACTTCGATAATGCTGCTACTTCTCAGAAACCACAAAATGTAATTTTATCTGAAGTTGAGTATTACGAGAATTATAACGCAAATGTGCATAGAAGTGGACATGCACTTGCAATTCAATCCAGTTTAAAAATAGAAGAGACAAGAAAAATTGTAAAAAAATTTATTAACGCAGAATCTAGTGAAAATGTAATATTTAATTCTGGAACAACAGATGGAATAAACACAATAGCAAATTCATTGCTTTTTTCAAAAATTTTAAAAAAAGACGATGAAATCATTGTAACAACTCTAGAGCACAACAGCAATTTACTCCCTTGGATTAATATCGCCAAATATTTAAATCTAAAAATCAAACTTGCAAAGTTTAATGAAATGGGCATAATTCCACCTTTGGAAATAAAAAGCTTAATTACAGATAAAACTAAAATTATTACTATATCGGGTATAAGCAATATGCTGGGTACTACTCAAGATCTAGAAGAGATTGGGAAAATTGCTAGAGAAAACAAAATTATCTTTTTTGTAGATGCAGCTCAAATGGCACCCCACACAGAAATAGATGTACGTAAAATAAACTGTGATTTTTTAGTATTTTCAGGACACAAAATGCTCGCCCCAACAGGAATAGGAGTATTGTATATATCTAATAAAATGATAAATAAACTCAATAGTTCCAAACTAGGCGGGAATACTATAGAAGATATTTTTATAGAAAATGAAGAGATTTCCTTTAAACCTCTTCATTCACCAAATAAATTCGAATCAGGAACACCCAATATTGCAGGCATCATTGGTCTTGGCAAAGCAATAGAATACATCAATAACATTTCAATGAAATTTATTAAAGAGCATGACGGAGGGCTGGTTAAATATTGTGTTGAAAGATTAAAAGAAATCGATGAAGTTGAATTTCTTCTAAATCAAGATATTAAACGAAGGGCAATAATATCATTTACAGTAAAAGATATCCATTCACATGATATTGAAACATATCTTGATACAATGGGCATTGCAATCCGATCCGGAAGGATTTGTTCCTACCTTGCATTCATCTCAGAAAACATAAAAAAAAATCATCTCCTAAGAATGAGTTTCTATTTTTATAACACAAAAGAAGAAATTGACACCTTTATATTTTCTCTGAAAAGGACAATAAAAGCATTTAGCTAGATTCCTTCTAAGAATCACCATTGATTTAATTAAATAAACTCCTTAAAATTGAACTATGCTATCAGAAAAAGTAAAAAAAGAACTAATAAGGCTTAGCAGAATAAGCAAATACACATTTAAAACAAATGAAAATCAAGATTTAGTATATCAATCCAAGTGCGGCGATCAAATAGCTTTTCAAATAAACATGAAGAACAATAAAATCAAATTAAGATACAATGCATCTGGGTGCATAATTCTCCTTGCAAGCGCTCATACACTAACTAGAATATGCAATAACAAACCCAGAGAAAAAATATTAGAGATCATAACAAAAGCAATTGATAAAAATTTTGAAAAGTTAGAAGAAATTGACTCAAGTCTTAAAACTTTTACAAGTTTCATACATACAAATAGACAAGATTGCTTCATACTACCTTATAGAGCCCTAAATGAAAGCCTAAACACAATTAAATAACTTTAAATAAGGAGAATTTATATGAAAATATACTCCCACTCATCCATAGGATATGATGGCGAGCTAATTGAAATTGAAATAGACATTAGAAAAGGAATTCCGGGGATTGACATTGTTGGGCTCGCTGGAAGTGAAATTAAAGAATCAAGAGAAAGAGTAAAAGCAGCCATTAAAAATTCGGAATTTAGTTTTCCAAAAGACAGAATATTAATCAACCTTGCACCGGCAGGTATCAAGAAAATTGGAACAGCTATTGACCTCTCAATTGCAACAAGCATTATCACCATAAATGCAAATAAAAATAATAGTTTAGAAATTCTAATATTAGGAGAATTACAACTAGACGGCAAAATAAGGGCGATTAAGGGAGTATTACCCGCTATCTCACTTGCAAAGGAGAAAGGCATTAAGTGTATCATAATACCTTTCGATAACATAAAGGAAGGTCTTCTATTGGACAATCTAAATATTTGGGGAGTTAAAACCTTAAAAGAAACGCTGGAAATAATAGAACACCTAAACAATAATACATTTCCAAGAAAACAAATAATTGATACCACAATAGAAGATATCACAGAAATATCTGAAGAAGGGTTTGAATATGATTTTAACAACATAAAAGGACAGCATAGAATAAAAAGAGCACTTGAAATAGCAGTTGCAGGAGGGCACAATCTCATGCTCTTTGGCCCACCTGGTAGTGGAAAAACTCTAAGCATTAAATGCATGAAATCAATCTTACCACCGCTTACAAATAAGGAGTTGATTGAAACAAACAGAATTTGGTCAGTAGCAGGCAAGTTAATAGATACAAAAATAATAAAACAAAGACCGTTTAGGCAACCTCACCACACTGCAAGCAAAGAAGGTATAATTGGAGGGGGTTCTAATGCGTTGCCTGGAGAAGTATCGCTGGCTCACAATGGAATTTTATTCCTAGATGAAGCTTTGGAGTTTCAAAAATCAATTTTACAATCATTGCGCGAACCCATTGAAGATAAAACAATCTCAATTGTAAGGGCAAGCTCAAGATCCTTTAAGTATCCTGCAAATTTTCAATTAGTTATTGCCACAAACCCTTGTCCCTGTGGTAATCTTGGTAAAAAAGATATAGAGTGTTTCTGCTCCCAACAAGAAGTTTCAAATTACTGGAAAAAACTCGGCGCAGCAATGCTTGATAGAATTGATATTAGAGTACCAACCAAACCAGTAAACAACGAAAAATTATTCCAAGAAGAAAGGGAAAATTCAAGTGAGATAAGGAAGAGAATACTGAAGGCAAGAGACATCCAAAATAAAAGATATGAAAATACTGAAAGTATACACAAAAACTCTGATCTTAAGCCCGAGCAAATCTCTATATACTGTGAATTAGACAAAATACTACAAGATGAACTGATATACATTTTAAACAAACTTAACATATCATCAAGAGCCACCCATTCAATACTAAAAATTGCAAGAACAATCTCCGACCTAAAGGAAGAAGGAAACATTTCAAGAGAATCACTGCTAGAGGCCATTGAACACAGAAAAAGCGGTGAACAGCTTATAGAATTTTAAAGCCCACCGGCTTTAAAATTCTATCTTATCAATATAACTCTTAAGCTGACTGGTAGAAGCTTTAAGTTTCTCAATCTCCCTGTCACTTATATCAAAGTCAAGGGTCTCTTTTACACCATCTTTGCTTATCACAGAAGGTGCTCCAACATAAATACCCCTACCAACACCACCGTATTGACCATTGATGTATGAAGATATAGGCAGAATAAGATTTTGATCGCTGATTATCGCATTCACAATATTTTTAATTCCAAGTCCAATAGCATAATAAGTGGAACCCTTAAGCTTGATTACTTCATAAGCAGCATTCACAACCCGACTATGAATCTCAGCAAGCTCTTCTTCTCTTATTTTTCCCTCACTCATGTACTCAGATAAAGGCTTCATAGCTATTTTGGTCTCATCCCAAGTAACAAAAGAACTATCCCCATGCTCTCCCATAACATACGAGTGTACATTCTGTGTATTCACACCAAAACGCTCCGCTAAAAAGTATCTAAGCCTTGAAGTATCAAGTATCGTTCCTGTTCCAATAACCCTATGTACCGGAAACCCAGAATACTTCATCGTAACATAAGTCATAATATCGACAGGATTACTTGCAATTACAAAAATACCACTGAAACCACTTGAAACAATGCTTGTAACAATCTCTTTAAATATTTTAGTATTCTTACTTACCAAGTCAAGCCTTGTCTCGCCCACCTTTTGGTTAAGACCCGCAGTAATTACAACAATATCGGCATCAGAACAGTCCTGATAAGTCCCAAAGTTTATCTTAATATTTTTCCCCAAGAACATCTGTCCATGGTTTAAATCCATAACCTCACCCTTAGCTTTGTCCTTAGCTACATCAATAATGACAAGCTCGTGGACAAGTGAGTTATCTATTGTTAAAGCATAGGCAAAACTCGAGCCAACTCCTCCAGCCCCAACAAGAACCACCTTATTACACTTAAGCATACACAAATCTCCATATAAAATTATTTAACATCAATAAAATAATCTTATAACATTTCAAAATACTTTTCCAATATTTTTAAAAAGAACTAAATACCCCATAACCTACTAAAAATGCAATAAAAGCAACTCAAAGAGAAAATCATAAAGATAAATAATCTAGATAACGAAAAAATTAAACAAGCTTAATAAAGTTTTAATCAAAACCAACATTATCATAACTTAATTTTATAAGTCTTTTAACATCTTCAAATCTAGATCCATTAAAAACAATTTCGACATTGCCATTGCCATTATGACCGATACCATTCATAGCACGAGTAAAGCCTTCCTCCATAAACACCTTTTCCAAAGGAAGTGTAACAGTAATCAGTATTACATTCCTTCTAGGTCTAAATATCAAATCTGCAAAAAGTTTACCCCCAACAACCCTAAATCCTGTGTAATGCTTAGTCTCATATTTTTCAACATCGCCTAAGGTAAAAATAAAGTTCTCCAATATTTTATTTAAATTCTGTAATTCAGCATTTGATTTTGCCAATTTTTCCAGATTCTTTGTTGATAAAAGATTCTTGTCATTTTTTTGAGGCACTATATCTCGTAGCATTGTCGCCTGAGCCACACCCTTATTTTTTTTATTACTAGAAACTTTAGTATTGTTAACACCAGCAGCAGGGTAAGTAGTTAATTTTAATGTTATTAAATTATCTTCATACATATCATATTCTACAAGAATAATTTCCGAAGGATCTCTTTTAGCCTGATTCTCAGCCGCTACCTCGAATTTTCTAGCCACACAAATAAGCTTAGTTGAATCAAAATCTACATTATTGTATCTCTCCGTTATTTGACCAAACTTCTCCCTCATCACATACAAAAAATCACGCTTTCTATCTTTCAATACCTCATCATATCCAACAGCCTGCAAAACATGCATAGGGCTTTCATCTTTCTTATATTCAAATATCACAGGGACAACACGATCATTTGTTTCCATAATTCCAAGTGTATCTATTCTTTTATTTCCTATTTTAAATTCAGTAGCTATTAACTTCACTTTGAAAAAAACTTCTAAATTAGACTCAAATATTTTTTGTATATCTTTTTCAGATTTAATATGTAAAATTTCTAACTCCACCGCTTTAGACTCAGAGAAAAGCTTAAAAAGTTTAGTTGTACGCGTCAATTCTTTCATACCCGTAAATTATATACACATTTAACACATAAATCCACAAATCAAAACCCAATCTTAGAATCCTCCCCCTTCAAATTCCGATTCATTAAAGCAACTCGATATTTCCATTTCCATAAACCCAATATTGCTAACAACACACTAACACCACGAGTAAAAACTTTCTTTAAGTCACTATTTGACCTTGAAAAGCCCTAACTAAACATTTACTACGATTTAGCATCCAATGACAGTAACTTCTTAAAGTCAATTCTTACTAATTCTTATATTTATAAATCTAATAAATTATCAAGAAATAAACCCTCTTTTATTCCCATTACAGATGACTTCACCACTCGTACTTCATAACTTTTTATATTATCCCTACTTATCATCTGACTTAAGCACAGAAAGAAAAGCACTTTGCGGTATCTCAACATTTCCGATCATCTTCATTCGCTTTTTACCTTCCTTTTGCTTTTCCAAAAGTTTTCTCTTGCGAGTAATATCACCACCATAACATTTAGCAGTAACATCTTTTCTAACAGGTGAAATTGTCTCACGTGCGATAATATTTGAACCAATGGCTCCTTGAATCGCTATTTTAAATTGTTGTCTTGCAATCTCTTCTTTCAATTTTTTACAAATACTTGTAGCCTTTGCTCTTGCATTATCCCTAAAAACTAATTGCGACAATGCGTCAACTCTATCCCCATTGACCAAAATATCCAATTTAACTAAATCTGTGGCCTCATAACCCAATAGTTCATAGTCAAAAGAAGCATACCCACGACTCACAGATTTAATTTTATCGTAAAAATCAAAAAGTATTTCTGCAAGAGGCATCTTATAAATGATCTCAACTCGTTTTGTATCAAGGTAAATTAAGTTTTCTTGTACTCCTCTCTTAAGTAAACAAATACTCATAACATTACCCAAAAACTCTGTAGGAACGATAATATTAGACCTAATATAAGGCTCAAGAGCATATTCAATATGATCATTTCCCAAAAATTGCTCAGGACTCTCAATAAAATAAGGATCTCCCTTTTTAGGAACTATTTTATAACGAACCGAAGGAGAAGTTAAGATTACATTAAGATCAAACTCACGCTCAATCCTTTCCTGAATTACCTCCAAATGCAGTAACCCCAAAAACCCACATTTAAAACCATGACCAAGTGCAGCTGAAGCATCTTTTTCAAAGGTGAGTGATGCATCATTGAGCTTAAGCCTGTCCATCGCCTTTAAAAGGTCATCATACTGATTAGCATCAACTGGATAGACAGAAGAAAACACCACAGGCTTAACTTCCTTAAACCCCTCAAGAGGAAAATTTGCCGGTTCGTCGAAAAGAGTTACAGTATCCCCAATCTTAACATCTGATATATTTTTTATTCCCGCAATGAAATAACCAACATCACCAGCTTCCAAAAAATCTCTTTTTTCGAGCAGTATTTTAAAGATTCCAATCTCTTCGACCAAATAATCTCTATCTGCATGCATAAATTTAATCTTGTCGCCCGTCTTGATTCGCCCCTCAAAAATTCTAAAATGAACAATAACACCGCGATAAGAATCATAATGTGAATCAAAAATTAAAGCCTTTAACGCGTTATCAACACTGCCTCTAGGCGAGGGAACATACCTACAAATAGACTCAAGCAACTCATCAATTCCTACCCCATTCTTTGCAGATATTGCTACAGCAATACTTGAGTCCAGACCTAAATCACGCTCTATTTGTTCCTTTACAAAATCAACATTCGCACTCGGCAAGTCTATTTTATTAATGACAGGAATAATTTCAAGATCATGCTCAAACGCCATATAAAAGTTAGAAACAGTTTGAGCCTCTATCCCTTGGCTCGCATCAATAAGCAAAATTGCTCCCTCACAAGATGAAATTGCCCTTGAAACTTCATAAGAAAAATCGACATGTCCCGGTGTATCTACAAAATTAAGCTCATAAGTACTTCCATCACTACTCTCATACTCAATAGTAACAGCCTGACTCTTAATCGTAATACCCCTCTCTCTTTCAATATCCATGCTATCGAGCATCTGGCTTTTAAAATCCCGATCTGAAACTATTTTGGCCTTTTGTATAAATCTATCTGCTAAGGTCGATTTACCATGATCAATATGAGCAATAATGCAAAAATTTTTCTTATAAGAACTAATCCCAAACTCCCCAAACTTCTTCAGAAACAAAACAACTACGCACTTTTATCGACTAAAAAAGCTTTGATCTGATCCTTTGATTTTAATACATAAGGCGAAGATTTAGGCGCAAGATCAACAATTAATTTCCAAGTATCTACAGCCCTAAATTTGTTTTTATGATTATCATACATGTAGGTGGCATACGCAACTCTATATATCACTTCCCAAAAATCCACAGATTCAAAGCTAGCTTTAATGTCCTTATACCCATTTATCTTGTAAACAAAAGACCTTAAATTTTTAAACTTATGAAGAGGCTCATGATAACTAACATACTCATCCATCCTAGTCAAGATACCAACAGCAGCAATAAGCCCGTGAGTAATTGCAAGCTCATAAGCACCTATCTTTAGGTACACTTTAGACAATAACTTATGAGTATCAATAACACTATAATTCTTAAATCTGTAAAGATTAAAAGTAAAATCAAGACCAGAAGTCCCTCTTACATTCTTTAAGTAAGAATCTAAATAAAACCCCATGCTAAATTTATCACTCGACACGTTTTCACGTTTACGAGTAACATAATGATACTTATAGTAATCATCATCACTTGAAAACTTATCTAAAACTTCATTTAAGTAATCAATCACGTCTACATAATTATTTTCAAACTCAGCCAGTCTAGCCAAAGAAAAAAGTATATTTTTCTCAAAAGATCGATCCAATAAATAATCTTTATCCTCCAAAGCTTTCTGAAGGTGCAATTTTTCAAGGACAACATTACCAGTCCTGCCATAAACTACTGATAAATAATAATTAGCCTCGGGATATATTCCCTTTCCAAGCAAAGCCTCTTGTAAATAACTAATAGCAACAGTAAGATTAGATTGAATGAATTTCTCCTTAGAGTAAATAAGCTGCCTTGCTCTCTCGAGCAAAATCCAATATGGCAATTCTTTACCCACAGACGCACTTAAATTCAAGATAAAACTGAAACCCAAAAAGGGCAAAAAAAACCTCATCATATTCACAAACATACTAAATCCCCTCATAAATTACGAGGAAACTTAACATTCAACTTCTCAAAATTTAAATATCATCAAGAATACCATTACAAAAAGGGCAACAGACTCGATTAGTCCTAAAACCAAAAGATTGGTCGCAAATCCCTTACCAGTCTCGGCAAACGCATCGCAAGCACCAGCAGCCGCTCTCCCCTGTGCAAAAGCAGAAATAGAAATGGCAAGCCCGCCTCCAAAACCCGCTCCAAATAATAACCAAGGATTTACTTGAGTCATTATCCCCGATAAAGTATTCATCAATATATACCCATATATTATCTGAGTCAAAGGAGCTGAAACAAAAACAATTAACAAAAATGGCGCCGGCTTTCCCTGCACATAACATCTCTTCCACGCTCCAATAGCAGCACTACCTGCAGCTCCCATACCCAAGGCTGACCCTATTGCAGATACTGTTAAAGCCGAATTTACTCCTATTAAACCTATATCCATATGTATCTCCTTATTTATTTTTTATTTTTCTAAAGGGCTTATAAGAACATCCATTCCACTCTTGACCCAAATGGTTTGAAAATTCAAGCATATTAAGTCTTACTCCATGAACAACAACGGATAATAAAGATAAAACTATGTTTAAAACATGTCCAAACAGTATTACAACAACGCCACCTATTATAAGACCAATATTAGATGATTTTAATAAAGATGCCGACATACTATTAAAACTGTCAGAAATTGCAAGTCCGGCAAGCCCAACAGCGAAAAGCCTAATGTAAGATATTATGTCCGCAAACCCTGCTACCGTAGTCAAAAATTGTTCTATGATCCCCCCAAAGCTCCTCAACACACATATAAAAAAGTTTGAACCATCCTGTTTCTGAAAAATAAAAACAAGAGCAACTCCAATATATATCATGTTTAAAACACTACCTCCCATAGGAAATTTATCCTCACCAAGTATCAAATTCAAAACTAGATAATAAAGCCCAGCAATACCAACGAGCCAACCAATTTGAGAGATTGAATGTATATATGGCCTTTCTTTTATTTGTCGGATAAAATTCCATATATGGGCTATCGATATTTGCAAAAGACCTATTGTAAAACATATAAACATAATATTTTGCATACTATTGCCACCTGTTAAATATTCAAGCTGAAAAACCCTCAAAGCAGGAAATAACTCAATAACAAAAGAACCACTCCCAAACCAAGTTCCAGTCATAGATCCATATATAATCGCTGATGTACTCAAATAAAATATTAAAGCATGTATGGGTTTTAACGGCTTCTTCTTTATAAAGTTACGCAAACTCAACACAACCCCTACTGCTAAAAACAGTACACCATAAGCCGCATCACCAACTATCATTCCAAAAAATACAAAGAAAAATAACATGAAAATAAAACTAACATCCCTTTCTTTATATCCAGGAATTGTATCTAAAACATCAAAAATAGGCTTAGCAAGTCTAGCTAGACCCCTCCTTCTCACATAAGTCGGCACAACACCCCCATCTGGATCTGCAAATTGCACAACAAATCTATCCCCAGCCACCCTCTTAAGATCATTTTGTTTATCTTCCGGAATAAATCCTGTAATATAAACAAAATCATGACACTCTACCCTCATGTCAGCCATAACCTGTTCAAACTCAATAATCTGATTATATTCCTCTATTTCATTTCCTAAAACATCCCTATACTTATTTAAAAGTGCTAACTGAGTTAATTTTTGCTCCAAAATTTCATCAACGATCCTTAATTTATTCTCAACCAAGGCAAGGTCAAATTCAAACTTATACTCTTCCGCCGTCTCTATCATTTGCATAGAATCATTAATAGCTACAAAATAAGCTGCACCTTTCACATTACTAATAAGAGCAACCTTAACCTCAGAAGACAACAATAATTTCCTATATTCACCAATCTGAGTCTTAAAAAATTGTACATAAACATTTCTACCCCTCAATTCATTTACCAAATCAAGAGAAAAATATCCCCAAGGGGATATCATATTCTTCTTGTGCAATAACTCCTGTCTCGTATCTTTAAGATCTTTGATCTCAGCACCCAAATTAACTATATTTTTTGCAATATCTAAAAAATTCTCACTCGAAGATTTTAAAGTTTTTATCTCGTAATCATCTTCAAGCAAGGATAAAGCCTGAATAAAAATTCCTCTAGTTTCAACAACCTCTTCTAAAGACTTTGAAACTTTGTTGTAAAGATCAACATGAACGACCCCCACCTCTCTTAAAGTTTCAATAGCCTCTCTCTTATATTTTAACAAAGTCAAAAGTAAAACTTTCTTCATTTTCACAATCATAAACTCATCCCTATCCCCTATCAATCAAGCTAGCTTTGGCCATCTTCCCTCTTACAACAGCCGCTGTTTGCTGATCTCCAAGATACACATTAATCTTCTTTATATTGATTCTAGCAACAGGTATCATAACCTTCTCAAATAGATTTACCCTCTGAGAAGTAGTATTAAGCTCTTTTTCTAACAACCTGACCTGTTCGCTTAAAACCCCAAGCTCCGCTTCTATCTGAACTACACTCTTAATAACTTCTATCCCTCTATCTACCCAATAAGGGGTAGATAAAAGGTCATGTTTAATATCCCAATACTCAACAGAATTAAAAACAGGAATAGAAATGCCTGCAACATTTGCAAGCCCTCTAACTACTCTCTTAACCTGAATCCAATCCTTGAAAGGAAACTCTTCACCAAACAAAGAAACCCAAGAACCAATACTCTCCCTTACTCTATCTTTCTCAAGCTCAAGCTCTCTCTTAATCCCCTCGATCTTTATAATTTCCAAATGAAGTTGTTGTTTCTTAAGCTGCAACGTAGGCAAGTATCTATTAAACATCTTAAGACTATCTTTCTGCTTCTTAAGTTCATTCTTGGTTAACTTAACTTTAGCCATCCTAAGCCTCTTTTTTGGGCCAATACTTCTCTACAAGCTCTGTCTTAATTCCAGTCTCCCTCGGCTCAAAACAACTAGAGAGTATCTCCCACCCTAAATCTAAGGCCTCTTCTAAAGGAATATTAACAGACAAATCCATCAATTTGCCCTCAAACATACCACTATACTTAAGTAGCTTTTCATCCCACTCTGTCATATTAAATCCCATAGCCTTTTTTTCCATAGATTCCCTTGAAGATGCATAAAGCTTAATCATTGAATCCATAATTACCCTGTGATCATCCCTCGTCTTACCATTAACCATCTGCTTAAGCCTTGAAAGAGATCCAAAAGGCTCAATCCTGCCTCCCCTTAAATAATACTGCCCCTCGGTAATATACCCTGTATTATCAGGCACTGGATGAGTAACATCATCCCCAGGCATAGTAGTAACCGCAAGTACAGTAATAGACCCAGCCCCCTCAAAATCAATAGCCTTCTCGTACCGAGATGCAAGCTGTGAATACAAATCACCGGGATAACCCCTATTAGAAGGAACCTGCTCCATAGTAATAGCAATTTCTTTCATGGCATCAGCAAAATTAGTCATATCAGTCAACAATACCAAAACCTTTTTCCCTTGAAGGGCAAACTTCTCAGCAACAGCAAGAGAAATATCAGGAACAGTTAAAGACTCAACAACAGAATCATTAGCCATATGAACAAAAAATATGGTTCTGCCCAACGCTCCTCCCTTCTCAAGAGAATCTTTGAAAGTTAAATAATCATCATTCTTAAGCCCCATCCCCCCTAGAACAATCAAATCAACTTCAGCCTGAAGAGCTATCCTTAAAAGCAGTTCATTATAAGGCTCCCCAGATACAGAAAATATCGGCAACTTTTGCGATTCAACAAGGGTATTAAATACATCTATCATCGGAAGTCCCGTCCGTATCATATTCCTAGGAATAATCCGCTTAGCCGGATTAGCAGAGGGCCCTCCAATTTCAATCAAATTATCCTCAAGACTAGGCCCTCCGTCCTTTGGATTTCCAGCTCCATCAAAAACTCTGCCAAGCAAATTCTCAGAAAATGCAACCCGCATCGGATGCCCTAAAAACTTAATTTGATCTGCAGTCGAGACACCCCTTGTTCCATTGT
This sequence comes from Borrelia sp. P9F1, assembly GCF_030436115.1. Classification (NCBI taxonomy): domain Bacteria; kingdom Pseudomonadati; phylum Spirochaetota; class Spirochaetia; order Spirochaetales; family Borreliaceae; genus Borrelia; species Candidatus Borrelia rubricentralis. The sequence continues at coordinate 91,114 of NZ_CP129407.1, forward strand.
AGACCTGAAGAGAAACCTTATCCCTATCCAATTTAATAACCTCAGCTAAAGAACTCATATCCTTCGTCTTTACAATAGCAAGTTCCCCATACTTGACATCGCACGCCGTAACAGTTATCACATTCCCTACAATAGACTCTATCTTACTGTATACCCTTTTCATCTTTAACTAACACCTCTAAAATTTAATTTCCTAGAATCGATTAAACCCGTTAAAGCAGATTCCAATCTATTAAACCTTTCTTCTTTAAAGGGTATGAGGTTCATATCTAAAATATTTTGCCTTAACTCATTAACAAAATTTCTAGCCTCTAGCTTATTCTCAAATTTAAAATCCGACTTTAAAACATTGTAAATTATATTAAACATATAATTCTGTCGCTCCGGACTCACCGCCGCATCAACACTATCAAAAGAATTTTGCTGTAAATAGCATGCATCCAAAAGCTCCGACTTCAAATAAACCAAAAAGTCAGCATTACTTATCCCTTCCTCACCAACAACCTTCATCATTTGATTCACCTCATTACCCTTAACCAAAAATGATCTTGCATATTCTGTCTTCTCCGCCTCGACAACCCCCCCATATTTACTCCAAGATTCAAGAGGACTAATAGCTGGAAACTTCCTAGCATCCGACCTCTCTCTTGTAAGACCATGAAATGCCCCCACAACCTTTAAAGTCGCCTGAGTCACCGGCTCTTCAAAATTACCCCCAGCAGGACTTACAGAACCACCCACAGTCACAGAACCAACACCACCATCTCTTAAAACAACAATACCTGCTCTCTCATAAAAAGATGCAATAACAGATTCAAGATAAGCGGGAAACGCCTCCTCCCCCGGAATTTCCTCAAGACGTCCTGACATCTCTCTCATAGCCTGAGCCCACCTCGAAGTTGAGTCTGCCAATAAAAGAACATCAAGCCCCATCTGTCTGTAATATTCACCGATAGTAATAGCCGTATAAACCGAGGCCTCCCGCGCAGCAACTGGCATAGAGGACGTATTGCAAATAATACATGTTCTCTCCATCAATGACTTACCTGTCCTCGGATCTGTTAGCTCAGGAAACTCCTTAAGAGTCTCCACCACCTCCCCTGCTCTTTCTCCACAAGCAGCAATAATTACAATATCAACATCAGCATTACGACTCGTAACCTGCTGAAGGACTGTCTTACCAGCACCAAAAGGCCCAGGAATACAAAACGTCCCACCCTTTGCAACTGGGAAAAACGTATCTATTATCCTTGTTTGAGTCACCATGGGTTCACTAGGAATGATCCTCTCCCTATAATTCGTAATAGGAATCTTAACGGGCCAATGAAATGACATAGTCACAACATGCCTATCTCCAGCATCATTCTCAATAACCGCTATTTTGTCGTCTATAGTATAATTGCCCTCTTCAACAATTTCCACAAGAATATAAGAGTCTCTTCTATCAAACGGAACCATTATCTGATGGTTAATAGTACCCTCAACAACAAACCCAAGATAATCACCCGCAGTAACAACGTCCCCCACGCTAGCAGTTGCCTTAAAATTCCATTTCCTTTTCTTATCAAGAGCTCTTAAATACAAACCCCTTTCTAGAAAAAATCCACATTGAGCCGCAAGCTCCGGCAAAGGATTCTGAAGCCCATCATACACCTGGGTTAAAAGCCCAGGTCCAAGCTCAACTGTTAAGAGCTTATTTGTAAACTCAATATCATCCCCAACAGAAATTCCCCTAGTCATCTCAAACACCTGAGCATCAATTTCCCCGTCCCTAACACGAATTACCTCAGCTTTCAAACTCTTCCCGGCACTCTTAACAAAAATAACCTCATTCATGGCAACAGTACCAACAACCTCAATAGTAACCAAATTCCCAATTACCCCTACTACTTTTCCTCTAGTTTCCATCAAAATTCCTCTTCTAAAACTTCTTATTCATAATCAATTCTTAATTGTTGACAAATATCTGCAAAATTTCTCTCGCCTATCTCATCCACAAACAGGTTCCTTCTTGAGACTAACATTAATTTCAAAAAGTAGATCACCAACCTTTCAAAGTTAAATTCATTCCCCACTTCAAGATCTGTCAAAAATTGCCACTTCAACATATCAAGCCCTAATTCCACCTCAAAAGGAGTTTCCTTAAGACAAATAACTTTTAAAAGTCCTAAGAAATAACCTGAAAAATAAGAAGACTCCAAATAAACATCCCTTGGCAGCCCCAACTTTTCGGCTCTAATACAGGCTAATGCACATTTCATTTTTTCCTCAAAATCAAGAAAACAATCAACAACTCCCAAGCTTCCTCTGGCAGGACCAAACTCTGACAAATTTTTCAAAAAGACAAAATCTTGTCGACCCAAAGCGTTTTCAACATTTTTGAAAAAATCTGACACACCCCACACATTACCACTCTTTATATCAAGATAAGGCAACGACGACAGAACATAGTAATACGGACTTAGCATACCACCTCTCTCTAAACCACCTTAATTAATTCCTTAAACCTTGGATTTAAATACTCAAAAAGGATGTCAGAAATAGTCTCCGAAGTGAAATCATAATGCAGACTACCATCTCTTTCCTGGACTTTAAATCCTTTGTTTATCCCTTTGAAGGGCTTAACTTCAACATCTCCCTTAAGCTTCTCTCCCACCTCTGCCCTCAGAAGAGCCAATAAATCAGAAAGATCAGACTCGTTAAGCATAACATCTATCCTATCTCCTCTACTCCACCCATCTACAACCTTAACAATAAGCTTGCTTATAAAGTTATTATCATAACTCCTAGAAACAGAATCCTTTAACGCGTTTTCAAACAAAGACTTAATGCCTTTCTCAGTACCAATAATCAAATCCCTAACCGCCTGGCGCGATGCCTCAAGAGCATGCCTCCTATAATCGCTAATTTCTCTCTCCACCCTTATTTTTAACTCCCTAGCGTCATTCTCGGCCTTCAAAACAATAGCCTCAGCTTCCCTCTTAGCATTATCAACGACCTCACTAGCCAACCTATCAGCTTCCTCAAGCCCATCCTTCTTAATCCTACTTATCAAATCCTTAACTTCAAATTGCATGAAAACCCCTTAGGCAAAGATAAAATAATTGAAAACATTCAATAAACAAAAAAACAGAGAAATTATTACTAACAAATTTCAACTCTAAAATAGTAATACTAATACTTAAAATATTCAAGCTCATCTCACGTATATCAAGTATAAACCAAAATTAAATTTTTAAAATAAATGTAATTTTAATTATTTGATTCCTTTTAAACTCAACAGTTAATAAATTCAAAGATTAATTACTAAAAAAGTCTCCAACAATTTTGTACACATTAATATCATACACTATGCAAAGTTTTTTACCTGGAAATTTTTCCCTTAATTTCTCCTCAAAAATTTTAATACCTCTCTCCGTAGCTCTTTTACTAAATTCAACATCAACTACATCAAGAGTTATTATTTCAATAATAACCAAATATCCTCTTCCAAAATTAGAACCATATCCAGGAGTAAAAGATGTAGTCACACGAAAAAGCCCATCCAAAATACCGTTGGCCGCTTTACCCCTAGGAGGTCTGTTTGGATGTACCTCATAAGCACTACCAAATTCATCCTCAAGGACAGAATCAACATCAAGACATATATTGAACAATACATTTTCAAGTTCTTCGAACCTCGCTATGCCCATTTAAATCTCTACTATTGTCTTCCCAGCCCCTCCATCACTAGGATGAGAAAAATAATACTTTTTAACGAACTTTAAGCTCTTCAAAAACTCATGAACACCGGCCATAAGAAGACCCTCCCCTTTGCCATGAATGATTTCAAATTTACCAACATTGCTTATTAGCATAGTATCTATTTTCTTACTCAAAAAATCTATGGCCTCAACTACCCTCATTCCTCTAATATCAAAAGTAAACCCCAACAACTCATTATCTTCGTACTTTAAAGAAAAGCTGAAGTCTCTCTTTGAAGTATTACCAACTTCCTTTTCAGCTAATACCCTATCTAAATTAGAAGACAAAACTGTAATATTAAAAACACCAGTATTTACAATAAATCCCTTTTTGGTAACGCCCACTATTTCTCCTAAAATACTTGAATTAGATACCCTAACTTTATCGCCCACTCTAAATTCAGCATCACTAGCAACCTCATTAGCTAGAAGTTCAACCTTGGACGTCTTTTCCGCTATCCTGTCTGTAACATTGCAAATAAACTCTTTATTCTTGCTCAAATCGACCTTTCCTTCTTTTATCTCTCTAACCAAATTTTCTAAAGTTCTCCTTGAATAATTTAAAAATTCTTTTTGCTCATTTAAAAGCGTTTCTTCCATATCCTTCTCTTTAAGAATAATATTCTCCTGTAGGCCACTGAGTTCAATCTCTTTAAGTTCAATAAGTTTAAGCTTCCCTTTCAATTTTTCTTCAAGCGAATATATTTCTCTCTCCTTATTCGTAAGTCTTTCAATTATTTCATTTACCTCCGTCTTCTTAGATGAATAAATCTCTTGGGCTCTGAGTATAATATCAGGATGAATAGAAGAATTGCTTGCTACACTGAAGGCAAAACTTTCCCCTGGAAGGGAAAATATCAAATTATAATCGGGCTCCATTCTTTCTAAATTCATCTGCATAGATGCATTAATAACGCCTTCGTGCGTATATGCGAAATACTTAAGAGAATTGTAATGAGTTGATATAATTACATAACAGCTAATGTTAATTAAATACTCAAGGATAGCTATTGCCAATGCTTGTCCTTGCTCAGTATCCGTCCCAGAACAAAATTCATCAAATACCGCAAGACTATCTACCGTTGCTTGTATTAAAATACAAGAAATGTTCCTCATGTGACTTGAAAACGTTGAAAGCGAATTTTCAATTGATTGTTCATCTCCAATATCGATGAAAATATTATCAAAAATCTTAAAAGTACTATTCTCATCAACCGGAACAGGTATTCCAAACTGGAACATAGCACTCAACAGAGCAACAGTCTTCAAAGTCGCAGTCTTTCCACCAGCATTAGGGCCCGTAATAACTACAACTTTATTCTCTAGTGGACAAAAATTTATTTCCTTTGCATTCTTTATTAGAGGATGGCGTGCGTTTAGGATGTTAAGCCTAGAACCAATATTGGGAAATATTCCTCGAGTCTTCATGCCATAAATTGCCCTAGCCTTAAGAGAATCGTAGTATAAAAATTTATTATAAAGCTCTTTTAAAAGAACAACTTGTTTTCGAATTTCATCTGAAAGCGTATGCAGTATTCTTAAAGTTATGCGAGTCTTTTCTAACCTTAAAAAAGCCAAGCGACCGTTTTCACTTACTACCTCACTTGGTTCAATATAAAATGTCTCACCGGAAGATGAAATAGATATCACATTTCCCTTAATTTTATTTTTAAAACTAGCTCTAAGTGCAACAGTGTATCTATCTGATTTATAATAAACAAGGGTTGATGTTAAATATTCCGAATTTAAAGCTATTATTCTTTTTACCTGTTTTTCGATTCTTTTGTCCAAATTTTTAAGCTCAAAATCAATCTCATCATAATCTTTAGCAACGCCTCTCCTTATCTTAAGCTCATCAGTATCAATATACCCAGACAAAACCTCCAGCAAACGCCTAAGACTTGAATCTAGAAACAACAAAGCTTTCAAACTTTCATTTTCATTCTTGGCTTTAAATTCATTCTTATCAAGGAAAAAATTTATTCTTAAAACTTCTTGAAGAAAAAAAATAATATTACTAATTTCTTCAATAGACACCCTCGAATTTTCCTTAAAAAGCAAACTAATAGAATCGCCTATACTCTTTAAATAAGAATTTGGATATTCATCATAAGTTTCAACGAGATTCTTAATTACTTTAACAAGAAAACATACTTTATTAAGCTCTTCTTCATTTTTCAGTATTTTCTGGCTGTTTAAAAGATTAATAGTATCTGTAATGCTAACATAAGAAGAAACTGAGGATAATATTTGATAAAAATTGATTTTTTCTAAATATTTATCTTGCATAGCTTTTATATCTCCTAAGCTCCTCTAAAATTTTTGAGTAACTTTTATATCTAGCTTCTGAAACTTTAAATCCAATTTGACCTGCTACAAAGCAATTTGGCTCATTTATATGCAAACAAGAATTAAACCTACACAAATTATTCAAATCCCTAAACTCTCTGAAACAATGTTTGAGTTTTAAGTAGTCTAGTGTCTCAATCCCAAACTCTTTAATACCTGGAGTATCCATTACTATCCCATCATCTGAATGAAAAGCCACAGCATAGACCGTAGTGTGTCTTCCCCTAGCATATTTATAAGATATTTCATTTATAGCCTGTGCCGCATCTAAACTAACTAAATTTATAAGTGAAGATTTTCCCACACCAGATTGTCCAATAAAAGAAGCTTTGGAGCTTTTAACAATTGATTTTAATTCTTCAATACCCTGTAAAGTAATAGCAGAAGTTTGAACAACCCTATATCCTAAATCTTCATAAACTTTAATCAAAGTTTGAACCCTACTACTTACACCCTCATCCACTTTATTTATCAAAATAATCGGAGTAATTTCTTGCTCTTCAGCAACTATTAATACCCTATCAATAAATGAATTCTTGATCTCAGGGAGGCTAGCAGAATTAACAATCAAAATACTATCAATATTTGAGACAATAATTTGCCTGATATCAGCTTTTCTGTTGTAACGCCAAAAAATGTTCTTACGTTCTAATCTCTCCTTGATATACACCTTGCATTCATCATAAACATCTCCTACCACGAAATCTCCAGGCACTAAAGGACTATATTCTTTATTTTGAACATCCAAGATCTTGCCCTTAATAACCCCTTCATAAATTAAATTGGTGTTAACATCGATAATAGAATAAATATTGTTTACACCCCAAAGAACTTCAAATTTAAGGTCATTCAATCAATTATCCCCTTAAATTTAAGCCCATATTTCTCACAAAAATTTTTATAAAAGCACAAATTTTCATCTTTTGTTAAGTAAAATGAGTTTATAAAATCCCCACCATCGCTAACCTTAGGAGCAGTCCTAGCAAGCTCATCTGTTACAAATGCACGATTTTCGTAGACAGGAATTCCTAAAAAATTTTCAATCATATCTTTAATATGTAGATAATGAGTACAGCCTAAAAAAATCACATCTCGTTTGCTAGCTTTAACCTCTAGTTTTAATGATTCTAGACACCTAAACGCATCCTCTTTAAACCTATCCCCATACTCTACAAAATTTATAAGCTCTCCAGCAGACTTTAAAACTAAATCGCCGTGCAATCTCTTTTCGTTCCTTACAAAAGCGCTATTAACAGTAGTGTCTGTTGCTATTAATAGCACCTTTCTAGATGCTAGGCTCTCTATTAAACTAATTGAGGGCAAGGTGTATATTATAGGAAAAGCAAAACTTAACTTACCGTATGTGCTAACAGACGCTGTGTTGCAAGCAAAAACCAATGAGGAAATGTTACAAATTTTTTCCAATTTTAAAATTGATTCTAGAATCTCTTTTAAAAGGAACTCTATGGTTTTCTCGCCATAGGGAAAGTTTTTATTATCTACAACATACAGATAGTTTCTTCTGCCAAGCCGCTTTCTTATATATTCAAAATAGGAAAGGCCACCGATCCCTGAATCAAAAATCACTAGCATATCTTTTAAATTGCTCATAGTCTTGTTCAAATCCTAGTATGGATTATTAATTTTGTTCGCTTTCAATAATATCAACAAATACTTAAACCACCATACGCTACCACATTCTAAAACTATTATATGTTTAAGATATAATAATTATAAATTAAGTTATATTGAGAGGAGCTATGTACAAAAGTATAAAAGACATTCTGAATAACCCCATAGTAGAAAGTAAAGTTACAGTAAGAGGGTGGGTTAGAACAAGGCGCAGTAGTGGTAAAATTTCATTTGTCGAAATCAACGATGGTTCAAATATTAGGGGAATTCAAGCTGTAATTGATGAAGAAAATTCTAACTTTCAGGAAACAGAGCTTAAAAAACTTACGACAGGAGCCAGCATATCCTTAACAGGAATTTTAATTTTAAGTCCTGCAAAGGGTCAAACACACGAAATTAAAACTATAAATTTCAATATAATCGGAGAAGCAGACCAGGAAACATATCCTTTACAAAAAAAAAGGCACTCCTTTGAATTCTTAAGAGAAATTTCTCATTTAAGAATACGTACCAACACATTTGGAGCTGTTGCCAGGGTTAGGAATCAAGTTTCTTATAAAATCCATGAATACTTTCAAAAAAATGGATTTTTATATGTAAATACTCCAATAATCACATCGAATGATGGAGAAGGATGCGGTGAAATATTTCGTGTATCCACTCTAGATCTTAACAACATTTCGAAAGGCAAAAAAATTGACTTTAAAGAAGATTTTTTCGGGAAAGAAGTATTCCTTGCTGTGACTGGACAGCTACATGGAGAAGCTTATGCGATGGCATTGTCAAGAATATATACTTTTGGCCCAACATTTAGAGCAGAAAATTCTAACACAACACGACATGCTTCAGAGTTCTGGATGATTGAACCCGAGGTGGCATTTTTTTCCCTTGAAGACAATATTAAATTGGCAGAAGATTTTCTTAAGTATATCCTAAAAGGAGTGTTAAATAGTTGTAGCCAAGACATGGAATTTTTTGAAGACTTTATTGAAAAGGGACTAATCAACAAAATTGAAAATGTCATAAACTCAAACTTTGAGGTTATCACTTATACTCAGGCCATTAAAAAACTTGAAAGTACAAATAAAGTATTTGAAACAACACCTCGTTGGGGAATAGACTTGCAAACAGAACATGAAAGATATCTAACAGAAGAGATCTTTAAAAAACCTATAGTGGTTATTGATTATCCCAAAGAATTTAAAGCATTTTATATGAAAATGAATGAAGACAACAAAACTGTTAAAGGAATGGATATTTTGGTTCCACGCATCGGGGAAATTATTGGAGGCAGCGAAAGAGAAGATAATCTAGACAAGTTGAATAAACGAATAAAAGAGCTAGACTTGGAAGTTGAGACTCTTAATTGGTACCTAGATTTGAGGAGATTCGGTTCAACTCCCCACTCTGGGTTTGGGCTGGGCCTTGAGAGGTTGGTTCAATATGTGACGGGGATGGCCAATATTCGAGATGTGATACCGTTTCCAAGGACCCCTAAAAACATTTGTTTCTAATGAAGGGTTTGGGAGTGAGTAAAATTGAAATTTCTGTATGCAGCAGCATTTTTACTGTCTTCTCTTTTGATACTTCCTTCAGGGAGAGCAGAAGACATTCTGAAACTGTCCTCGGATGTAGAGAGGGAACTTTCGGGTAGAGGGACGGGGAAAAATAAAAGCGGTGTCATCATTAATCAATCAACTAGGATCAAGTATCCACAGTCACGTGGAGTTTACGGACATGGACATAGCTTTGAGTCAAAAAATGGCTCTAGGAAATTAGATAGGAATCCATCCTATATCAAAAACGAGAACTCGGGTATTAATGAAACCGGCAACATAGAAATAAGGCAGTCAGATAAAATACAGTACCCACGGGACACTACGAATATAGGGAAGGAAAAATCAGAAAGGAATACATGGTATAACATCAAAATTTATCCAAATTATACTAATGATAAGTTCGAAAGAATAAAAGCGATAAACGCGATTAACAGAGAAATGAAAACACAAGTAAATAAAAATTTTGCTTTAATTGGCCCCATATCAGAGGGCAATCTGGGAATGATAACGAAAACACTAGTTACAAAAGGATACAGTGAGTTAGAATACATAAAGATCAAGTAAGCTTAGTCTTTTTCGATAAAAATTTTAATATTCTACTCAATTCGCCATCTACATTCTCGAAATTTAGCTTGTGTTCCTCTTCTGTTAGTCCCGCAAGCTCGTGATTGCGGTAATGGATCCAAGTGTTTACTTCTGTGCTTGAATATTTATTAACGTAGTAATCCGGCCCATGTTTTACACCTCCCCGTTCTTTGTAATCATAAACAGCGATTTTAATGTTTTGACTATCTATTCCTCTATTTAGAACCTCTTCCCGCAAATGGATGATTGTACGTCCAGTATCAAAAACATCATCAACGAACAACACATTATCCCCTGTTCTTAAATATTTGGGATCATAAGTCCACCCATCTATCATTATCTTTTTTTGATCATTACAAACATCATAAGACCTTGCTACAACAGCAGCGTAAAGAAGTGGTTTTTCAATCTTAATAAATTTAAAGAACTCACTAATAATATTACCAAGATAAGCCCCGCCCCTCAAAGAGACATAGATAATATCAGGAATAAATCCATCTTTATACATCTTATAAGCAAGCTTAAACCCGTTTACTCTTATTTCTTCATAAGAAATGAACTTTTTCATCAACACGGCTCCTAAAATAACCCATTATCATACCAAGCTTCATATGCTACACATATACCAAATAACAACACCTAAACAGTATGGTATTTACATAAAATCCAAATTGACGTAAATAAACAATTCTTTACGTCAATTCTTGAAATAAAGTCTATTTAAAAAGATACCTTTATCGTTTGGCCACCCCTTAATACACTGTATGTATTCTTTCCAAGCTCAATAGCATCGTAAAAATCCCTTAAGCTCTTAATATTTTTTGAATTAACGGCCGTAATCACATCTCCTGTTGAAACTTTAGCACTCTTCTCTATACTCTTATCAATACTGTCAACAACAACTCCATTGATCCAATTTCTTAACCCAAGTTGTGCCTTAGCTTCACTAGTTAAAGGATAAACAACAAACCCTGGAATCAACTTACCATTTGTTAAAATTTCTTTGTCATCGGGTCTCACGGCCAGCACAATATCTATTTTTTTCTTCTCTCCCTTTCTTAAAACCTCAATTTCAACCTTCTCTCCCGCATAAAAATCGCTAAGATAATGAATAACATCTCTAGAAATATTCATTGCTACCCCATTTACCTTAAGCACTATATCGCCAGGTTTAAGCCCCGATTTTATGGCAGGTGAACCTACATAAACGTTTACAATAATTGCAGATGAAACAGACTCATCATCATAACCTAAGCTTTCAAGAACCGCCATGTCCTTGTCTTTATAATTATAAAAAGAAACACCAAGCCAAGCTGATTCAATATTTTTCCCAACCATAAAGGCATCCACAATATTTTTAGCGTTATTAATAGGAACGGCAAATCCAAGACCAACATTACCACCAGAAGGGGAAGATATCCATGTATTAATCCCAATAACTTCGCCTCTAATATTTACAAGAGGTCCTCCAGAATTTCCACGATTAATGGCTGCATCTGTCTGAATAAATAGATTTCTAGCCTTTAAATTAGGATTTGCTGAACGATGGAGCCCGCTAACAATACCTGCAGTCACCGTAAAACTAAATTGATGGGGACTTCCAACAGCTATGACCCAATCCCCTACTTCAAGCCCATCACTATCACCAAGTTCAGCTATTTTAATTTCAGCATCATCGGCCTCAAAGCTAATAAGTGCAAGATCTTTCTTATCATCTTTACCTACCAGTTTTGATTTATAAGTTTTATTACTATAAGTTCCAATCTCAAACTCAATAGCCTTATCTACAACATGACTATTGGTAAGAACATAAAATAAATTTGACTTCTTAGAATCCTTCCCAATGATTATACCAGAACCAGCCCATTTAGCCTTCCTTTCAACATTAAACCCCGGCATATCGAAAAAGAAAAAATGAAAAGGATCCCTTTCTTTAATCACTCCAGTAGCATAAACTTCTACGGTAGACGGCAAAATCTTTCTAGACGCCTTTCTAAAAGAATCTTGAAAAGACTGTAAAGCATCTCCCTTCTCTTGTGCAAAAACAATAGTATTCCTATCGGGTTTTAAATAATGTATTCCAATAAAAAATCCAATACCTAAGGCTAAGAAACTAACAAAAAATACAGAAAAAAAATTTTTCTTCACTTTAAACACCTCCATAATATTCAACCAAATCTTTTAAATAACTTTTAACACTAATTAAACTTCACTTAAAATTAGAGGAAATCCATCTACAACGGCAACAGTATGCTCAAAATGAGCAGAACAACTTAAATCAGATGAAAAAACAGTCCAACCATCTTCCCTAACAGAAACCTCATGACCCCCTAAATTCACCATTGGCTCAATTGCCAATACCATTCCCTCCCGAACTCGAGTATTCTTAAAAAAAGGAACATAATAATTAGGAACACTAGGCTCCTCATGCAAAGCAAAACCAACTCCATGCCCCGTGTAATCTCTAACTATGCCAAAACCAAATGGTTTAATATGATTCTCTATGGCTCTTGAAATATCTAAAATTCGATTACCAACCCTCATCTCGGAAATCCCTCTATAGAGAGCCTCTTCTGTTACTTCTAATAACTTACTAATCTCAGGCCTTACCTGCCCCACCTTGAATGTCTTAGCCATGTCGCTATAAAACCCATCCAAAATAACCCCACAATCAATACTAACAACATCGCCTTCCCTAAGCTTCCTCGCTCCTGGCACTCCATGAATGACCTCTTCATTTACAGAAGCACAAATAACTCCCTTAAAACCATTATACCCTTTAAAAGCAGGCTTAGCTCCCTTGCTATTAATAAAATCACCAGCAATAAAATCAAGATCCTTAGTACTCACCCCAGGTGCAATACCCCGCTCAATCTCTAAAAGAGTTTGTGCTAAAAGACTTGCCGATGCCTTTACTTTTTCAATATCCTCTCTACACTTTAACCTTACCCCCAAATTCAATTCCCTTCCTTAACAACTTCTATCATATTCATATAAATCTTGCTCTCATTAGTTTCATAAAAACCATGAGAATCTAAAATGGCCTCTCGTCCCCTTTCAAACTCACCCAAATAGAGATAATTAATTCCTCTCTTTAAATAGATCTTTGCCGCACTCTCTCGTTCTTCCAGACTCATTCTACTTTTATCATTAAGAGTAAAAGGCAGAAAAGAAATTGCCTTATTAAAATACTCCTCAGATTCTCTATAACTCTTTTGATAAAGTTTCAAAATTCCAAAATTGTAATACACACCATATAAATATTTTTGCACTTTTTTCTCAAAAATTACCTTCTTTGAAAAGTCAAGGTCTTTCTTAAGAAAATCATAGTAAAACCTATAGAAATAATACCAATCATGTGCCTTATCAAAAGGACTATAAATTTTGAAAAATAAATCTAAATCCCTTAAATCAAAATAAAGAAGCAAATTCCAAGCTAAAAGCTGAGCAATATCTGATCTATAATTTGACCTATAAAACAAGCGCCACAAAAAAGATTTTTTAGCCTCATAATCAAGGTTTGAATAATTTAATACAAAGTAAATCTTAAAAAATAAAGGGTCGTCTTTATATTTTCTTGCAATTTCATTCGCACTAAAATAATCATTAGCTTCAAAATATGTATTAGCTAAATAATAGTTCATCATTTTACTATCTTTAAACTTGCTATTCGCTTTATTCAAATAAGTAATCGCCATTTTAAGATCGTTTTCCTTCCTTGCAATAAATGCCAAGCCAAGATAAATCATCATACTGTGATCCGGAAACTTAGTATAAAGCTTTAAATATTCAGCCTTGGCATTATGAATGTCGCCCCTCTTAAGATATGCATCCGCTAGTAAAAACATCAAATTCGGTTCTTTGTCATCATTGATAAGGTTAAGGTTAGCAATAGCAAAATCCAAATTACCAAGACCGTAGGAAATATGGGCAAGTTCCCTAGCAAACTCTTTATCTTCCCTTATTTTTAAAAGTATCCTCTTAGCAGAAGATAAATCTTTTTTCTCTAAGTACAAAAGCATTGCATTAATTAAAAACGCATTATTCTTAAGACTTAAACCTATGTTTTCAAACGTAAAAGCATCCTTTTCTTTAGCTATTTTAACCAGGAAATCTTTAACACTTCCCAAACCATAATTCAAAGACAAACCCCTAATAAAAGCCTCTTCGTATAAACTCCTATATTCTTCATGTCCAATAAGATATTGCTTTGCAACATCGCAAGCCTCTGCGACAGAACCCGATTTTAGTTTAGCATATACCTCAAGAGCCCTAAGCTTTAAATTTCCAGGCAAGATCTTAACCCCCGAGTCAACAACATCTTTCATCAGCGAATAATCCTTAACCCTAAGGGAGTAAAGCTTTACTCTCTTGATTAAAGAAATCCATTTAAACTCAGTATCCGCATAAGATGCAGATACCCTCATGGCTCTACCCGCACTGTATAAATCATTCCTCAAAAGATAATTGTCAACTTCCACAATAAGCCTATTAAAATCCCTTTTCCCTTTTAACATATACAAAAGAGACAAATTTGAGCTAAGGTAAAAAACACCCAATGAAAGAATGGTTAAAAAAGCAAGAACAAATATCAATTTTTTATTTGCTTTCAAATGAGCTCTCCATGTCCTTCAACAAACCATCAAGTATTCCATTAACAAATTTATAAGAATTCTTACTTCCGTACTTCCTGGCAATTAAAACAGCCTCATCTATTATGGCTCTCTTAGGTACTTCCAGATTTTGAAATTTAAGCGAAAACACACTCATCCTCAATATAGCAAGATCAACTTTATCCATACGTTCCAAACGCCAATTAAGGGAGACATCACTGATCAACCTGTCAATAGGCTCCAAATTTTCACAAGTACCATTAACCAAAACAGAATAAAATAATCTCAACTCTTCGACATCCAACACATCCTCAAGGCTAAAAATATCATAGATATCGCTCCCCGAATTGCGATTAATATCGATACTGTAAATCTTTTTGAAGGCTAATTCCCTAGCCTTATACCTCAAATCCATAACTAAATAGTAAACATTCCCTCTATTTTAAGTCAGAATCCAAAATTTGCACATTGGCAGATTTATTAAGTTTATCGTACATCTCCTGCTGCACCCTAGCAACAATTTGTTGCTGCTGAGCATTAACCATATTATTCCTTATAGCATCCCTTACAGTCATATCTACATTGGGAGATATTTTATCCTTGAGTCCCAAAAATTTTTGAGAATATGTCTCAGTGACTTTAACTATATGGAACCCCTCTTTTGAAGATATTGGCTGGGAAATATCTCCCTTCCTGAGAGCAAAAACTTCTCGAATAAAATCCACCCCAAGTACATTTTGTGCATTCTGCTCACCTCTTGCCAAAAATCCAAGATCCCCATTCTTAGACTTAGACCCCTCATCTTCCGAATACTTCCTCACAGCTTCCTCAAAGGTAATCTTTTTTGTCTTTATCTGACCTGCAATATCCTTCGCCTTAGCAAGAACATCAGACCTCTTCTTATCCTTAGAAGTAAAGAAAATATGACTCACCCTTGTTATATCTGGATTAACAAATTTAGTCTTATTAGCCTCATAGTACTCAACCACATCTTTCTCCTCCGGAGTCTTTACTTCCGAAAACTTAGGCTGAGCAACTTTTAAAACTAATTTTTGCGCAGAAAGAGACCTCTTCATCGAAGATAAAAGACTATCCCAATTAGTGCCCTGATTTTCTATCATCTGTTTAATCTGTTCATCCGTAAGATTCGTAAGTCCAAATTGAGCTCTAATAGTTTGCATAACCTCAGCCTCTTCAACTTTGATCCCCTGCTTTAAAGCTTCCTGACCAAAAAGAATATCGGCTATTAAGACCTGTAAAACCTGCTTCCTTTCAGCGATATTTAAATCCCTCCCTTGCGTCTTCTTCAATGTATTAACCCTAGAATCAAACTCTGTTCTAGTAATAATCTCATTACTGTGCAAATTAACAACAACAACAGGAGCATTTTGAGCAAAAGAAACCATCCCCACAAAGACAACCAACAGAAAACATAAAAAATCACGCATAAAAACCAACCTTACATCAATAGTCAAAATTCTAGCAAAACATTAAATTTAAATCTAGTTTTAAAATAACTAACACAACTTATCTATAAAGATAAGAAGCTATGCCCTGACCTCCTCCTACGCAAAGAGATGAAATTCCTTTATGCTTGTTATTAATCTTCATAAGGCGCGCCAAAGTTAATAAAATCCTTGCCCCACTGACCGCAAATGGATGTCCTATCGCAATAGCCCCCCCCTTAACATTAACAATGTTATCTTTCATGTTATAATTCTCATGCAGAGCTTTCAAAACAGTTAGAGCTTGAGCTGCAAAAGCTTCATTTGTTTCAACAAAACCAATTTCACTAGGGATTAAGCTGAACTTCTTTATGATCTCGTCAATAGCAAGATATGCCCCAAACCCCATGTGAAGAGGACTAAGACCAATACTCTTAAACCCTCCAACATAGGCTAAAGGTTCAATTCCCATTTTTTGAATAATATCTTCGCCCGCCAATATTAAAAAACAAGCTCCATCGTTTAGACTAGAAGAATTGCCTGCGGTAATTGTACCCCCCTCTTTAAAGATTGGTTTCAAATTTGAAAGCTTATCTAGGGTCAAATCATCTCGTATCTCCTCGTCGCTAGATACAATACTCTTGCTATTCGTTTTCTTATCAACAAGAGATAGTGGATATATTTCATCATCAAAATATCCACTATCT
Source organism: Borrelia sp. P9F1 (assembly GCF_030436115.1). NCBI lineage: Bacteria > Pseudomonadati > Spirochaetota > Spirochaetia > Spirochaetales > Borreliaceae > Borrelia > Candidatus Borrelia rubricentralis. Next base: position 107,747 of record NZ_CP129407.1, read on the forward strand.
CTTGCTACTATCGCTTTAATATGCGAATTATATGCAAATTCATCCTGCATCTCTCTTGTAATCTCATGCATTTCTGCCAAATACTCTGCTGTAAGTCCCATAACAGTACCGCTCAGAGTATCTACTAGAGCATCTTTATATATTGAATCCTCTATCTTAAAATCTCCGAATTTTAAACCATCAAATCTCACACCTCTTGGTAAAAGATAAGGTGCATTACTTAAATCTTCAACTCCTCCAGCCAAAACAACATCACTATTACCAAGAGCAATCGCGTTAAAAGCAAATTCTAAAGATTTAAGACCTGAACCACAAACCTTATTTACGGTACAAGCAGGTATATTTTCACTCAACCCAGCCTTTAAAACAATTTGCCTAGCTATATTTTGACCAAGCCCTGCTGATATTACACTCCCAACAATAACCTCATCTACCTCATCAATATTGTTTCTCCCAAGCAAAGCCTTAACAATGTCTGAGGATATATTAACAATATCCATACCCTTCATTGCACCTCCAAACTTAAAAATTGGTGATCTAAGTCCATCAATAATTGCTACTTTTCTCATTTAAAACCTCAAACAAAAATGTTACTCAACTATATAATAACAAAACATCATCACAAAAAACAAAGCTTAAATAATTAGTGATAATTGGAAAAAGTCATCCCAAATGCTACTCCTTTATACTCAAATATGATACAATTATCCGCCAAGTGTGCTCAATAGAATTCTTGTAATTATACTAATGACAATATCGGCGGTTGATGCTTGTCCTTACAATCATTCAATAAGGTATAAAAATGACAGAGTTGACAAGTACCATTTTGAAACACTAAATGACGGCTTTGGGTTCTCATTTAGTGACTTTTTTGATGACCTTAGGAGTGGTTCTTTAATATTTACTCATGAATCAAAATATAATTTCATAATAAATGCGGAAGCTCATATGTTGACCTTTAGAGGATACAAAGATGACCCAGAACAAGTTAGAAAAAGAGTTGATCTTTTTGAGGTTGGCTTCATGTATTATTTCCCATTCTTAATGCAATCAGGGGAAAAATATTTTGGAGAAATTAACCTAGGCGTTGGTATTAAAAATTTACTTTATGGAGACTGGAGTGGCAGATTGATGCAGCAGTTGGTACACTTTGTCTTAAGGCAAATGAGACCATTCCCTATAAATTATGAAAAATATAACTACAGGGGATTCTTAAGTACAGCAGTAAGCTATTCCTATATGGGGTTCTTAAATTTTGAAACTTACACTGACTTGTCGTACTTTATGGATTATTTTTTTAAAGTAAGCATCGGAATAGATCTTAAAAATGAAGCTATAGGACTTGAAGCTAAAATATTCTATCAGACTCAAAGTAAAATACGTAGCATAGAAACATATGCAAAGGTACAAGAGGCAGAAAATGGAATAGGAATTCAATACAAACTTTACTCCAAAAATTTTTTTACAACAAATAATCTTAATTTAATAAACTTTTCAAATAAGGAAAATTTCTTAAGCGTGGGGGGCTTTGGTATATCCTTAACTCAAGAATATGAAAATAACTGGGAGAATGATTTTCATATTGATAACCAAAATTTTTCTTTCGGATATGAGCTTATGATTCCATTACAAATGAGAAGTTTAGTATATTACAAAACTATGCCTGAATTAGAGTTTTACTTTGCTATTGCCACAAATTATGATACTGATATAACTGAAACAAATAGTTTTGCAAATAGATTTTCATCCGGAATAAGATACGCATTATTTACAAAAAATTTATTCACACTGTACGTGGGATCTGGAATATTTTTATCTTACAATAAGGACAACAAAGATATTAAATCCATTTACAGGCCTTTAAAAATAAGAGACACGCTCCAACTAGGACTTGAAGTTGAACCCGGTATACTGATGGAAGCATTTAAATACAACAAAGCAACATACAGCTTTAAGATTTTTACAAAAATCAACTATTCATCGCTCGTTTATAATATAGACACCAGCAAATTAGATAAACACAGACTAACCTTTCACTACATAGGAATCGGCGTGGGAATTAAAACATAAACTTCTCTACACTCGACATAGAAACCCAAATAGAATCCTAATACTCATTCTCATTATCCTTATTGACAAAACTAACAACATGAGGCAAAAACAATATATCAACCCTACCCGTTGGGCCATTTCTATGTTTGGCAATAATGACCTGAGTTTGTGCTACTGGATTCTCATCACTAACAGAGTTGCTTTTTAGATCTTTATCTCTGTGGAGCAGTATAACAATATCAGCATCCTGCTCTAAAGCCCCTGACTCTCTTAAACTTGCAAGATTAGGTTCTCTGCCCTCAGTATCTCTTGTCAATTGAGACAGCGCAACAATAGGAATTTTAAGCTCCCTTGCAAGCTCCTTGAGTGCCTTGCTAATTGAAGCCACTTGCTCATGCCTCGGAATATTTTTAGCCTCAAGCGAAACAAGGCTAATATAATCAATAAATATTATATCTACACCAGAAAATCTCTTAAGCTTCCTAGCTTGAGTCGCTAACGCCAACAAACTTATGTTAGCAGTATCTGCGATATAAAGCTCAGCATTACTAAGATCGTTTGCTGCATTATTTAATGCCTGAATTTCACGTCCAGACAATATGCTATTTTGAACCTTAAAGCTATCAATATTTGCCCTAGATGCCATTATTCTCTTCACCAAAGCATCTGAAGTCATCTCAAGAGAAAAAAAACCCACCTTGCGTCTTTTATCGTTCCTTAATGCTATATTTGACGCAATATTTAATGCAAATGCTGTCTTCCCAACACTAGGACGAGCACCAATAATAATAAAATCGCTATCTCTAAATCCTCCTATAAGAGCATCAACCTTTCTAAACCCGCTTAAAATTCCAAAGTTGGACTCTTTAGTTTTCATACTCCTCTCATATATTTCAGCATGTACCCTCTCAACAACAGTTTTTGCATGATGTAAATTTTTACTAGCATAATCTAGATCGATTGAGAGAACCTGTCTTTGCGCTTCCTCTATAAATTGGTCAACTTTTTTTGTAGAATCATTCACCAAATCATTAAGTTCTCTAGAAATTTTAGAAACATCCCTTCTAATTCGATATTCCTTAATAATTTTTGCATGCGCATTCACCGTCTTATCCGTTGGAAGATATACAGACAAAAGGCTTAAATAATCCTGAAATCCCGTTAAAGTTTTAAAATCACTCAAAATCTGAGACTTAGGAGTTAAAGCAGAGACCTCCTCAAAAACAGTTATCGGATCAATATTTTCTCTCTTTTCATAAAGAGACAACATGGCCCTAAAGATCATCTGATGTGTGTTATTATAAAAATCATCTGCCTTTAAATACAAAGAGGTCTCTTCTAACTTCTCAGGATTATAAAATATACTAGAAATAACTGCTTTCTCCGCTCCATCATTAAAAAAAAGCATAGAAGCATTGCCTAAGGAAGCCACTTCACACCTCTCTAAACTTCCCTTTCGGCCTTCTTAACTTTCTTAAGAGTACTCTTTTGCTCTTCCCTTTTTATCTCAACCTTCACAATAGAGCTAATTCCTTCATAAAGCTTAATAGTCACCTCATGGATCCCAAAAGTTTTTAACATACCATGATGTATATCTATTTTCCTCCTCTCAATTTCAAATCCAAGCTTTAAAAGTTCGTCAGCAATATTTGAACTATTGATACTATGGAATAATTTCCCTCCCTCACTAGACTGCATCACAAACTCTAACTTAACAGCATCAAGTTTTTCCTTAAGCTCAAGGGCCGTCCGTTTCTTAGTCTCCTGTCTCTTAAGTATTGCCCTTCTCTTTTGACTAAAAATATCAATGTTATGCTTATTTGAAAAAACAGCGAAACCCTTGGGCAATAAATAATTCCTTGCAAAGCCATCCTTCACATCAACAGTATCGCCTTCTTTGCCAAGACTGACAAAATCTTCCTTCAAAATCACCTTCATAATCCCTCCCAAACCATCCATTATCCCTTCACAAAGGGAAGCAACGCCATATACCTGGCCTTCTTAATCTCTAACGCAAGGCGCCTCTGGTGCTTAGCAGACGTACCCGTAATTCTTCTAGGCAGTATTTTCCCCTGCTCCGTAATAAATTTCCTAAGGAAATCAAATTCTTTAAAATCTGGAACCCTGTCCATATCACAAAATTTACATGTTTTTTTCTTAAAAAACCTAAAATTAGGATTCTTCCTAATACCATCCTGATGTCCATCAGACCGTGAATCTCTCTGATGAAATTCTCTATCCTTATACATAACTTACTCTCCTAAAAAGGTATATCCTCGTTAAAACTATCATCAAAGTCAATGTCTTTAAATGTATCTGTCTTCTTATAACCTTCAAATCCAGCACTACTCGTACTCTGAGTAGTAGTTAATGTTCCAAACATTTGAAGCTCATCCACTAAAACGCTAATCTTACTTCTTTTGTCTCCAGTGTTTTTATCCTGCCAACTCTCATATTTTAAAGAACCACTTACCACGACCTGCTTCCCCTTCTTAAGAAAAGCACTAAGACTTTCTGCCCTCTTTGAAAAGATAACACACTCAAAAAACTGAGCATGATCAACCCATTCATCATTTTTCTTCATTCTTCTGTTATTAGCTAACCCAAACTTAAGAATAGCTATTCCAGTCTCGGTATATGTAAGCTCAGAATCTCTAGTAAGCCTGCCAGACAACACTAACGAATTAATATCTGCCATCTGAAACTTCCTCAATTTTCCTTAACATCGACAACATCGGCACTAGTACTAGCTCCTGCCAAATCCTTTTCTCTACTATCCCTGAAATTCTTTCTTTTAACTTTCTTAGTACTAATCTTCTTATTGGCCTTAATCAAAATCATGTACCTTAATAAATTTTTAACAAGCTTCAATTGAACCTCAAGCTCTCTTAAATTATCACCATCCATTTTAAATTCTATTATCTCATACCTACCACGTTCCTGCTTTTTAATAGGATACTCCAACGCTCTCTCCCCAAGAGAACTTTCAACAATATCACTAGCACCGAAAGCCTCCAACTGTTTACGCACTTCCTCTAAGGCTGCCTTGTACTCAAGCTCCTCACTCCTAAACAAAAAACAAGACTCATACTTTCTTATCATCCTAACTCCTTACGGTCTCAATCGCGCCACAAACCTTCCAAAGACCTGCGGCAAAGGTTACTTAAGTTAGTATACAAAAGCGCTTAACTTTTTTCAATATTGAGCGGAAACCCTTCTAAGATAAACCTCCCGAAACAACCAAAAGCTACTTCTTCTATACTTTCACTAAATGCTCTACAATCCGAAGTGTCTCCGAGAATTCCACCCTCCAAAGCCTTAAAACAAACCTAAAAGAGATTACTCCAATAATCAATAGCTCTAACTACATCAAACAGTGATTCTACTCATTATCTTCTTTAGTAAGCTTATATCGCTTCCCTGTCTGCCCTCTCTTCTCAAGCTTGTCATCCTCCTTCATTTCTACATAGGCTTTAATTCCTTGTTTCACATGATCAGACGCAACAACAACACTAGTTCTGAAAAGCTTCCTAGGTGAATAATTTTCAATAGCTTGTTTTATATAATAAACATGAGTCCCATAAGAAATTCTGATCGTATTACCACTAGCAATAACGTTCAAAGCTCCTGTCTCACTCAGTAAATCGCAAGACACAAGCTCAGGGCTGAACACCACAAACCTTAAGTCCGTTGACACAATATCAAACTCCTGTATGTTATCAAGACCACCCAGCCCTTGTGCTATAAGATGCGCCACCCCAATCCCTTCGACTTTTCCCTCATTGCCTCCAAAAAATGGTTCGTCAACACCAAAAAGCTGAAAATCAAAATAATTATAAAGCCATTTAAAAGTAAAATAATACAGACCAAAAAACGCAAACCCCAAGGGCAATGCATAAATCCAATTTGTTTTATCATGTCCCTGCAACATCCCAAACATAAAGAAATCAAAAAATCCAGTAGAAAACGTAGACCCAATCGCAATACCAAAAACATTGGCGACCAATAAAGCAAGCCCTGTATAAATAGCATGTACGAAGTAAAGCAAAGGTGCTGTAAAAACAAATAAGAACTCTAAGGGCTCTGTAATTCCCATCAAAAAGGCAGTAAGAGCACCTGAGAAAAGAAGAGATGAGACCTTATTCTTTTCTTCACAAATAATCCCCCTATAAACTCCAAAAGCAGCTCCAGGCAACCCAAACATAATAGAAAGATAAAACCCACCCCTGTATCTGGCAATACCTGAATAAAATTCGGTAAGCCGTGAATCGGATAACTGAGCATGAAATATATTTTGAATACCACCGATCGCTTGACCATTAATTATTTCTGTCCCCCCTAAAGAAGTAAAATTAAAAGGAAACGTAAGAATAGAATGGAGCCCTAAAGGAACTAATATCCTGTTTAACATCCCATAGAGAAAACTACCAAAGTAATCAAACCCAGAAATAAAAAGTCCACAAGAAGTAATTACCTCATCAAGATTTGGCCAAATCAAAGAGAATATCATTCCTAAAAAAATACAAAAAGGAAATACCACCACAGGAACAAACCTAGGCCCAGAAAAAAAACCAAAAGGCAATGGCAACTTAACTCCACAAAATCTATTGTGCAAATATCCAACTAAAAGCCCAACCGATAAAGAACCAACAACGCCCGTATTTAAAGTTTGAATGCCAAGAAAATTGACTTGCCCAATAGAAGACATCAAACTGGGTTCAACAAGTTCTGAAAACATGTCAAGAAAATAATTTTCAGTCACATTAAAGATCAAATATCCAACAATTGCCGAAAGCGCAGCAGGCCCCTTTTGGACTCTCGATACGCCAACAGCAATGCCTACAACAAACAACAAAGGAATATTTAAGGTAATAGTATTGCCCACAGCTCTCACAAGACCTAAGGCACCTTGTAAAACAACATTATCGATATAAATCAAACTAGAAGGGTTTGACATAGCAGACCCAATCCCCAGCATCAAACAAGAAATCGGCAAAACAGAAATCGGTAAATTTATCGCACTCGCAAACTTCTGCAGCTTTGCAAACCCACGCACCCTTAAAAAATTTATCACTCCCTTCCTCTCCACTTGAAAAACTTAAAGTAGCAATTATATAACTTTTTTTCAAATTTGAGAAGAAAATCATGTAATGGAGGCAAACTTAATCATTACACGAAACTAAAGTCTTGCATGTTTCCATTCCCGTTCTCACTTGAATTATATTTTTTTTGCATTAATAATGCTGTTGGGGATAGGTTTGAATTTACAAAAAATCGGAATAGAGGGTAGGTTTATGCTTCTGAAGGACAAAGATTATGGGTCATGCGTGTGTCAAGTACCCAGAAATGAGTTATTTAGTGCGTTGTCTCACTTGTTTGGAGTTGTTTTGTCGGTGATAGGGAGTACCGTTCTTATTACCCTGTCGATTGCTTCAAGAAAGCAGTTTCATGCGGCGGTGTTTTTCGCTTATGGCCTTTCGATGGTGCTTCTGTACACGATGAGCACTTTTTACCACATTTGCTTGAAGGGCAGTAGAGTGAAAGAAATATTTAGAAAGCTTGATCATATTTCCATATTTTTGTTGATAGCGGGGACTTATACTCCGCCTTGTCTAATTCTCATGCCCAATATTTGCGGGAAGTTAATTCTTTCGACTGTTTGGGGCCTTGCCTTGTTAGGGATTGTATTCAAATCAGTGTACGTAAACAGTCCTGGCTGGGTTAATGGATTGATATTCATACTTATGGGATGGACGATTGTGTTTGGTGTCAAGCTTATTTACAATGCACTTCCTTTGAGAGGATTTTTGTGGCTAGTGCTAGGGGGGGTTCTTTACACAATAGGGGGTGTGGTCTACGCAATAAGCAAGAAGTTTGATCCAATAGTGAGTATGAGGGTACACGACGTCTTCCATGTTCTGATATTGCTGGGTTCTTTTTCTCACTTTTGGTTCATGCTGGGTTATGTACTACCTGTTGGTTAAACCAATCGAATCTATCTTAAGATGTTACTTAAATCATTAAAGAGTCCCAGAATGAGAAGTCCCAATACTAGGAAGATACCGATGCTGTAAAAGCAATAAATGGATCTAGCCCTAAATCTCCTTCCGCGTAGGATCTCAATCAGACTAATAAGAATTTGTCCTCCGTCAAGTATCGGAATTATAACAAAGAATAAGTTCATACCAGCAACTAGCAAATTAAAAATAGCTATGGTATTAAGCCAATATAAGACCCCGAGGGCAGAAGAACTAGAAATAACATTAATAACTCCGACGGGACCCACGACGTTCCTAAAGTTTTTTGTAAAATTCGTTAACAAATCAAAAATAGAATACAGAATGCTACTTAGTACACCCAAGACCTTATTAAAAGAGTTTATAATAGCAACCCTTAAATTATCTGCCCTAACTAATCTTTCTACGCTAGGCAAAAAATAAACACCTAAAACTTTATTCGTATCTTGAAATACCAATCTTGAAGTTAAAATCTCTCCATTTCTATCGTATTTAATCTCTGCCACGTCAGAATCGAGATTCATAATGCAATTTTGCAACTGCTTATTATTATTTAAAATAACATTATTGATACTTACTATCCTATCATATTGCCTCATGCCCGCAACTTCTGCTGGGGAATTTGGTTCAACTTTAGAAATGACAAGGTCCACCCAAGGACCAATTTCCTTTAAAAATTTTTCCAAATTCAGATACTCTTCGAAATCAATCTTCTCATTGTTTCTTAAAACTGTGAAAGCTGTTCTAGTTTCCTCCACAGGTATAACTCTCTTCAAATCTGAAAAAGAAACTATATCCCTTTTATTAACACTTAAAATAATATCTCCATCTCTAAATTTACTTAAATTATTATTACTTACAGAGGTTATTTTGCTAGGATAATCAAGAGATATAACTCCTATGATATCTATTACAATAAAAATAACGAATGCCAAGATTAAATTAAAAAGAGGCCCTGCAAAATATATTAATATTCTCTTAAAATTAGAGATACCGAAAAGAGAATCTCTATCTGCCTCAATTTGTCTATTCAATTTAAGCTCATTTTCCAAGTGCTCAGCTCCTTTAAGCCTGCAATACCCCCCTAAAAAAATTGGAGAAAATCTATATTCTGTATCCCTTACTTTAAATTTAAAAACGCTAGGGCCTATTCCGATAGAAAAAACTTCAACCTTAACCTTAAAAAGCTTTGCAAATAGAAAATGACCCAATTCATGGATGAATATTATTAAAGTAAAACCTAACATGCTAAGCACAATATACATAAATTCCTCCTAACACTTTATGATAGACACAAATAAAATATAGGACCTGCTAAAAGAAATGAATCAATTGAATCAAGGGCACCACCTCTACCAGGAATAATATTTCCAGAATCCTTAACCGATGCACTGCGCTTAAGTCCAGATTCAAATAGATCACCAACAATAGTAAAAAATCCCATTAAAATACCAAAAATCACAGCTTCCCCATAGGTTAAATTTATAACCCCTAAAAATACTACAACTATTGCAACAAGAACGGAAAATAATATTCCACCCAAAAACCCCATTATCGTCTTATTGGGGCTAATAATAGTAGGCCTATAGCTATTCTTTCCCCAAAAGTAACCAACAAGATAGGCAAAAGTATCATTACCACTCACCATAGAGAAAAGTATTAACAAAAGAACAGGAGCTTTCGGCAAAGTGGTAATAGCAACAATAAATGAAATCAAAATACCAGGATATATGAGTATAAAAACTATTGAGGTAGCCTGCGATAGAAAATTGACAATTTCATGCTCTTTAATGAAAACCAAATTAACGATCCAGTTGCTAAAAATTAAAGTTATTACTAAATAAAATATTATATTGATACCTAAATCAAAAATATTGAAGTGTACATACGTCAAAACTGGAGGCGCTATCCCTAAAAAAAATGCTAAAGTATTTGAAATAGAAGAAGACTTAGCCTTAAGTAGATCATTAACCTCTTTTGCAGAAACTCCACTAAAAATAAAAATTAAAATATTGATAAATAAATAATCTTTGAACTCTAAAAATATCAAAAACAAAACCAAGGGCACGAAAAACAAAAATGTTCCAAGCCGCTTAACAAATGCCAGCTTTTTAGACCTAAGTTCATACAAATTTTTATTTCCCAAAATTTCTTTTCCTCTTTCCAAAACACATTAAATCATCATTATAATGAGAAATAGAATATTCTGGCCATAAAATACTTGAAAAAACAAACTCGCAATAAGCAACTTTCCACAAAAGAAAATTACTTATCCTCATTTCTCCTCCCGTACGTATCAAAAGATCAAGTTCATGAAGTTCCGGATTGTCTAAAAACCTTGCAAATTCAACCTCACTCAGAGAATCAAACTTTAAATCGCTCTTCAGAATTTTTCCAACTGCCCTAACTATTTCATCCCGTCCACCATAATTAATGGCCAAGTTTAAAATAAGCCCACCAAAATTTTTAGTAAAATCGACAGCGTCAACAATTGCCTCTCTTACTTCTTCTTCCAAAGCTTCAATATCCCCAGAAACTACTATCTTTATGCTATTTTCACTATAAAAAGCAAACTCAGATCTTAAATAGTTAGCAATCAAAAACATCAAATATTCTATTTCACTCTTATCCCTGCTCCAGTTTTCTGTGGAGAACACATAAAGGGATAAACATTTTATATCCAGTTTAACAGAATGTTGTATTATATCCTTAACTCTCCTTAAGCCTTCTTGATACCCCTCAAGTAAAGAAACACCCCTCTTTAAAGCCCACCTTCTATTGCCATCCATTATGATGCCAACATGCATAGGAAGAGAACATCTATTCATAAACTTAAACTTCCATGATCTCCTTTGTTTTTAAATCCAAAATTTCATCTATTCTTTTAACATAAGAATTAATACTCTTCTGTACATCATCTAAAATCCGACGTAAATCATCTTCTGTAATCTCAGATTCCTTTTCCTGGTTTTTTGCCTTATTGTTTAACTCTTGCCTAACATTCCTAGCAATAACCTTATATTCCTCAGCTATCTTCTTCGCTTGACCCGCTATCTGCTTACGCCTCTCAACAGTCAACGCAGGTACTTTAATTCTAAGTACTGACCCATCACTTGAAGGGTTCATAGAAAGATCTGAATTAAGTATAGCCTGTTCTATTTTACCCAACAAAGTCTTGTCCCAAGGTTGAATTACAACAAGCCTTGCTTCTGGGATACTAACATTGGCAACTCTGGTTAAAGGAGTTTTTTCCCCATAATAATCAACCAATACCTTATCAAAAAGAGCACTACTTACCCTACCTGTTCTTAAAGATTTATATTCATTCTCAAGAGACAAAAGAACTTTATTCATCTTTTCATTCAATAAAGCCTTATATTCCTCCACTCAAGCCTCCTTAAAATTAAAAGGACAATATCAACTTATCACCCAACACACAAACACTTAAAATCAATCACCTCTATCTTGCTTAAAATCAACTTTGAAATCTCTTCAACTTTTTCTCTAACAGTAAATTTATCGTCCTTTACAAAACTTTGTTCTAAAAGAGAAATCTCTCCCAAATGCTTTTTAAGCTTCCCAGACACAATCCCCTTAACTATATTTTCAGGCTTTCCACTATTTTCCATCTGCTTAATAAACATCTCTTCCTGTTCCTTAATGTAATCAGGACAAATATTATCAACACACAAATAAAGCGGAGCAAAAGCTGCCACATGTAAAGCCAAATCCATTGCAAGATTATTTAGTCTCTCATCTTCTACTTTAGAAGCATCGTCAACCCTTAATTTAACAAACACCCCTATTTTAGACTGCTCCCCGTGAAGATAACTCTTAACAAGTTCATTAGACGAAACATCTGTAATAAAAATCTTCTTTACCTGAATATTTTCCTTTATCGTAGCCGCTAAATTTTTAATTCCATCTTCTTGTTCCTCATCTAAAGAATCTCTACCATCCTCAACTAATCTTTTTATCAAAGAATTCCCAAAAGCCACAAAATCACTATTCATAGCAACAAAATCTGTTTCACACGAAATAAGCAAAATACCCACTCTTTCTCTGCTTGCATAAGAAAACACACGTCCCTCCCTAGCATCTCTATCGCTTCTCTTATCAGCCGATGCAATCCCCATCTCCTTAAGTTTTTTCCTAGCCAATTCAAAATCACCACCAGCAAGCTCTAAAGATTTCTTACAATCACCAAATCCAGCTCCAGTTACATCCCTCAGCTTTTTTACCTCTTGAGGACTAATACCCATACCATTCTCCTTTTATTCTTTCGATTCCTTCTCATCATCATTCTTAACTTCAATTTCACTTATCAAGTCTTCTTCATTCAAGTTCTCAACTATTTGAATCCCAACTTCCTTGTCGCTCTCAAGGATAGCGTCAGATATAATCTTGGTAAATAAAGCAACAGAACGAATCGCATCATCATTTCCAGGTATTGGACAGTCAATGACATCTGGATTACAATTTGTATCAACTACTGAAATAATAGGTATGCCAAGATTCCTTGCTTCATTAATAACTATCTGCTCTCTTTTAGGATCAATAATAAAAACCGCACCCGGAAGATCCTCCATATCCTTGATCCCCGTCAGATTCTTAGCCAGCTTTAACTTCTCACGATTAAGCTGAGAAACCTCCTTTTTGCTAATCATATCGAAAGTCCCATCAACTTCCATCTTCTCCAATTTTTTTAGCTTCTGAACTGATTTCCTAATAGTATTAAAATTTGAAAGCATTCCCCCAAGCCACCTATTATTTACATAAGGCATATCACTTCTTTTAGCCTCTTGTTCAATTATTTCACTTGCCTGCTTCTTAGTCCCAACAAACAACACCTTCTTACCGCTTTTTACTACACTCTGAACAAGCTCATAAGAATCCTTAATCCCTTGCAAAGTTTTTTGTAAATCCAAAATATGTATTTCATTCCTCTCAGAGAAGATAAACCTCTTCATCCTTGGATCAAGTCTCTTCACCTGATGCCCAAAATGGACTCCAGCTTCCAAAAGACTCTTCATAGTAATAACTGCCAAAACAACCTCCTAAGTCCTTCTCTTTTACTCACTATCTATATAGCGGATACTTTCATCTAGTAAGAATATCACAAAATAAAGCAATTGATAAGTCATTGGGTCCAAACGTTCACAATGATAAATAAAATTTAGAATTAGCCCCTCCTTAGAAAGTAAACACAGAAAAACTAATTCGTATCTCAACAAGGCTACCTTTCCCGTTGTCAAGACAGAACTAATGCTAGGGAATAATTACTTTTAAATTTGCTGACGCTGTTAAAAAATAAGAAGCAGGGGGTTGATTAGGTGGTAAAAATGAAAAAGGAGCTTTTTAGTATTAAAATTACACTAACCTATATCATCGAAAAACGAAAAATGTTCTAAAAATTTTGCTGTAAAAAATTGGATATAGAGTTTCTTAAACCACTTACTATAAATCGTTCTTATTTCTCTCAGAAAATTTTAATAAAAATATAAAAGCTATTGAACCAATTATTGGAGATAAATAAAACAGAAGATTTATTTGCCTATTGTAATAATCAGAATAAAAAAAAGATATAAAAAACAAAAACAAGACGCTACCCAAAAAACTTATAAAATAAACCAATAAAAATCCAAACCTTAATACTCCGAAAAAAACAACAAAAAAACTAACCAAGAAGGAAATAACAATGTTAGTCAAAATCAAATGAAAAAAAAATGTTATCATGCAGTACCCCTACTTAGGCCTCTAACCTAAAACTATCCAAACTACCTATATCCAGAATAACACCATAAAAATCATCCTCTATCACATTACCCACAGCCATAACAAAAATCACCAAATTGTACTTAGGGGAAACATCCCTTGTGAAAAAATCATTGCTAATATGCTTAAGATCAATCGGTCTCCTATCTCCATCCAAAACTCTACTCTTCTTAAGCGCTTCAGAAAATTCAGCATATAAGCCATCAACAACATGAGATCTATATATGGTTTTAATATCGGTAAGGAGAGGCGCAGAAGAATCACTACCCTTTCTTACACTAATAAAGGCCGACCCAGGGGTACTCTTTCTTAAGTCCTCAAAGCTAAGTTCAAAATACAAAGGGAACTTCCCATCAATCCAACTTTTATCTAATTTTAAAGTTGGCCTCCCCGAAAAACGCCTATCGTTTAAATTTATCTTATAAAATCCCCTATTATTAAACTCAGCAACATTATTAAAAACTCCCTTCAAAGCATCAAAATCTTTCTGAACCGTCTTTGTAAAACCATCCGAATGATAATTTGAGCCCTCAGGATAGAACTTGTAGTATATATCAAATCCCTTAATTCTGGTTGTATTTGGTTTATTAAAATACCCAAAAGGCAATAAAAAGGCAAGTGTATCTCTGGAAGCCCTACTATCAACCTTAACAGGAGAGTCAACTATAACAATATCTTCGATGCCACACCCCAAAATCAACAAAAAAAAACTTAATAAAATACCGAAATTTTTTTTCACTTCAAAAGAATAAAATCAAATCACTTAAGCTGTAAAAGCTTATTCTTAGCTATATTCACATACAAATTATTTTCATAAGAAAAATTAGAAATCTGCTCATATATATCTACAGCCATATTTTTATCCTTTACCTCAACGATCAACGCCTTACTAAGCAATGCCTTAATCCTCATAAACTCAAATTTTGTCTGCTTGATAATGTTATCATATACTAACAAGGCATCTTCCACTTGTCCCATTTTTTCATAAATCACAGCCTTATTAAGGTACGCAATTTCTCTTTCAATCCATTTTGATTTAAGCACAATATCCAAATCATCAAGAGCTTCCTTGTATAATCCCTTGCTCTGCAAATAAGTAGACCTTGCCAGATAAAATCTGGGAAAAAATTCGTGTGCAATCTCCCCCACCTTACCTATAGATTCCTTTATTCCAAGTTCTATCTTACTTCTTTCCTCATCACCTCTTTCCCTTAAGTAAAGATTTAAATCGCCCTCAAGTTTCTCTACTATCTCTCCTCCCGTCTTAACATAATCCACATCCATAGAACTATAAAAAACAGCCACAATACTCACAAAAACAATAACTGCAAGAATTCCTATAAAAATCTTACCCCTAAACATCAACATTCCTCTTCAGTAAATTTGCAAATGGTTTATAAGACTCATTGTCATCTTCCTTAAACAAATAAGAAGAAATCTCCTCTCTCGATTTTTGATTCTCATACTCTCTATAAGAAAGTAAGACCAATTTGTTCCTAGAGTCAATATTTGTCAATATAACTTTAAGCTTGTCTCCGACACTCAAATTATCAAAAGTCCTCATGCTAGATTCTTTTGTATCCCCAAGTTGTATCTTACTAATAAACCCCATTATCTTATTATAAACTCTTACCTGAAGTCCTTTAGACTTCTTCTCAACAACTTCCACCTCAAGGGAATCACCCTTCTTATAGCTCTTAGCAAAATCATCCCAAGGATTCTCCTCCAGCTGCTTAATTCCTAGTTTAATATTTTGCTTCCTTGCATCAAATTCAATAACTTTTCCACTAACAGAACTTCCCACTTCAAAATAATCCTCCGGATTAACATCATCTACCCAAGAAATATCAAATTTACTAATGTACGCATCTATGCCCTCTTCAATATTAACAAAAGCGCCCGTCTTTGTAATATTTTTAACGACCCCCTGTATAACTTTTCCAACAGAAAATCTCTCAGATAAATTATCCCAAGGGTTTTCATTAACCTGCTTAATCCCCAAAGATATTCTTTGCCTTTCCTTATCTATTTCTAAAATCTTAACCTCTACAATTTGTCCAATCTTAACCACCTCTTGTGGGCTCTTCGTCACTCTTACCCAAGAAAAATTACTTATATGAAGAAAACCCGATACCTCATTGTCAAGTTCAACAACGGCACCAAAGGGCAATATTTTAACAACCTTTCCTTTAACAATGCTTTCAACCGCATATTTAGATTCAATAGAATCCCAAGGATTTGTCCTTAAAGCCTTAAGCGACAACTCCATCTTTGCTGTCTTCAAGTTTATCTTGATGATTTTTAACTTCAACCTATCACCAACATTAATAAAATCTTCAATATTTTCAACACGAGTAAAGGCAATATTCCTTTTATTTAATATTCCTAGAACAAACTCCCTAACCCTTATAATAGCTCCATATTCTATGATCTTTTCAACAACTCCATCAACTATATCCCCCTCACTGTAAGAACTAATAAACTCTTTCCTCTTTTCAAGATCCCGTTCCTTTTCCAAAGTCCGCCTATCAAGAATAAGCCTCAAACCATCAGTCTTATTCGCCTCAACAACATAAAACTCAATAATCGAGCCTCTTTTTAATTTCTCATCTTTAGTCCTAGAGCTTAAATAAAGAGGCATAAATCCGGTAACATTTTCATTAATTTGAACCTTATACCCACTAGCCGTCTCAAACAGAACCTTACCCTTAACCACTTTCCTATCTGCAATATACTCATCAACTTTGTCTTGAAAACTCAAAGAGTCAAGCTTCTCTACGCTAAGAACCAAGCCCAACTCACCGCCTATCCTCGTAACTACCGCATCAACCCTATCCCCAATATCTGGAATGTTCTCAAATTCATCAACTCTAATAAATCCTTCAGATTTATAACCAACATCTACAAGCACATAATCCTTCATGATATTTACAACAACACCAGAAACATTACTCCCAAGATCTACCCTTTCAAGAACCTTCAGATAATTTTCTTGCAAATCTTCTTGATTTTCCATGCTCACCTCTCTATATCATTTTTTTCAAATTCAAAGCTTTCACAATGCTATCACACACATCTTCTAAACATTTATAACTTGTGTCAATATAAAAAACATCGTCAGCCAATTCTAGCCTGCCATACTCTTTATTCTTATCAATCTCATCTCGTCTCTCCAGCGCACGCTCCAGCTCACTTAAATCCATATTTTTATTTCTTTGTACATGCCGCCTTAGGGCACGAACCCTAACAGAAGCATCCAAATACACCCTAAAATCCGCCTCTGAAAAAACTACGGTAGTAATATCCCTCCCCTCTATTATATAATTACCGCCTTCTAATTTAACTATTTCTCTCAACTTTTTATTCACAATATTCCTGACACCCACATAGGAGGAATAAAGCGACACCTGAAGATCTATCTTCTCACTAAAAACATGATCTACCACACTCTTGTGGTTAAGCAAAAACTCAGAACCGTCAAACTTAATATCATTTTGAGAAACAAGTTCCAAAATTTTATCCTCACCAAGCAAATCATATTCATTTAAAGTGAATTGCTGAGCAATTAAAGTTATTATTCGATAAAGATAACCAGAACTAATAAACTTAAATCCTAGCCTCATTCCCAACTCTTTCGCAATTGAACTTTTACCCGCAGCTGAAGGACCATCAATCGCTATGATCACTTGATATTCCCCGAGAATTCAGACTTTAATTTATTAACTGTAGATAGAGGAATAATTCTAATCTGTCCTTCTTTTAAATCATTTAATTTAATACTCCCTATTCTAACCCTGTGAAGAGTCTTCAAAAAAATATTTCTACTTAAAAAAACTTTACGAATCTCCCTGTTCCTACCTTCTGTTAAAATCAATTTAGCAGAATTCTTGCTAAGCATCACGTAAGATTTTAATCTAAATATTTCCCCGCCTATCCTTATTCCACGTTTAAAATCAACAAGCAAGCGCTCATCAATATCTTTCTTAGTCTCAACTAAATATTCCTTTTCTATCTCACCCTTTGGATGAACAACACCATTTGCAAACTGCCCATCATTAGTGAAAAGCAAAAGACCAGAACTCTTAAAATCAAGTCTACCCATTGAAAACAACCTCTCTTGAAACAAAGGCTGAACCAAAGATATTGCTAATTTCCTTCCACCTGGATCAAAAGTAGAACACAAATAATTTCTGGGCTTGTGTAGAGCAACATAAAGCCTATTTTCAATTCTTGGGCCCCTAAAAACAAATACACGTCCCTCACACTCCACTCTATCACCCAAGCTTACTTTATCTCCAAGTTCAGCAAGGACACCATTTATTTTTACATTTTTTTTTTAATAAAATCTTCGCAACGCCTCCTTGAGCCTATGCCCTTTCCTGCTAAAAAAACGTGAACCCTAAGTCCCTTAATTTCTTCTTTCAACACTTCCCTCACTTAAAGCCAAACTAGTTTCCATCTTTCAAATCCCCAGTTTCAAAAAAATCTTTAAAAATTACTTTCCTAAGCTTGCCCTCAAGTTCACCAGCAAGCTCTTTTTCTTCAACAAGATAGTTAATAACACTTTCCCTACCCTGTCCTAATTTATCACTTCCCATAGAATACCAAGAACCCGTTTTTTGTATTAAGCCATATTTAACCGAAGCATCTAAAATACTAGCCTCACGAGAAATACCTTTCCCAAAATAAATGACAAGCTCTACCTTACGAAAGGGAGGAGCCACCTTGTTCTTAACAACCTTAACTCTTATTTTATTCCCAACAACATCATCCGAAGAACTTCCCGTAACCTGCTCAATCTTCCTAACCTCAAGCCGAAGCGAAGAATAAAATTTTAAAGCATTCCCCCCCGTAGTAGTTTCCGGATTTCCGAACATAACACCTATCCTCATTCTTATTTGGTTAATAAACATAATACAAGAGTTAGCCTTAGATAGTATTCCAGTAATCTTTCTTAAAGCCTTGCTCATCAATCTCGCCTGTAGTCCAATATGAGCGTCACCCATTTCTCCATCTATCTCTGCCTGGGGAGTTAAAGCTGCAACAGAATCAACAACAATCAAATCAACCCCCCCACTCCTAATTAAATATTCAGCAATTTCAAGTGCCTGTTCTCCCGTATCAGGCTGGCTAAGCCAAAGCTCATCAGTATTTACACCCAAAGCCCTTGCATAAGCAGGATCAAGAGCATGCTCAGCATCAATAAAAGCCGCTATCCCACCTCCCTTTTGTACCTCAGCAATTGCTTGAAGAGTCAAAGTAGTCTTCCCGGAAGACTCCGGCCCAAATATCTCCACTATCCTTCCCTTAGGATATCCCCCAACACCCATTGCCTCATCAAGTAAAATAGACCCACTCGGTATAATCTCTATTCCCCTACCCACAGGAGATTCCCCCATCTTAATAAGGCTTCCCTTTCCAAAATCTTTTTCTATCTGAATCCTAGCAAGTTCAATGGCCTTTTCCTTATTTAACTTGTCACTCATACTATCCCCTCCAGTCTCTCTTTGCCTCTTAAATGCGACATATTCTCTCTTTTAATTTATCCTAGCAGCCTCTATTTTTTTAACGCAATACCTAAAACGAACATCATTTATCACAAAATCAAGATCATCGCCTTCCTTAGCATCCAGCAAATTTTCTCCAAAAGGAGACTTATAAGAGATAATACCCTCATCAGGCTTTGACTCCCAAGGTCCAAATATTAGGTAAGATTCTTCCTGTCCTGTGTCCTTATTAAGGATAGTAACCCTTGTTCCAAACCCAACAACATTACTTTGAAGCTCTTTAATATCAATAACTTTAGCTACTTCTATCTCTAACATAAGAGAATTCAATTTTTTTGTTAAAAACTGCTGCCTCTCCTTTGCAGAGTGATACTCCGCATTTTCCTTCAAATCACCAAGTTCACGCGCCTTACCAATCTCTTTCGAATTTTCCGGAATCTCCACATCCTTTAAATGTTGCAACTCTTTCTGCTTTCTATTCAAAGAGCTCAAAATAGTTAAAAACCCTACTTCGGTTTTATCTCCTGAGACTTGAATTTTCTCATCCTCAAATTCAATATCATCAAATACAGCTCTTATCGCAGTCTTAATAGCTAAGAGGTCCTTTGGTGGAAAATCTTTTATATAAAAACAAGTCATATACAACCTCTTGGCAAGTTCCTCATCCATGATTTCACTTAAAACTGTGTTAAGATATCTATCTTTAATCAAAAGATTAATAACCATCTTATAAGTTCTCTTATTAGCAACAGAATTGCTTTTATTGTTAATCTTGATAACACTGTCAGCTAAGATCTTGATTAAATTTACCAACAGCTCTGAGTCAGCATATTCCAAATTAAGTGAATAAGAACTATGATGCTTTAAAAGCCAAATATATGCGTCTTTATATACCTTATAATTTTTTACGATATAATTGAAAAGTTGCTCTGTCTCTCCTACATCTTCCCTGTAAAGGGCATCGATCAGCTTTTTGTTAACAACGTGAGGAAAAAGCTTCTTATAATAAACAACCCAATTAGACAATTCTTCCTTAACGAGAGAAGTCAATTCCCTTTTGATTTCTGCATTCAAAATCGAATCAAAAAGATCAACAACATCCCTAGAGTATTCCCTTAAAAGAACCTCCAAATTGATATCCTTCTCCATATTAATCTTCGAAGCAAGTTCACTTTCAGAATTTTTTAAAGATTTAAGTATTACATAAGAACTTATAACATAATGATCAACTTTTGTAAAATTATTCACATAAATTAAAAAATAATTAAGCATTTCCTCCGCAACATGCGAATTCCTGACAACACCACTAACATTACAATAGTTCATAAAAATTTCATATCTCTTATAAAAATCTTTCTCCACTTTAAACTTGTCGTAAACTTTTTCATTGAAATTAGAAGCCCTTTCATTGTATACATAATGATCAATCTTCCCGGACGCCATCACAAAATGAGGATTATCCTTTAAAATTTGCTTCGCTTTAATACTCCAAGCATTCCAGACATTTTGAGTCATTAAACTTGGAACAAGCTCCTTTTTAATTCCCTTAAGATCGATTGACTTATAGCTCTTAATAATTATCCTCAATGCCCATTCAACATCCCTTTTAATATTTTCTATAAGTTCCTCTTTCGGCCTAGTAGCCTTTAAAACTCTTATATCTTCTTTTTCAAGAGGAGCCAACGCAGACATAGCCATATCAAAACTAATAAAATGCCCCCTCTTGGACAAAAAATCCACCACAATACCCTGATCATTTACGTCCTTAACTATTCCAACAGACCAAGTTTGATGATATACAAAATTACCCCTAGCAAAGAATAAATATTTTTCAAAATCCGAGTAGACATCAACAAAATTCTTATCAAGGTTTTCAATATCGGATTTCTCAAGATACTCTTCAATATTTTTAACTTCCTTATACTTCTCCCTTAAAAAAATAACTAAATTTTCTCTTGCCTTCTGGTTTTTATTGTCAAGCTTTAAAATCCCTTTTAAAATCTCTATCGTTTCATCCACATTCCCACTTGCAGAATAATGCTCATATAAGTCTTCATAAAGAACTACAACCTTTTTAAAGCCAAGTTCCTTTTCAACCTTTGCCAGTATAAGAAGAAAAGAATCAAAATCGTCAGATACATATCGAGTTAGCTTCGCCCATATCTCTCTAACACCTGACATCTGCTTTTTTTCAATAAAACGATAAATAGCTTTCCTAAAAAAATATATAGACTTCTGTAAATCAATATTTTCATAATGAGAAGCAAGTTGTCTTACAAAAGTAGTGTCATCAGCATCAGCCTCAACAATGCGCATCCAGATATCTGGAAGTTTATCATTATTTTCATTATTTTGAGCATATATCTTTGCAAGAGTATAAAGAGCATGTTTATTCTCAGAAATTAAAAGCATCTTATTACATATATGCTCAACAAGAGTCCACTTAAGATTTTGAGAAAACAAATCCACAACTGTAAGCAAGCTCATATCATTAAGGGGCCTCCTGCTATATATAAGCATACCCGAAACATAAAGACCAGCAATACTCTTCTTGACATCCTTTAAGTGCTTACCACAAATATCTAAAGCCTCCTCCGTTAAACTTTCAGAAATTATATCTTCTACCAACTCATCCAATTCTTTTATCTTAGCAAGAGAATAATTATTAACAACTATTCTTGTCCACTTATCCTCTTGCAAAACATCATCTAATCTTTCTATAGTAATATTAGACATTAAACTCTCCTAATATCAATTTTATTAAACTTAATTCACGTATTGCTGATACACCCCTATATCTATCTCTTTAATATAAGATAAAATTTCATCAATTCGCACCCGGTCTTCTTTTATCCTCACATAGTGATCAATAAGCCAAAAATACTTATTAATAAGCCTTGGAAGCAATACGCTCTCGTTTATTGACCTATAAGATTTTGCCCTAAGCTCATTACGCAAACTATAAACAGACTGTTTTAAATGTCCAAGTTCAATAGGCCTTAATTCTCTCTTTATATTAAAAACGCCATTCAACGTCCCATAAACAGGTATCCACTCCTTAATAAGAGTGTCGGATACATTCCTATCACACTTGATAGTTTCTACCAATTTAAGTATCATCTCAGATTCAAGGGCATCTATATCTATCTTTTGAGGATTAATAAAAAAAGCTTCTCTAAACAATACCTTAGCTTCCTTAATCTCATCAATAAGAGCATAAGAATCCGCAAGCTCGGCTACCACATCTGAATTTTCCTTAGCATCTCCCAATATCTGTAAGAAAACAGTTATAGCCTTCTCATAATTACCCATCCCCTTGTAAGACTTAGCAATCTTTGTTAAAACATCTAGGTTTTCTGGTTGCAACTTGTATATATTTTTGTATATTCCTAAGCACAATTGGAATACAAAATATTTAATTGAATTACGCCCTTGAATAAAATCAAAATCCATCTTCTTTAAATATCTTCTTGCAAAATTATTCCATTCCCTTATTAAAAACTCAGCCCTCTCATACTCTTTGCCTATTCTATCAAGGCTTTCAACCTGGCCATTCCAATACACAGAACTCTTAAGCGCAGTTAAAACTTCAACATTATCAAAATCAAGAGAATGCGCTTCCTCCGATTTCACCAAAGCTGTCCTAAAGTCACCTTTCCTGAAGTTTAAGTAAATCTCCTTAGTTAATTCCGTGATTTTTTCCGATGACACATTCCCACCACTTCATAATTTAAATAAATCCCAAAAGAACCTGTGTAAATTATATCATTAATCATTCTTTAGTCAAACCTGACTTTTTTAAACAAAAAACAATATTTTATTTATTATTTTTTTAAGATAAAATCTATATGTAGCGATGTTAAAAATAAAATCATGAGGGTATCTTCTAACTTATGAAGCCTAATAAGATTATTAGTAACTCCATTTACTATTACAACTCTCAAAGATATTCCGAGGTAGTCAAGCTTTTAGAAAAGGAAATTTTTTTGTATAAAAATTACTACTTCTATCATTACATTTTAGGGATGGCTTACCTTAGAATGGGCAATTTAACAAACGCTCAAACATATCTAAAGAAAGCCTACACATTAAACCCAACAGACCCGGATATCAAGCAATCAATTGCAATACTATTAGTAGCCCAAGGCAAGGAAGATATGGCCATACGGATATGGCTTAAAATGATAGAAGAAAATCAAGACACAAAACGCTCAGAACTTTCTTTAGAAACTATCCGAAGAAATCCAATTCAGGGAACTCTATTTTTAAACAAAAGAAACATGTATGATAAATTGTTTCCAGAAATCAAAGCTAAAAGAGGGGAAACCTTATCCGGGTCAATTAAAATATCGGCAGCGGTGGTGGGGCTTGTTTCCCTAGTGTCAGCAATATTCTTATTTACAGATTCTAAAGAAGTGTTCACGCCGCAATCTATCTCAAAATCAAAAAATAAAAAAAATATCAATAACATAACAGCATACATTGATGACATTAAAATAAATAACAAAGAGAAGATCGAAAACGATGAAGGACAATTTGTATTCATATTAACCGAAACTGAAATCAAAAATTCATTTCAAAAAATAAAAACTCACCTAAAGGAAAATAAAGATAACTTCGCAAGAATTGAAATAAACAAAATACTAAACTCAAACGCATCAGAATCAATTAAACTTAAAGCTAAGAATCTCGCTAGTTTTATATCACGACCAGATTTTATTACATTTAATGACTACTTGGATTTAAAAAAAATTAAAAAAACTCCATTAATTTATTCAAATGCATATGTAAAATGGGAAGGGATTGTAAATAATATTGAGAAGAGAGATAGCATAGTTTATTTTGATTTTTACGTAGGATACAACAAGAGCGCCCTTGAGGGTATTATCACAGCAAAAACAACTTTTGACATTGATATCGACTCTAAAGACTCAGTTGAAATACTTGGGCAAATAGACTACACCAAAAACAAACTTACCCTAAATGCAATTACAATTCGAACAATAGAGAAATCAAAAAGCTAATTCCCTTCAAATATACTGTTAAAATTAATTTAGGCTCATTTAAATTAAAAAGGTGTACATAAAAACTTATCATTCCCCTTAATAACTTTTATGGCCTCACTGAAAGATAATAACAACTCTTCCTTTTTAGTTAAATCTCTCACCCTTATCTTATCTTCTCTATATTCCTCTTGCCCAACAAAAACCAAAAATCTTATATCCTTATTAAGGGCATATTCAATTTGCTCCTTAATATTTTTACCATCTTTGTTCTTTGGATATACCTCGCAAGCAATATTGTTCGACTTAGAATAATCATGCCTCCTAAATCTATCTGCAAGTTTATAATAATAAGCTTCAAGCCCACTGTCTATATTAACAATCAATACTCTAGAACTGGCTTTAGTAACAAACAATTTAATATAACTAAATTTCTCATTGTCTATCACATCTTTGATTCTATCAACCCCGAAGGATCCTCCAACTCCTGAAACTTTTTGCAAAGAATTAGAAAATGACGACACTAAATTATCGTATCTTCCTCCACTACAAATACTACCCATATCAATTCCTGATATCTCCGCTTCAAATACAACCCCAGTATAATAATCAAGCCCACGTACTATCTTAAGATTTAAATTAAAAGCATCTTGAATCCCCAGCGAACTCAAATGCACAAAAACATCCCCAAGTCTTTTAATAGCATCATTATCCCCTAAAATATTTTTCAGAGTCTCCAATTTATTCCAAAAAGTTCCTTGTAAATTTATAAATTTCAATATCAAATCAACATGTTCTTCACTTAGCTCTGTAAGCAGATTTTTCTTAACGTTCTCAACTCCAATTTTATCTAATTTGTCTACATTTCTTAAAATAAAAACACTCTTATCAGTCAGCCCTAACATCTTTACATAAGAATGCAATATTCCAACATGAGAGAAATGTATAATAAACTTTCTATGAATACCTTCTATAAAATTTAAAAAAACCTCCTCAAGGCCACAATAAACAATAGATAAAATTTCAGCATCACTTTGAAAAGTATCCTCACCTATCATGTCAAAATCAAATTGCATAAATTCTCTATATCTTCCCCTTTGAGTATTTTCACCTCTGAACACCTTTCCTATCTGAAATCTTTTAAAAGGAAATTTAATTTTAGCTCTATTGGTGGCAATAAACCTTGCGAAAGGAACCGTCAGATCAAAACGCATAGCAACATCTCTACCGCCATTATCCTTAAATCTATAAGCTTGCTTCTCTACTTCATCTCCACCTTTCATGAAAAGAAACTCGGAATATTCAAGTATGGGAGTGTCTATTAAATCAAAATTATATGACATAAGAACACTATATATTTGCTTTACCACATGGGTACGAATTAACGCTTCCTTGGGTAAATAATCTCTAAAGCCTTTTAAAGTCCTAACGTTCACTTTGTTTAAACCTCTGCCAATTTCAAATTTAATCTTATCGTAATATGATATTATAAATACGAGAAAAATTTAATATTTAAATTCTTAACAATTTAATGTTTGTTACACGTAAGGAGCACTAACAATACTTAATGCATAAAAATTTCACCAATAAGTTGAGATTAAATATAGTTCTTATGGTCTTCTTAATAATCACATTATTATCGATTTACAAGTACTTTGTTCTGATGTCTTTTAAAAATACAATCTATTTCCCTAATAATATAGACTTTACTTCAAAAAGAGGAAACATCTATGATAGAAATGGCAAAGTAATGGCTTTCTCCTCACAATCATATTCGGTTGGTACAGATACAAATAAAATAAAAGATATTGTAAATATGTCAGAAACCCTTGGAGCAATTCTTAAGATTGAACCCGAAATGCTTAAGAAAGAATTATCAGAGAAAAAAGGCTTCATATACATAAAAAGAAAAGTTCCAAGAGAAGAATCTGATTTGATTAAAAGAATTCAATCAGAGGGAAGATTAAAAGAAATCACTCTTTATCCTAATCATACAAGAATTTATCCTTTCAGAGGTCTAGCAAGTAACATTACAGGATTTGTAGGTACTGACAATATTGGGCTTAACGGGATTGAATTATCTTTAAATAGCACACTAAATCAAGACCTAACCAAACAACAATCCATAAACGAACACCTGACTACAAACAACATATACCTAACAATAGACATAGACCTACAAAGGAGTGTAAATCAAATAACTAAGAAATACTTTAAAGAAAATAATCCTGAAAGTATGCTTGCTATTATAATGGACGCCAAGAACGGAGATATTCTGTCCATGCTTCAATTTCCACAATATGATGCTAACTATTATTCAAAATACCCCAAAGATATATGGAATAATTTTGCCACTTCCTTGACTTATGAACCTGGCAGTATTAACAAGATTTTCACAGTTGCAATTATATTGGACAGTGGTCGCCTAAATCTAAATGAAAAATTTTTAGATAACGGCATATATCAAAAAAAATTTAAATCTGGAGAAATAATTACAATAAAAACCTTAAATCCTCCTTATGATTACATTGATTCTAGTGGGATTTTAATCCATTCATCGAATGTGGGAATAGCCCACATTACAGATAAAGTAAGTAATGAGTATTTTTATGCAAAACTCCTTGATTTCGGTTTTGGAGAGAAAGTCGGATTCCCTTTTCCTGGAGAGACAAAAGGACTGCTAAAGCATCACTCCAAATGGTCAGGAAGAAGTAAACCCACAATCGGATTCGGACAAGAAATAGGAGTATCAGCCATTCAAATTCTGCAAGCTGCTAGCGTACTAAGCAACAACGGAATTATGATAAAGCCAAAGATCATAAAAAAAATCAGTAATGAAATGGAAAATACAATTCAAGAATTTCAAAAAGAAGAAATCAGAAAAGTAATATCTAGCAGTACAGCACAAGGAGTTTTAAAAATGATGAGAGAAGTTGTAAACAAGGGCGGGATACCAAAACTTAAGATAAAAAATATAAATATCTCAGCAAAAAGCGGAACCTCACAAGTCATTGACAAAGCCACAGGGAAATATTCAGAAGAAGACTATACATCATCGATATTAGTCATATATCCCACAGAAGACCCACAATACATCATATACATTGTATACAGATACCCTAAAAAAATAATATACGGAACAAGAATCGCCGCCCCAATGGCAAAAGAAATAATAGAACTAATTGAGTATCGCACTAATATAGACAAATACAACAAAATCAAACTACCCTCAAAAATTAACCTGCCAAAGCCCGCAATAGAACATGATAAGGCAAAACACATACCAAATCTCACAGGAATTTCTAAAAGGGACTTAATGAAAATATTGAAAACTTACACGAACACAAAAATAAAGATAGAAGGAAACGGATTTGTATACAAGCAATCCCCCCCCCCTAACACAAAAATAAAAGACATAGACACCCTTGAAATAAACCTCAGGTAAATTAAGAAAACAAATTCTTTATTTCATTTCTATAAAAACTTAAAATATAGTTGCGCTTAATATCCATCTTGATTGACATCTCCTTTCCCACCTCAAACGGCTTTTCCAAAAGAGTAAATTTTAATATCTGCTCAAAGGGCTTAAACCCATTGGCTCTGTTGATAAGTTTTCTTATCTCGTCGTTAATAGCCTTGAGAACTACATTATTAGCAATAATCTGACGTCTATTATCAAGATCAAGAATCTTCTGTCCCATGTTTTCTAAATACTTATTTATCTCTTCAAAATTAGGAAGAATTAATGCTCCCAAGAATTTTTGATCCTGCCCGACCACAACAGCCTTTTCTATTAATAAAGACTCTTCAAGCTTGACTTCAATGGGCGCAGGTTCAATATTCTCCCCATTATTTAGAACAATAGTGTCCTTTTCTCTCCCAACAACCTGAACAACATCATCCTTCGATAACTTAACAATATCCCCCGTATTTAAAAATCCATCAGACCCAATAACCTGCCTTGTAGCCGTCTCATCTTGGTAATACCCAAGCATGACCTGAGGTCCCTTAACAAACAAAACACCCTTCCCAGGTTTCTTAAGCTTATTACCATCCTCATCTCTAATCTCAGCAATAGTCCCAGGTAGTATCCTACCACAAGTTCCAAGTATCGTCCTTCCCTGTTCATTAGAAGCAACACCAGGAGCTGCCTCCGTTAAGCCATAAGCATTAGCAAGCTCAATCCCAATTGAATTAAAAAATCTGACAACAGACAAAGCCATACTGCCACCACCGGTAATACCTACAACAAAATTGTTGCCTAAAACTCTCCTTATTTTATTAAATATCACTAAATCACCCAAAGCCCTAAGAGGAAACAATGTAACTAAACCCAACACCCCCACCACCTTTTTTACAGGCATTAACAAATCAAATCCATTATCAGGATATAGCCCCCTAGTTATCCGATAAAAAACATCATTCAAACAGGCAACACCAACAAAAAACTTAAACAACAACCTAGCTAAGAATGACTTCTTTGCCACCTCTTTGTAAATATTTTGCCTTATAGCAATCCAAAGCCTAGGCACAGCAGCAATATAATGAGGGTTAATACTTTTAATATCATCAAGCATATTTCTTGGCACAATACTTGAAAATAAACAAACCATACCCTTAAGAAAAATATTGTAAGAAAATGACCTCTGAAACGAATGCCAAATCGGCAAGATACACATAAATATCTGACCTTCGCTAGTATTAGCCATCCGACCAAAGCTGGACACCTGATAAAGAAGATTAGAATGCGAAAGCACCACCCCTTTAGGACTTCCCGTAGTACCAGAAGTGTATATTATAGTGGCCACATCGTGGCCATTAACACCGTTTAAAGCCTTAATAATCTCATCATCTCTCCTCTCTCTATCCCCAATCGAGACACACTCTCTGTAAGAGTAGATCTTAAAGTCATTAAATTTTTCCCTATCCCTATCCGATAAATCATCAATGACAATAATAATGGGCTTTATTTGAAATTTAACCTGAGAAATCAAATTAAGCAAATTTAGATTTTCAACTATTACTATGCTAGGAACAACAGAATTAATAATCGCCTCTGCTTCAAGAAGAGTGACATCAGCCCCCTTAGGCACATCAACAGCACCCAAAGACAAAATTGCAAAATCTATAACGGTCCACTCGCTCCTATTTTCGGAACAAATAAACACCTTATCCCGATAACCTAGACCCACCCCCTTCAAAAACGAAGCAAATCTTAAAACATCATCTCTTAAATCTTTGTAAGTAACCCTCAAATAACCCTTGCCACTCCTACATACTTGAGCGACCCCATCATCACGCCTACCGGCAACCTCAAAAAATGACCTTACTATTGACATACAATCTCACTCAACACCCACGGTGTTACGCTCTAATTATACCATCTTAAATCAATAAATTGTAAATCCATTCTTCAACAATACCCCCCCCCCACCATAGTATGGTACCACAAAAAACAAATATTACAAATAATTAACGAAAAAACAATAAATTCAACAAGGCTAGAAGATATTGCTTTTTAGCTCTATGCATGATACAGCGTACTCAAATATCAAACACCCATAACAAAAAATCTAATTCCCTCTGTAGGATATTCCTTATCCAAAACTTCCACAATATTTTTTAACCCTTCCATAACAATTAAATCACCAGTATAGACTATAAGAATAAAATTTTCTTCAGGCCAAACTCCATTAGCCTGTTTTTCGCCCTTTCTTCCTTTCCCGTGAACATTATATATCTTTGAGTAATATATAGACTCACCTAACTCTTTTTCCATCCCATTAATACGCTCATGAAGATCGTGTTCTAAAGATAAGTTAGAAATTATTTCTACTCTATACATACAAAATCCTACTAATCATCCTCCTCTTCAACAAAGAAGTTATCAACTTCATCATTGTCTTTAACATAATCAACATTTTCTATGTTTTTCTGTGAAGAACTCTTATCGGCCAATTGTAATGACTTTGAAAAGATGAAATTTTTTACAGAGATTTTAGCAAAAATCTCAAAAACCATAGGAATAAAAAGTAAAGTAAGAAATGTACTAGCTGTCATTCCGCCTATAAAGGTAATAGCAATAGGCTTTACAAGCACACCCCCACTCGTATCTGAAAATGCAATGGGAATAAGACCTATGATTGATGTTAAGGCAGACATTAAAACAGGCCTAAACCTAGATCTACCGCCCTCAAGCACTGCTTCTTTAAGCTCAAAACCCCTCTTAACTAGTAAATTAATATAATCTATTAAAACAATACCCGTATTAACAACAACTCCAACAAGCATAAGCATACCAATTCCTGTAAAAACAGAAATGGTTTCTCTTGTTATAAGATGAATAAGCACAACACCCACCACAGTCAGTGGTATTGTAAAAAAAATAATAAATGGCTTTAAAAGAGATTCAAACTGAGATGCCATTATGCCAAATACAAGCAAAATAGCCATAAAAATTACGACCTTAAATTGTTCCATATTTTTAGTAAATGAGTCATACTCCCCTTTAAAATCAACCAATACACCATCCCTTTGGGGAAATTTATTAGTTACAAAATCTGTCACCTTTGTTGTGATTAAAGCCAAATTTTCACCTGGAGGAATACCAGCCTTAAGACGAACTACTGGAGATTGATCTTCCCTGAAGATAACTCCAACTCCCTTTGTTTTTTTCAGCTTAGCTACTGAAGAGAGAGGGATCTTAACTCCCGATGTATTTTTAATAAATATCTTATCCAAATCTTTTAAATTAGCAATATCACGCCTGTCAAGTCTGAGTAAAATATCGTAATTTAAGCCGTTCTCCATATATTTACCTGCAGAAATTCCATCAATATTAGCCTTAATCTCTCTAGAAAGATCACTCATACTAATTCCATAAGAATAAACTCTATCTCTATCTATATCCACACTAATTTGATTTTCTTCTTCTTTTACATTAAGTCTAATATTTACAAGGTTAGGGAATTCCCTCTTTAAGGCACTGACCAATAAATTTCCATAATCTCTTGCGGCCTCAAAATCAGCAGCAATAATCCTAATGTCAATAGGAGAGCCTCCAAAAAATCCCCCCCCTCCCGTAGAAGCTTTAGTACTTAAATAAGGATAAAGCTCTGCAATGCGATCGTAAACTCTATATTGAAGAATTTCCGGGTTCTCAACAATTTTCTCACCTTTCTCCGCCTCAGAAAACAATCTAACTTGAAAATTCACTTCACTTGAATACACTTGGGTAATGATGCTCTTGTAAACTTTAATTTCATCTTTTATGACTTCTAAAAACTTACCCGCATAAAATTTTGAACTTTCCAAATTTATCCTATCCGGAAACTGAAAAGTAAAATTAATGAAAGGAGACCTAATACTGGGCCCAGAAGATACATTTAAAAATAAAAAAGAAAATAAACTTAAAAAAAAACTAAAAATAATAATGAATGAAAAAATTACTTTGTGAGCCAAAACACACTTTAGCAAGTTAACATAAAAAACTTCTCCAACATGATAAATCCTATAAAATAAATCATCAACCCTCTTAATAAATTTATTTTTAATGGGTTTTTGAAAAGTAGTGTAAAGACCTACGTAGTGAGTCGCAAGAACAGGCACTAAAAAAATTGCAACAAATAAAGAAGTTGCTAGAGATATGACGATGGTAAAGGCAAAATCCCTAACCACATCAGCAATAAATCCTAACTCAGACCTAAAAACAAGAACGGGAGCAAAAACACAAATTGATGTTAAAGTCGAAGACACAATCGGAAGCATCATTTCTTGAGTTCCAAGTATTGCAGATGGAATAATCTTTGTCCCCTTTTGTCTATACTTGTATATATTACATATTACAGAAATAGAGCAATCAACAAGCATACCAACTCCCAAGGCAAGTCCCGAAAGACTTAACAAGTTAAGCGAAACATTTGCAAAATACATCAAACAAAAGGTAATAATTACAGCCAATGGTATTGAAATTCCAATAATAATCGTTGCCCTAAGACTTCTTAAGAAGAAAAAAATAATACATATTGCAAGAATTGCTCCATAGTAAGCTGAACCTGTGACAGAAGAAATAGATTCTTTAATAAATTCAGATGTATCCGATACAAGATCTAAGGATATATCTCTTGGAAGCAAAAGCTTGATTTTATCAATTTCTGCATTAACTACACTTGAAACTGTAACAGGACTTGCATCGCTATGTTTCTGCACATTTAACACAATAGAAGGTTTACCATTATAGTAACTGTAAGCCTCTAATTCTTTAAAGGTACTCTTAATTGTTGCAATATCTTTAAGCTTGACCTGAACAGGAGAGACACTATCCGTAGAATAGTTATCAGGATTTCTATAAGAAACAACCACATTTTCCAAATCCTTAATTGAAGCAAATCTTGCAGTCACTTGTGCAAGGTACTGCAACCCGTTATCTGTTATGTTGCCTACCGACAATTCAAAATTTTGAGAAGAAATTGAGGTTGCTATCTCTGACAAAGTAAGCCCATATGACTCCAGTTTGTTTTGAGAAATTTCAATTAAAATATTTTTATCACTCCCGCCTAAAACCTCAACAAAACCAACCCCATTAAGGCTCTCCAATTTAGACTTGATAATACTAACCGCATACTTCCTAAGCTCTGAGACAGATCTATCTGAGTAGATAACAAAAGTCAATACTGGTATATCACCCGAACGAAATCTCATAATCTTAGGTGAGCTAGCCTCTTTGGGTAAAAGATCTTTTAAAGATTCAAATGCATCTCTTACCTCATTTAAAGCCAAATCCAAGTTAGATCCATGATGAAATTTAATAACAATATTGCTTGCCCCCTTAGAAGATGAACTGTCTATTTTCTCTACATTCTTTACAGAAGCAAGACCACTCTCAAGTACACTAGATACTCTTTCCTCGACTTCTTTCGGAGAAGCTCCCGGATAGGATGTGTAAATAGTAATTACACTATTTTCAACTGCAGGTAGCAAATCTACCTTTAACCTTGTAAAGGTATAAACACTGACCATAGTTATTAATGAAAACAATATTAACATGGTGATTGGCTTATCAACGACCTTCTTTACTAGCATACCTTTCTCCAATAAAATCACACATTGTCTTCACTTGCAAGCCCATCTCTAATCTCTGATATATTCACATAAGCTCCATCGGAAAGAGCCGACATACCTTCAACCACAATCAAATCATCCTCGTTAATTCCATCCCTAATAGACACAATATCATCTACTTCAAATCCTATTAGAGGGTATAGCATCTGAACTGTTTTAGTATCATCGCTTATCCTGAATACGAAACGCCTACCGTCTCGTTCTACAACAGCACTGCTTGGAATTTTTATTACATTACTTAAGTGATTAGTGACAATTTTTACTTTTGCAAACATCCCAACAATCATTTTTTTTGTATTCTTCCCCACAGGATCAAGGTATACTTCAGCTGCACGACTCTTAATATCAAGCACAGGAGACACTTCTGAAATTCTTGCTCCAAATTTTTCACTAGGATAAGATTCAATCTCAATAACTGCATTATTACCAGGCTTAACATCTAGAATATATCTCTCAGACACATAAGCCCTAATTTGGGTCGTATCTATTCTACCTATTAAAGCAATACTTGTTTGGGGTCCAACTGTTTCACCAATTTTACGATTAACGGTTAAAACATACCCAGAAATCGGAGCCTTTACAGGGCTTTTTAAATAAAGAGCCCCTGGCTTTGACGGATCAAGAGTTGCAATTACTTGCCCTTTCTTCACATAAGTCCCAAGTCTTACATTAAGGGTCATTATTTTACCTGCAGTATCTGGAAACACATCCGCCTTAACCTTGGTATCTACATCGCCATTCAAAGCGATATAATCACTTAAAGCCCCCTTCCTAGCTTTCATGACAATCACTGGAAATTTATAAGGCTCATCAACACCCTCCCCTATCATCCCCTCTTGCACTTCTTTCTCAGTGCTCCTATTACATGAACAAAAAAACAACATACTTAAACAAAATAAACAGCACCTAACACTAAACATAATATTCAGAATTAAATTCATAAAATATCCCTATCAATCCAATGCATTTATTAAATCTCTATATTCAAGAATTGCGTTCGCATAATTTAGCTTATCTCTTACAAATTGCAAATCGCTCTTTTTGTAAGAAACTTCAATGTCATTTAATTTTAAAAGATCTATTCCACCTGAATTAAACGCATCAAACGCCATCTGATAATTTCTCCTAGATAACTCTAAATTCATCTTTGAAGCATCTAGGATAGCTTTATATCTTCTCACATCTTTACGTTTGTGTACAACGCTAGATTTAAATTTACGAATCTCATTTGAAACTTGATTTTTCAACATTTCTAATTGATAATCCTTATCCCATATATTTGTAAAATTTCCTGAAAATGGCAACATCCCTGTTAAATTATATTTTAACCCCAATGAAGCAGAAAATCCATCTTTCAAAAAACCACCTGAATTGCCATTAAAGGGAATAGTAGCAGAATAAGAGATCCCAAAAGAAAAACTCGGTAAGAAAGTATCTAACCAAATGGAATCAAGGGATTTTTGAATGCTACTAGAAGAATTATTTAATAATCTAATATCTGGCAATTCATTCACATCTATGACTTCACTAAGTAACGAAAAATCTAGTATCTCGTCTGACAATTCCCCTACAGTCTCAAAATCTTGCAAAACATCCAACCCTATTAGTAATTTAAATGTTTCTTTCAATTTTTCAAAATTAATAATTTGCTCATCTAAAGCAGGTTGAGACTTATCATACCTAAGCTTAGCATCAAGATAATCTAATTCAGACAAAAGACCGTTATTGTATGCAATTCTGGCTTGATCAAATTTGAGCTTGCTATTCTTAAGCTGACTTTCTAAAACTTCCAAAGTGATTTTTAAAGCTATCAACTCGTTATACATTTTAAGAACACTCAATCTAATACTCTTAACAGCCTTTTCTTTGTCTATTTTAGCCCTTTCATAATCAAGAATAGTCAATTGAAGCCTTTTGAAAGCAGAAGGAATTAACCCAAGATCAGCAGCGACTCCAAGTCCCACTCCCCAACGTTCCTTCTCCTCTGCATTAGTAACAGAAGAACCTGCCCTTGAAAGTCCCGCATTAACGCCTAAATTTGGTACGAAAAAATTCCAAGAGTTATCTTTATATAATTTTTTAATCTTTTCTCTATACTCGGCATTCCTAGCATCTAAACTATTCTCTAAAGCCATACGAACAGCATCTTCAGGAGTTATTTGAATGGATTCTGCATAAGACGAAAACACCAAAACAAAAATCAACATTAATTTTTTAATACTCTCCTCCAAGACGCAAAGTCATACCTAATCTGTATTAATTACAACCCCAAGGCTTTTATTGCCATGGATCAATCATAACATAGTATAATCTCAAACATGAATACCTTAAAAAAATTATTTCTAACACTCAACCTAATAGCCATCTTATTGGTTTTAGCTTACCAAAAAACTTTTTCCAAGATTATTGGGTTTCATTGCATATACGTGCATAGTTGTTCACATTATGCATTAGGATGTTTAAGAAAACATAATATTGTAATAGCATTGATTCTAATCATATTAAGACTACTGAGATGTAATTCATTATTTAAAGGAGGAATCGAATCACTACCAACCGAAAAACCAATATTAAATTCATTAAGAGAATTCAAAAAGAGATTAATCAAATAAATTTTTATATCTTTCCGGCACCCAATTCTTAACAACTTCCCTATTGTTATCGACAAATTCAATGGCGTTTCTATATTCTCTCCCAGGCTCCCTATAGTTCTTATCCATTAAAGGCAACGCCAAGCTATCATCCCAATAAAAGTTGTCAAATAAATAAAATATGTCAGGATCATCCTCTTTAAGTCCAAGCCTAACAAGAGTATGAACACTTTCCGTTCCACCCATTGACCCCAAGGGATCATCTAAGAATTTAACACTATATCTGGCAAATGCCCAATGGGGTTTCCACAAAGGAACTACAATCCATTCCTTCTTCTTAATAGCAGCCTCCAAACTCGCAAGCATAACAGTCTCACTTGAAGGAATAAGTTCATATTCCTTCTCCAATTCATAAAGCCTAAGAGCTTCCTCTAAAGAAAGTTGCGTCCCCGCCCCGGCATCTATCCCTACTATCTTATTTTTAAACTCAGCTCCCCTACCCTTAAGCTCAGCAATACTAGAAATTGTAACGTAACTTGGCACCACAAATCCCTGCACCGTCCCATCGTAGTTAGCACCAAGATCAATAAACTTATCCTTAAGCTTTTCATAATAAAATTTATCGGCCGTTGGAATCCAAGCAGACACCATTCCATCTACCTGACCCGTTGACAAATATTGATACATCACAGATGTTGTAACGGGAAATATTTCAACTCTGTAACCCATTCTTTCAAAAACTACTTTAATAACATTAGTAGCGGCCGTCTCCCCTATCCAATTAACATATGCAATTTTGACCTTTTTTGTAGTTTCCAAGGATTCATTCTTATCACAAGAGAATAAGAAAAAAATAAGAATAAGTAAAATACTGCTAAATAGCTTCTTCATCAACAAACCTCCAACCACTCGCACAACCGCACATCACTTATTATACATTTCTAAAAATCTTTTAAATTTATTTTCTTTCTTAATTCCGTAATTATCAGTATTTAAATAGCTAAATTTAATAAAAATAGTCTGCATAATTCTATCTAGAATAATAGCTATCACAACAACAGCTAACCCTGATATTAAACCTTCCCCAAAATTTAACCTTTCAACAGAATATATTACAGTCCTACCAAGCCCTGAAGATCCAACCATCGCTGCAATAACTATCATAGATATTGCCATCATTATCGACTGATTAATTCCCTCTATTATGCTTTGAAGAGCCAATGGTAACTGGATTTGAAAAAGAATACGAAAATTACTACTCCCAAAAGATTTTGCTGCCTCAACCACCTCCCCCGGCACCTGAACAATCCCTAGTCTTGTATACCTAATGACTGGAGGCATTGCAAAAATTATTGTAGCAAAAATAGCTGAAGAGGTTCCCATACCAAAAAAGGGTATGGCCGGTATTAAATAAATAAACGGAGGCATTGCTTGCATTAAATCAAGTATGGGCTTTAAGAATACATAAAATTTGGAATAATATCCGCCTAAAATACCTACCGGAATTCCCAAAATTACCGAAAATAACACAGATACAAAAATAATCGATATAGTATCCATTGAAACTTCCCAAAGATCGAAGTACAAAATAAAACAAAACCCCAACATAATCAATAAAGCTAATCTTTTCTTTAAAAATAAAACACTGAAAACACAAATAATAACAATAAAAAAAATAGGATTAATAAAAATAAATAATTTTTTTAGATTTTCATAAAACAAAAGAACAACTCTTGAAAATCCTATACCATTAGAATCTGCAAAATTGTCAACCAAAAAGTTAAAAAATCTATCTATGCTAGACACTACAAAATCTCTGTCCATAAGCTCTATCTTGATAGCAAAGTAGCAATTTCTCCTAAATCAATATATCCAAAAACACCGTCTTGATTATCTGTTATTATTAAATACTCTAATTTATTTAAATAATGTACAACCCTCTTTATCTCATCATCCAACTCTAACTTTAAAGAAACAAGATGACTATACTTTATTTGACTAGTTGTATTGTACAAGCTAAACTCATCCCCATCTCTTTCAATAATAACATTAAATCCATCAGAACCCATATTAAGAGCAAAATCTACCTTAATAATATCCTTAATCTTTAAAATGTTTAAAACAGGAAGATTTTTAATAAAATTAGCTATAAAGGCCGTACTAGGATTTGCTAATATTTCTAAAGGCTTTCCTACTTGAATAATTTCTCCATCTTTCATGAAAGCAATCCTGTTGCCCAGCTTAAAAGCTTCAATTAAATCGTGAGTAATAAACACAACTGTTTTCTTCAATTTATCTACCAATCTTAAAAGCTCATCTTGCATTTCTCCTCGGATTAAAGGATCAAGAGCTGAGAAAGCCTCGTCCATTAAAAGTATATCTGGGTCGACCACCAAAGCACGTGCTATTCCTACCCTTTGTTTCATTCCACCTGAAAGTTCGTTTATATATTTATACCGAGCATCCTCAAGGCCTACAAGTTTTAATATGTCAAGAGCTTTCTGTATTCTAATTTTTTTGCTAATCCCCTTAACTTCAAGTCCATAAG
Organism: Borrelia sp. P9F1; assembly: GCF_030436115.1. Taxonomy (NCBI): domain Bacteria; kingdom Pseudomonadati; phylum Spirochaetota; class Spirochaetia; order Spirochaetales; family Borreliaceae; genus Borrelia; species Candidatus Borrelia rubricentralis. The sequence goes on from NZ_CP129407.1 coordinate 146,360, forward strand.
TAACATTTCTTAAAACATTCATATGTGGGAAAAGTCCAAAATTTTGAAACACCATTGCAAATTTATCCTTCCTTAAAGCAGAAAGATCTTTTTGATTAATATCATTCATCTCAATATTATCTACCAAAATAGACCCAGAATCTATTTTATATATACCATTTAGACATCTAACAAAAGTAGACTTACCACAACCCGACATCCCCATAATAACTAAAATCTCGTTTTCATAAACATCAAGGCTAATATTAGCATTTGCAATAAAAACGGAAGATTCCTTATAAATCTCAGTTCTATCCCTACCCGCCTCATAATTGTTTATAGCCCTAACTATTTGCTTTTTCTTATTACTATAAGAAAATGTTTTATAAAGGTTCCTGACTCTAACGCTAGTCTTATACAAAAGCGCACTCCTAATTAAAACACCTCAAGGAAAACATACCAACAAAAACTATACCAAAACATCACATATTTTTCTTGATGTAAGCAAAAATAAAGGGTCTTTTAAAAGACCCTTTTTACTTAAAAATCAAATTTATCTAAGAAGCGACAACACATACTGTGGAACTTGATTTGCTTGAGCTATCATCGCCATAGCAGACTGGGTCAAAATACTATTGGTTGTAGATGAAACAACCTCATCTGTCATCGTAGCGTCTTTAATTTGAGCATAAGAAGCCTTCAAATTCTCAATAGAGTACTCAGTACTACTCTTAATGGACTCAAGTCTATTTTGGAAAGCACCAAGATTAGCTCTCTGATCGCTTATCATCCTAATAGCATTTTCAATCTTCGCAAGTGACATATTAGCATCAACAGTAGTTGTAACGTTAATAGGAGAATTAACCCCTCCCTGTGTTGGCGCTGCCGCAGCTGCCGGCGCTGCTGCCCCTTCCTGCTGATTCCCTGCTTGAGCTGGAGCTTGTTGTGCACCCTCTCCGGCAAAAAGATTAGGAACATTAGCCGCATAAATATTAACAGCAATAGCTTCATCTTGATTTGCACCCACATGCACCCTCAAAGTCCATGAAGCCTGCGCCCCAGACAATGACCCAGGTGTATTAATCTTAGCAGGTTGCATACCAAGCTCCTCGGCTGTTCTTACGTTCTGAGCAGCAGATTTGTTTGATAACATATGCATCTGGTTATACTGAGATTGATCAGCAATTCTATTAATTTCATCTGTAAGTTGTTCAATTTCAATCTGAATAGACCCCCTGTCCGCATCTGAATAAGTACCATTACCAGACTGAACCGCAAGTTCCTTCATTCTTACCAACACCTTCTCTACTTCATTCAAGTTTCCCTCTGTTGTTTGAACAAAATTTATAGCCTTTGAAGTATTCCTAGATGCCTGAGACAATCCTCTAATCTGAGCATTAATTTTCCCGGCAACACCCATACCAGCAGCATCGTCAGACGCACGATTGATTCTATAACCACTAGAAAGCTTCTCCTGAGTCTTACTAAGATTAGTAGCATTAATGCCATTGTTTCTTGAAGCATTAATAGCTGAAGTGTTATGATTTATGATCATATAACGTTCCTCCTTGATTCATTACCCACTTTTTGGCGAATCCCTTCACCTTTTAAGAAGGATACCACAAAAATAAGAAAAATATAAATACAATGCCGATTATAAATTAAATTCATCACTTATTTTGTCTTTGTAAATCAAAAGATTTAAGAATCCCTTCCTGTTCTTTCATTTTCTTCACAGTAAAATCCAAAGTATTAAGCTCTCCCTCCACTTTCCTCTCTCGTTCTTCGTATTGCTTCCTGTAGTCCTCAACTACACTCTTCTGGTTAGGAATCTTAAGGTCATAACTCCTTACTTTATTGTAAATAAACCCTCCAGAACTTACTAAAGGAAATAAATAATCCCCAAGTACCTTAGCAAGTCCATCATCATAAATTCGATCCTCATTAAGATCAAAAGCAAAAAGCTCTCTTACTGAGTCAATGTTGTTTTGTATTATCTCATTAAATTTTTTCTCATCAAGTTGTAAATAACGAGATAGTCCACCGGAAGAAGATATAGAGTTAGTAAACACTCCTATTTGACTTATTATGGAGAAATCAGGATCACTAGTCCTGTAGCTATTGAATATGATTGATTCTAATCTTGCTTTCAGATTCTTTAATGCGTATTCTGACCTAAGAATCCCTAAATTCTTATAGGCCTCTTCCTTATTTTCCTCACTTAAATAAGTTAACTCCTCCAACACATCTGACTTCTTGCCCTCTGCATTATCTTCATTGGAATTTACAATATTAATTTCAGCAAGAACTTCATTGTAAGCCACAAGAAAATCCAATAAAAGTTTCTTAATTCCTTCATAATCCGGCTCTACCTGAGCAACAATAACTTCCTCCGATGCTTTTTTTAAATTTAACGTAACGTTGGGAATTAAATCATTAATAACATTTGAATCACGTTCAACATCTATCCCATCAAATCTCAACTTCGCATTCTCTGCAAAGCTTTTAGCATTTATTGGTAAATAACCATCTCTATTTCTTGGGTCAAAAATCTCAATACCACGAATAGTAAATACCTTGTTGTTAACTTTGTTCTCAACATTTATCTCCTTTAAATCTAGAAGTGCTCCGATTTCAACTTCAACTTTTTCAAATTCACTAGAAACATTTATTGGTGGCAATTCTAGAGACCCCGAATTGCTGTGGATTTTAATCATATTCATTTGAATGTATTTCCTTTCCTTTAAGGGAAGTTTATGATCAGGCCCAAGATTAATTATGCTATCTTCGCCTTCAACCTTAGCATCCTCGAACGTAGCCTCGCCGGGGTTAAAAACAATCTTATTTAAAACACCCTCATCTTCCGTATCATGATATTTAATCTCAAATTTAATTTTACTACCACTGCTAATCTCAATATTCTCTGGAATACTGATTGAAACCTCCGAGAGGGGTTGCAATATAATGTTTTCTTTATTAAGAGAAATGTTATTACTATTGTTCCGTTGACTATTAACAATTTCTGTAAGATCTGGGGTGAAATTCGTTTCAAGTGCACTTAAAATACCTATTTTTTTAGCAAGCCTTAAGGCTTCATCCCTCATAATAAGTTTATTGGATTCGCCTTCCTTTAAAGACTGCAAAACCAGTCTACTATTACCAGCATTATCACTTTTGACAACTTTTGCGGATAAAAATCCTTTACCGCGATTATTAATATCCCTTACAAGAGAGACAATATCTCCGTTATTTTTAAACTTAATCTCTTTAGTCCCAACTAAAAACGTATAATCGCCCACAGGAACCTCGAGTTCTTTTTGTTTAAAATTTGCAGATAAAAAAACATCCGAATTTGCTATTTGATTAACATTGATTTTATAAGTTTCATTCTTAGCCCCATAACGAGCGGACATAGACAGTACATCATTGTTACTAGACCTTCCTGACATGTGATTGAAAGGGCTATTAAGAGATGTAATTTGCTTTGCAAGCGAATTTAGCGTAGATACCTTCCTGTTAATCACCTGCCAAGCGCTCTTTTCCTGCTCTAGGTGTTCAAGCTTCTTCAAGGATGTATCTATCTTAGCCTTGTCGCCCTTAAGCATTGACTCTCGGATTTCCTTAGTATTATACTTGCTATCTACACCTGGAACAAAAAATCCGGAAGACATTAAAATACCCCCTGTGGAAAGTTTAACACAGAAGGTGCTAAAACATTAGTGACGGGATTTCCCTAGAAAATCAGCAAAGTGGATAACATGTGAGACTGCCAACACGTTAAGAAGATAAATGACTTTAAAAACACGTTTGCTTATAGTAAAATTTAAGTCAATAGGAGAGTAAATGTGGCAAATTTCTGCTTATTCAACTCGAAATCTGTGCTGACAGGAAACGATAAAATAGAAAATTCGGCTGTCCTTATTAGGGACGGTAAAATTTTTGATATCATAACGGCTGATAGACTTGAAAAAGTTGACCTAAGAGAATATGAGATGATTGATATTAAGGGCAACTACGTGACACCAGGCCTTTATGATAATCACATACATGGCTTTTGCGGCTATGGAACTGATCAATGTTCTACAGATTCGATAATTCAAATGTCACATCATTTGGCAAGGTATGGCGTAGTGGGTTTCTTGCCCACGCTTTATCCTCGTCCAATCGATGAAATGATAGCAACTATTAAAGCATGCACGAATGCAATGGGCAAGGAAAAGGGAGCAAAAATTTTAGGACTTCACCTTGAGGGGCCCTTCTTCTCTCCTGAAAAAAAGGGTGTTCATCCTATCTCTTATCTTCAAGAGCCAAGTATTGAAATCATGAAAAAATTTATAGAAGCATCGGGTGGTACTTTTACAGATTCTTTTGGAAGGAAAAGGACAAATATTGCTACAATGACGGTTGCCCCTGAGCTTAAAGGAATGAGAGAGCTTGCTATGTTTTGCATGCAGAACAACATAACACTTCAAGCAGGTCACACTAATGCAAAATATGAAAATATGATTGAAGGTTTTCAAGTGGGAATACTTCACACAACTCATTTCTTCAATGCAATGTCAAGGCTTGATCATAGAAATCCAAATGCAATAGGTGCTGTTTTAATCCATGGTGATATTTCTTGCGAAATTATTGCTGACGGACATCACATTCATCCAAAACTTGTTTTAATGCTTAGAAAGCTTAAAGACATAAGTAAATTGATTCTTGTAACCGACGGATTAACACCAACGCTACAGACAACTGGAAGGTTGTTCGCCAATGGAGATGAAGTTTATCTTAAAGACGATGGATTATTTCACACAGTAAAGAATGATACAATTGCAGGATCGGCACTTACAATGGTGCAAGGCGTTAAAAACTTAGTAGAATTTGGCTATAGCTTAAGCGACGCCATTCAAGCAAGTTCATACAACCCAACAAAAATAATTAATCTTGAAAAAAAAGGATTAATATGTCATGGTTATGACGCAAACATAAATGTCATTGATAAGGATCTAGACTTAAAACTAACAATGGTAGAATCAAAAATAATATTTAACAAACTTTGATTTTAATTACAAATACAAGGAGACAAATATAGATGAGACTAATAATTAGACCCGAATATAGAGATATTTCAAGGTGGGCCGCCAACCATGTAGCCATGAGAATAAAAGAATTCTTACCAACAAAAGAAAAGCCCTTTGTCTTGGGTCTTCCAACAGGTAGTTCTCCTCTTGGAATGTATAAAAGCCTAATTGAAATGTACAAACTTGGCAAAATTTCGTTCGAAAACGTAGTTACATTTAATATGGACGAATATGTAGGACTAGATAAAAACCATCCCGAAAGCTACCATTCATTCATGTGGAATAACTTCTTCTCACATGTAGACATAAAGAACGAAAATGTAAATATTCTAGATGGTAATGCTACTAACCCCTATCAAGAATGCGAAGATTATGAGAAAAAAATTAAATCCTATGGTGGAATTGAACTTTTTGTGGGCGGAATTGGCCCTGACGGCCATATTGCTTTTAACGAACCAGGATCATCTCTTCAATCAAGAACAAGGGTTAAAACCTTAACTCAGGACACAATCATTGCAAATTCAAGATTTTTCGACAACGATGTTAATAAAGTTCCCAAAAGTGCATTGACTGTAGGAGTAGGAACTATCATGGACTCAAAAGAAGTGCTAATTATTGTAAACGGGCACAACAAGGCGAGAGCATTAAAACATGCAATCGAAAGCGGAGTTAACCACATGTGGACAATTAGCGCCCTACAGCTACACGCAAAAGCAATTATCGTCTCGGATGAATCTGCAACGCATGAACTTAAGGTCGGCACGGTAAAATACTTCAACGATATCGAAAAAGATAATTTCGATAACGACGTGTAATATTTTCAACCTAGTAATTAGCCACAAACCTGCTGATAGGAGAAAGCGCCCCCTTTGACTCTCCCTACCCAGATTGGCCTCAAAGTCCTTAAAACAACATCACTCTATTATCTCGTTGTACACTCTTGAAACTTCTTCCCAATTTAGGACCTTGAAGAATGCATCAAGATAATCAGCTCTTCTATTTTGATATTTAAGGTAGTATGCATGCTCCCAAACATCAATACCTAAAACAGGTTTGTAGTCTTCCATCAAAGGACTGTCTTGATTTAATCTTGCTACTATTTGCAATTCCTTTTTTGCATGAAGGACTAACCATGCCCAACCACTTCCAAAAATCTTCATAGCTGAATCCTTTAAAGCCACCTTAAGCTTATCAAGGCTTCCAAAAGTAGTATTAACATGTTCTTCAAAATTCTCTAAAATATTATCTCTATTCCCAGGCCTTAGCACCCTAAAATACATGGCATGATTAGAATACCCACCGCCATTATTTCTTATCGTCGTTTGTAATTCCTGAGGAAAACGTTGAATATTCTTTAATACACTTTCAATATCTTCAGAATAATTTATTTCTGCTTTCTCAAGGGCAGAATTTAAATTTACTGTATACGCGTTGTGATGTTTACTATGGTGAAGTTCCACAGTTCTAGCATCGATATATGGCTCCAATGCATCATAAGCGTAACCAAGTTCTGGCAATTTAAACACAAAATCCTCCTCTCTAGCCTTTTCCATGGCAATTTTTATATTTCTTACCACTCCCGCAGTGACAAGGTTCATTTCTCCCCACTTTGGGACTACTTCTAACTATTTGCACACCTCCAGCATTATTCCCTTCTCCAGAAACGAAATCCGTAAACTTTTTATGAGTAGCTCTTATTTTCTTAAGAGGCTTATTTTCATAATCACTAGAATCAACGTCAACCTTCATTTGTAAAGTTCGCCTTATAGTCTCAACCTTAATATCCTTTACAAGCTCACTAAAAATTATGAAACCCTCTTCCTTGTACTCAGTAATCGGATTTTTATTAGCATAAGACCTAAGATAAACAGACTCTCTTAAAGAATCAAGATTTGCGAGATGTTCTTGAAACTTAAAATCAATATTTTTTAAATATTCGTATCTCAGAAATTCATTTAAAAGCTCAGGACCAATTAAATTTTCTTTCGCAGCTAAATTAGTCTTAGCAACTTCCATCAATCTATCTTTTAAATATAAAATACTAACTCCCTCCAAAGAGCCAATATCCTCCATCATGTGGGCAAAAATTGAATTTATTTCGCCTAAAATGGAACCCGTGACCACGCCACCTTTAACCTCATCAAACAAAAAGTCAAGATATTCCCTTAAAGAAAGAAGAAGGCGCTCCTTAATATTGTCATCGGCAAGAATTGAATCTCTTTGTGCATAAATAAATTCTCTATGTTTCGTTATAACATCGTCATATTCCAAGAGGTGCTTTCTAATTTCAAAATTTCTATCTTCTACTCTCTTTTGTGCATTAACCAGGGATCTTGTCAACAAAGAATGTGCAATAGGCTCACCTGTGGCCATACCAAGCTTCCCCATTAGTGACCTTAAACTATCACCTGCAAAAAGACGCATCAAATCATCTTCAAGGGATACATAAAACCTTGACCGACCGGCATCTCCCTGCCTTCCTCCTCGACCTCTAAGTTGATTATCTATTCTTCTCGACTCATGCCGCTCACTACCAATAACATAAAGCCCACCAAGTTTTTTCACTTCCTCATAGTCTTTAAAATACTGATCCCTTTCTTCCCAAACAGCTCTTTGAAACTCTTCAAGACTCGCCCCCGTCCCAATTTTCTTACGAACTCGATGCTCAAGATTACCCCCAAGCTTAATGTCAGTACCCCTACCAGCCATGTTAGTAGCAATCGTAACAGCATGCTTTGCTCCTGCTTCGGCAATAATTAAAGCTTCGCGAAAATGATTCTTCGCATTAAGTACCTCATGCCTAATCCCTCTATTTTTAAACATATTTGACAAAACTTCAGATTTCTCAATAGAGACCGTTCCAACAAGTACAGGCTGCCCCCTATTGTAAGCCTCATAAACTTCATCAGTAATCGCATTAAACTTGAATTCCTCAGTGTAATAAATAATATCATCCTCGTCTATTCTTGCCACCAACCTATTGGTAGGAATAACCACAACATCAAGATTGTATATCCTATGAAATTCCTTAGCCTCCGTATCAGCCGTACCCGTCATACCAGAAATCTTCTTAAACATCCTAAACAAATTCTGAAATGTAATTGTTGCCATGGTCTTATTTTCACTCGCAACCCTAACACCCTCCTTTGCTTCAATAGCTTGGTGTAATCCATCAGAATATCTTCGTCCCGTTAAAACACGACCCGTAAACTCATCAACAATCTCAACTCCAGAATCTCCAACAATATATTCTCTATCCTTTAAAAAAAGCAAATGAGCCTTTAGAGCTTGGGTCATATAATGAACATAATTAAAATTAGGATCAACATACATAGACCCCTTAATTATGCCTCTTGAAACCAAAATTTTCTCAAGGTTATTCAATCCATTCACCGTAAAAGATATCCTCTTGCTCTTCTCATCAACCGTAAAATCTCCATCAAGATCATCAATCTCTAAAGGATAATCTCCGGTTTTTGGATCCCTAGAACATTCCTTTAAAAGGGGTACAAGAGAATTAACTTCAAGATAAGCCCTAGTATCCCCTTCAGTAGAACCTGAAATAATTAAAGGAGTTCTAGCCTCATCAATTAAAATAGAATCAATCTCGTCAATAATGCAGTAATTAAAATTCCTTAAAGATTTCTGCGCTAAATCGAAGCGCATGTTATCTCTTAAATAATCAAATCCAAGCTCATTATTTGTAACATAAGTAATATCTCTACCATATTCCACTTTCCTTCTGCCATGATCCATATCAGAAAGCACAACACCAACACTAACCCCCAAAAGGTCAAAAACTGGCCTCATCCAATTTGAATCACGTTCAGCAAGATAATCATTAACAGTAACAATGATAACCCCATCACCCGTTAAACTGTTCAGATAAGCAGCCTGAACAGAAGATAAAGTTTTACCCTCTCCCGTCTTCATTTCTATTATTTTACCTTGGTGAAGCGCAAGTCCTGCAATAAGCTGAACATCATAAGGTCTCTCCTTAAGTCGCCTCCTAGCAGCTTCTCTAGAAAGAGCAAAGGCTCTCTCTAGTATATTTTCCAAAGTCTTACCTTCTCTAAGTTCACCCTTAAATCTCTCCGTCTCCCTACTAAAGTCTTCATCAGCCAAAGAAAGTGCCCAAGACTCGAGCCTATTAATATTCCTTAAAGCAGGAAGATAATTTTTTAAATCTCTTTTATTCTTTGAGCCAACAGCCGCCTCAAATATCGCTCTTAACATACTAAGTATCAATTCTCCCAAATAATTGACTTTTAACCATTTAAAATAATACCATCTAAAGCATGAGAAAGTTTTACAAAATTTACATACTAAGCCTACTTTCTGTAATTGTATCATGTAACACTAAAACTTTAAATGAACTAGGCGAGAAGCAATTTGAAATACCATTCGGAACACTACCTGGAGAAATCGCACCACTTGAGAATAGATTTAGCAATTCAAGTTTTGATATTAAAACATACAACGGCCTCGTATACATTATAGAGGCAAAAGCAAACAAATTAATGATTTTTAATTCTTATGGAAAACTAATTCAAGCGTACCAAAATGGAATATTTAAAACAAATCATGACCTTAAGATCAAAAAAGTAGATTTTGAAAATATCCAAGCCGTCTATCCTTCAAAAGATTTTATTGTAGTGTCAGACAAGCTCGATAGTGAAAAATCTAAATTCGATGAGAAAGAAAATATTGCATACTTTACGAAAATATTCATTTTAAATAAAGATTTATCCATAGAGGTACTGGGACAGGAAGGGAAAGATGGAACACTATTCCCACAAGTTTACGACATAAACATTGATGACGGAAATCATATAGCTATAATAACAATATATGGTGAAGGATACATCATATATTCTTATGACAACGAGTTATTGCCCCTTTACAAGGTTTATGTCAATAAACATATGTTACAAATACCTGAAGACGAAACAAAAAAATATAATATATCGATAGATAAAGTATTCTTCGAAGTAAGCAAGAAAATTATCTATGTGAAGACAACTTATTATGAAAACATCGGAACTAATGAAAATATTAGCGATCTTGGCGTGAGAATTAAAAATCAACATTTATACACAATAAGCCTAGACAAAAATAGAAAATTTGAAATAAAGAACAGGATTATCCTGCCTAAAAACTTATTAGATGATCAACAGGAAAGTTTTATCAATATCATTGGAATTCAAAAAGATAAGATAATAGCATCCACTAATATAAAAAATCTGCTCAATACTTTGATGTGGAGTCTTGACAATAAGGGACAAATTAAAGAGCAAATGATTTTAATTGAACCCCCAAACCTTACATTTCTTGCTGAAAGTCTATCTAGGGATGGAATACTTAGCATACTTTATGGCGAGAAAAGTGGAGTAAGTGTTTATTGGTGGAATTTAAACACCCTGCTTAAGCTATAACCCTAGGCATCAACACCTGTGCGAAACAAAGATTGTAATACTCAAACACAAAGCAGATATAACCAAAGACTAAAAAAGCACTTAATCCTAGGAGCGTTTTTTGTCATAATGTTATTTGTTATAAAAATACTACTCATTCCCGAACTTAAAAAATCAGGGAGGCTGGGACATGAACCCACAGTAGTAATAGAGTATAAGAAAGGAAATAAAAATTTATATCTTAAAATAAATATTCAAAGCCCAAATGAAGATTTAGGAAAAGCTAGCTTAGAAATATACCTAGACAACAAGCTTATCGAAAATAACATGATTTACATAGACAAGATCAATTATACGTTATATACTAGTTTAGAGTACAGAGATGAGGTTTTATTAAGTGTGATCCTGGTAAACAAAAGAGGAAATCAGTTCTACTTTGGTAAGCAATTGAATTTTGGGGGTTGAGTGATGTTGCAGATATATTTCATGTCAGTCTTGCTTAATATATTGGGAGGCATAGTCCTAGCATTCCCAATTTTAAGGGAGAAATTTAAGTTTTTCGTTGTATTTGAAGAGTTTGTAAGTCTAGTTAATGATAACAGGAGCATAAAAAGCATTTTTGGCACGGTATTTTTGGTAGCTAGCATTTTTGAAATAATTACACCTTATGGTCTACCGATAATTGGAAATTTATTTCCTGCTATTAGCTTATTTTTCATAGGGTTCATCTTTTTCCTAAGCCAAAAGATCCCATCAAGCATTCAAAACAGCAAAGAATATGGAAAATTCAAGTCCCTACTTGAAGACAATAAAAAATTAATAGGAATCTTTTCAATAATTATTGGAATAATTCATTTTTTCGCAGCAAGAGTGCCCTTGCTATAATTTATCCCAAGATAAACATCTACAGTTCTAACCAAATTTGCACAAAGTGACTAGAAATTTATGCAATCGTGTTATCATGTTTAACATTATTGTATAAATTTAAAATGATAATTATTATCATAAAAGAAGGAGAATATGACAACTCAATTTATGCATGTAATTCATATCAATATGTTTAATACTATTGCTTAAATGACTAGTCATAAAAGGAGAAAATATTATGCTGAAGAAAATAAAAAATATGAAATTCATTGTGTTTTTTACGTTAATTGTACTAACAATTGGATGTTCTTTTTTCAAAGGCCCTCAAGAACCTATCTTTAATGAAAAAGAGATTGGAATGCGGATAGGTGATCAAAAATTAGAATTCATTGATGGAAAAAAATACATAGAAAAATTACCTGTAATAAATAAAAGTGCAACCGTGACCTGGAAAAAAACAAAAGCAATGCCAATTTTTGATAAAAAAGGACAAGAAATTCTTGCTCTTAAGGGAAAGATGGGATACTCTTACGTAGTCTCTCCTATTAAAATGAATAAAGAACTAAGTGACTCTGCTTCATTTTTTATTCTTATTGAGACTACTACAAAAGGAGATCCGGAATATACAGTTGACAACTTAAGACTAGCAACATCCGGCGCTAACCTAGACATTAAAAACTCTGTTTTATTTCCACCGGAGCCATCAGGAGAAACAGGTTATGTAACATCCTTTCCTTTCGGATTAGCAATAACTAACGAAGTTAAATTGGCGTTTGATGACACATATATAGACGAGAAATGGACTTACATGATCGCTAAATTAACTTTGAGAAACAAAAAAACTCAAAAATTAGAAACCTATGAAATATCTCTTAATTCAAAATTTGTACATGAGCTGCTAAAAGAAGTAAGCAGTCTGTATCCAGATATCAAAGAAAAAAATTATGATTTATTCGCCGACTTAAAATAATGTGCCTAGCGCATTATTTTAAGTCTCAAAATCAGCATCTACAATAAAAGTGGTATCCTTACTATTTCACCCAGAACAAGCTCAATACTGAAAATGAGTAATTCCAGTTCTTCCTGAAATAAAAATCACAACTCGTTGCTGGCTTCATGTTAATTTTACAGTGTTACACCAAAATCCCTCAGGTATGATACAATTAAATGGTTTTACATTTAAAACAATATATCACTTAAAAGGACTCTAATGCTAATGCCAAGAAAATTAATCTTACTTCTTCTCTTCATAGGGTTAAGTCGATTTCTGTTTGCAACGGACGTGCTTGACCCATTTCAGAATTCTAAATACATTGTAAGGGAAAATGTAAAAGTAAAAGTTAGAACATTGCAGCAAAGCATCTTTTTTATAACGGCTGAAGTTGTGATTAGCACACCTTATATGGAATTGACAAATCCTGAAGGACAAAAAATAAAAGAACTTGAGGGAATAACTTACTCATTTGTCAATGCCTTTGTAGTAATTGGTTCAGCGGCTGCCATTTCATTTGATTTGTCAAATGAAGCCTCTGAAAAATACGAAATAACACAATTAGAATTTTTAACTCCCGATGATGGAGATTTTATATATTACTTAAATGGAATGGCAACTGGAAAACAAAACTCACAAAAAGAAGGCTGCACAGATGCTTATTCTTTTGGAGTATTAAGAACTCCCACACTAGCAAAAACGATCGCTGGATATTACAAGAACTCGAATTGGTATTATATTATTGCAAGAATAACAGTAAAAGATAGGATAGATAATTCAGAAAAGCAATACAAAATAAGAATCAATCCTGAAATATATAATAACTTTCAAAAGGAATTAAGGACAGTTTATAAGGATCAAAATTTTAGTTATTTTCCAATACCAGTGGAATAAACAAACTTAAGAATAAAAAATTTATTTCAAATCCACTATTATATAATTACTGGAGATGAGCAAGCGTAAAGAGATCGTCATAAACTTTAAAAGTTTGGAACATAATTTAATGTCAATAAAGAAGCACATTCAGGGTAGGGAATTAACGGCTACTCTGAAAGCCGATGCTTACGGACACGGACTGATTAAAACATTCAATTTTTTGAAAGAAAAAGGGGTAAATTATTTTGGTCTTTTCTGGATAGATGAAGCTATAAAGATTAAAAAAATTGACAAAAATGCAGAAACATTGCTCTACATTAACACAGATAGAAATGAAATAAAAAATCTGGTTAAGTTTAATATTACTCCCTTTGTAGCCGACCCTTACTACTTATCTTTAATAGAACAAGAATGCTTAAGGCAAGATAAAAAAATAAAGGTTCACTTAAAAGTTGATGTCGGAATGAACAGATATGGAATTAAGATAGAAAATGCTTTGGGCTTGGCTGATCAAATACATAATTCAAAATCAGTAGAATTAGAAGGAGTTTGCACTCACTTACCCACAACAGAAAATACAAAAATCACTAAAGAACATACAGAAAAATTTACATGTTTCATAGATAAGCTTAGCCAAAACAACATAAATCCCAAATTTTTCCATGTATCCAATTCAGAGCATACAGAGAACTACACCATAAGTAAAAAATTCAACATGGTAAGACCTGGTCTTATTTTATATGGATACCATTCAAATCCAAATAGGCCAAAAAACAATTTAAATCTCAAACCTGTATTAAGTTTGTATTCAAAAATTATATTTCTTAAAAATATAAGCCAAGGAGAATCAGTATCATACTCAGGCCTATTTACAGCAAAAGAAAACATGCAAATTGGCCTTGTGCCTGTTGGATACTTTGATGGCATTCCACAAAATACATCCAATAATTGTTATTGTCTAGTAAAAGACAGAAAGTGCCCAATCAGAGGAAAAGTTTGCATGAACATAACAATAATTGAGATACCTAAAGATTTAAAAATAAATATAGGAGAGAGGGTAGAAATAGTCTCTGAAAATTTACCTCTGGATGAACTTAGTAGAGAATCTAGGGTGAGCAAGTATGAAATACTATGCTCAATTGGCAAGCATAATAACAAAAAATATCTATATTAAATTACCCAAAGAATCAAACTTTTGAAAGTCAACCAAATTGCCCTTACTATCGTAAATCCATTTAAAAATCGAGATACCTCCAATATCATCTCTTAATCTTAAATCTGGCCCGTGATTTGTTTTTCTAGAGATCTTCCCAAACTTGTTATATTCATATTTGTACACACTAACACCATGCACATCATCTTGCAATTGCCCTAAGTTTCCAAAATTTTTCTGACTAATAAGCCTATTTTGTTTGTCGTACTCATAAGCATACTCAAAAACAGAGTTAAGGTCTGCAACCAAAACACCACTCCTAGAGTAATTACTCTTTAAAATCATATTACCATTAACATCATAAGTAAACCTATATCTGAAAACACCTTCGAAGTTTTCTATAGGATTATCAAAATCCCCATAATGCTCTTGGGTTGTAAGAAGCCCACCCTCATCATAAGAATACTTATAAATCATGACGCCATTTAAATCACTTATTAAATTAAAACTCTTATCAAAAAAAAGGCTTTCAATCAAATAAAAACGATTGTCATACTTATAGCTATAAACGGCAATGCCTTTGAAATCATCCATTATCTCATACTTTTCCTCATAAGTAGCAGGAACATCACTTTTGTAATTTTTACTTATTTTATTACTGTAATTTATTACTCTTTTTTCATTGTTTTGTATGTAAAAAATGGTCTTTTTCATGGCATAACCATTTTGACTAATAGTTAATTTATTATCGGGGTCATAGTTATATTCTTTATGAAAATAATCCTTTTCCTTTAAATTATAATCGTACCTATATACCGCTACATTATTCTCATCAGGAGTCAGATTATGCTTAAGATCATAATTTAAAATTTCAATAATCTTCCCCTCAACATCATAACGATATGTCTTTAGTGCAACAGAGAAAGGATTCCCATACAAATGAGATGCTTGGTCCAGATACTCTTCCTTTATAACATTATGCTCACCATCATAAGTTAATCTAAATCCATATATCCCATTCTTAGCCTTCATATTATAGCTTCCATCATCATAGTAGAAAACCGTTTTCGTACGAGCGGAATCATCATATGTAACTCTGGTATAATACACATCATTTAAATCTTTAATTTGAAATCCTGCCTCGCTAAACCTGTAAACATCAAAGCTGTTATCATTATGATAAACAAAATAATAATAAAAAACTCCATATTTATCCTTTATAATTTCATTAGATTTATTATAATTAAAAATATTCTTAATTCTGTTCCCCGACGAGTATTCTATCTGCTCAATGTAAACGCCCTTTGCATTCTTAGCAGCAAAACCTCCATTTAAAAACGAACGCCTTTCTGTATTCTTAGAATATTCTATTTTGATCTGATTTGCACAAAAAAAAGAGGGCATTAGAATGTTAAGCTTACCAATATAATCAACAAACACAAGCTTATTATCATCACTATAACTAAACTTATATCCACATTCTTCCTCAGCTTCTTCCTTACTTATCTTATATTTTCCCTTTATTTTATAGTTAATATCATAATCAACATATCTGTAATAAACCTCTTTTGAAAAAAGGTTATACGATATAAAAACCATCATAAAAAACATAATCATTCCTTGATCAATTAAAATTATTTTGATAGATTTATTATACAGCAAGTTAACATAGCGATTAGGAGTTTAAGATGGCAAAACTTTCCAAGAATGCTCAGAGGGGTGGATTTAAGGAGTTGTTGAGTAGGTGGGGTGGTAAGATTATAATGAAGTCCAAATTTGAAAACGGGAAGATAAGACACTACGCCGAATGCCAGACTTCGAAGAATACAGCAAGAAGACCTAAGGATTTATTTTAGGTTATTTCTTGTTAAGTCTATCGCCAAACTTAGTCCAAGCTTCGTCTTGTTCTGTTTTGCTGTAGTTCTTCGTTTCTGCTGCCTCGGAAGAAAGGGCTTCCTTGCCTTTTCTGACATAAGAGTTCCTGGACTGCTCTCTTTTGTCCTCTCTTTGCTTTTGTCTCTTATCTCGTTGTCTCCGCTCTCTCTCGCCTGGATCAAAAAGGCCCGCACTGCTCTTCGTACTCACCCTAATATCTAGCCTAGAAAGCGCCTCTTTGTAACTTTGATGCCTTCCTGTTAAGAACAGAAGAACTTTCTTTAACAAACCCAAATCTTTATAGGCGGATTTTAAAATACCAGGCAAGTCAACTTTATACACCCTGTAAAGTGGCCAAAATTCATTACTATTCTTAAAATATTTAGCCGCTTCCGTTTTAATTATATCTTTAAGATGAGTCTGAATACTTTGAGTTTTAGAAACTCGTCTATAATGAGAGACAATAAAATCAAGAAATGCAACTTTATTCCTAAAACAATAATCATTAATGTCATAACTTAAAATGAATTCCCTTAAAGTTTTATCCAATCCTTCCTCCGTAAGAATAGAAGAAGAATCCAGGCCACCTTTAAGAATTTTAAACAACTCATTTCTCAACTCATCTTCAATATCAATTAAGATTCGATCAAATTCTTTTAAAAACATGGAATAAACACATGGTTTATATAAATACACACCAGATTTAATACTAAATACCCTGGGTAAAACGTCCTTAATCTTGGACTCAAAAAAGTACTCACCGGCAACTTTTAAAAAGTACTCAGGATCCGATAATTCTCCGGAATGCTCTTTAAGAATTTTCTGAAACTCCTCCATATTAATATACCCAGGCCTAAACTCCATTGTTTTTTCAATTGATTTTAAAGTTTCATCTATCCTAATATTTTCTACAGCCTTGAGCTCTTCTAAATTTTTTTCATTAGAAATGTAGGTACTCAATATTTCTAAAAAAGTAAAGTAATTTTTGGGAATGTTAACTCCCTTCTTGTTTAAAATTTCATCCTTATTTTCCAAAATCCCCAAAAGAAGATTATGAACAACCCCTACCCCACTTATACCATCTTCTAAAATTCGATCATATTCACTAAGTTTTAAATTTTTAGCCTTGACAAAAATATCTTTAACAATGCCATTGGAAGCAATATTAAATAAAACTTTCTTAATAAATTCAATGAAATATAAAGCTTTTCCTGACGGAATTATTAAAGAATTTAAAACAAATACCTTGTTTAATGAAGAATTTTCCTGAAAGTACTTGAAATTAATATCTGAATCAGAAACGGTAACAAATTTTTTCTCAAAAGCCAGCAAACTTGAATCTATGTTCTTAACCGTAAGCAAGGTACTAAAAAGTTCTATCCCTACATAATGTTTTAAAAACAAATCTTCAATAGCATAATAATAAAAATCATAACTCCCCTCATCTGTTATGATTATCCGAAAGGGCACAAACTCCCCGTCTGGGGTCACGCTATTAACAATAATTCCTCTCTTAACTTCATAAAGCTTACGAAACAAAAAATCAAGCTCACCCTTAAGACCACGAATCTTAACAGAATAATCCTCTATAAACCCAGCATAATCTAAATAATTTTGTTTATGCTCTATAATAACTCTCAAAATCATCTTCTGAGCATCTGAAGAAACCCCTATCTGAGATATCAATATATCCAAATCCTTATCATTTAGGTAGAAAATTTCGGGTAATTTTTTCATTCTATACTCTCAACCTCCCCACACGAAGAACAATAATAACACAAAACGACCACATTAACATAATACCAAGGGGCACTAAACAACTACAAATAAAAATGCATTATACAAAGCATACAACAGCAAAAAAAGAATAGAAGGCCCCTTGCTAAAAACCCCCTTAAACTTAACTACTAACAATAAAATCAAAGCTACAGCAACCATTACACCAAAGTCAACAAAATAAACATCACTCATCAATACTGGTCTTATAAAGCTACTACTAGCTAAAATTAACCCAATATTGAATATATTACTCCCAATAATATTTCCAATAGCAATCTCTGTTTCTTTCCTAGCCACAGAAAATAGAGAAACTACAATTTCTGGTATGCTAGTTCCGAAAGCTACAAGAATAATCCCGATAACCTTCTCACTAACATTAAAAATATTGTGTGCAATATACACTGAACTATCTACTAGTAATTTTGAACCTAAATACAAAAAATAAATACTTAAAACCAATGAAAATGCATTCAATAATAAAAATTTAGCGCCAGAATCATAATTAATTTCTTCTGCCTCTTTTAAAACAAAATTGTATTTTCTCTCTTCTTTGTAGAACAAAAATAGGTAAAACAAAAAGAAAGCAAAAATTATCAATGAACTAGTCTTGTAATAAGGCATTTTAAAAAAAGCTAACGCATTTGGGTCAAAAGAAAACAACAAGAGAAGAAACATTAGCAAAAACAGAACTATAAAAGAAAGCCTAAGTCTTTTAAACTCCGTTTCAATACTCAAAAAAACACCCGTTAAGGGAAGTGCAAGCAACATATTGATAATATTACTTCCAATAATATTAGAAACAATAATTTCATTTTTACCTTTAAAGGATGCTATTAAACTTGTGAAAAGCTCTGGTGCACTGGTTGAAAATGAAACCACAGTAACACCGATTAAAAGACTAGGAACTTTAAAATAAGTGGCAATGCTTACAGAACTCTTTAAAAGATAGTCCCCACCGAGATACAACAGAAATATACCAAATGCTACATAAAAAAAATGAATGTATTCCAAAAATCTCCCCTTAAATTACGTTAATCAGACAAGAATTCACTTAAATCACTCTTAACCATATAGTAAGTATTAGATGCATTCCAAAGACTAAACCCATTACCCAAAGATTCCTTAATTCCTCTTAACTGATGAAAAAAATATCCTAAATATGTTTCCTTACTTACACTTCGTTCTTGTCCAATTAAAAAAGCTTGTACATAAGGTCTAATTATAACCTTATTGAAAGAAAACACAGCAGCCCTATTGCTCCCCTCCTTGTAAATCTTGTAAGCACGCGTCGTGTAATACAATTCATTATCAAGGAAACCATTGGTATAGTGAGAAGGATAAAACATAGGAGAAACGACATCAACATAATCTGAGATCATGGAAATATTTTGTCCAATGCTGTTTGTAATAAACCACCCATTATTACCGTAAATATCAATAGAAATAGGGATAGAAATATTTTCCCTAGCTATAATTAAAAAGGACTCGAGAGCATCGATTGCTCTCATGTTATACTTGCTGGCCCTCGAAGATATAAGAGAAACGGGTCCATCTGTTGGGAATCTAATGTAATCAAACTGAACCTCATCAACACCAAGAGACTGAATTTCTTTTGCAATAGATATATTATAATTCCATACATCTTTTAAGAAAAGATCTACCCAGTGTTCCCTTTGAACGTACTTAAAAGAACCACCTTCACTAACCCTTATCATATTTGCCCAAGGTTGATTAGTTTTTTTATTCCAAAGAGCATACTCAAAATTATTATAGGAATAAAGTTTTTCGTCTTTAAACACAACAACCCGAGCAATAACGTATATGCCAAGCTCCTTCGCCTTCTTTAAAATGTAAGGCACATCAAGCAAGCTTCTAACAGCCCTCACTTTATTTGACAGAGCCAGTTCACTCGGATAAGTTAAAATACCACTATCATCTTTAAAGTCAATTATAACAGCATTCATTCCTAATTTTTTTATAAATTCAAATCTACTATCAATAGCAGATTTATTTCTAAGAGTATATGCTGTTAAATAAATAGACCCTTTATTAGAGGCAAGATTTAGCCTCTTTGTTTTTTCAAAAAAATCTTCCCTATAAACAGAAAATTGACCCTCAAAAATCCATTCACCATCAACACAAGAATAAAAATGATTATCATAAGTTCTAACCAACAATTTCTCTATCTTTGCACTAGACAAATCAATAATCCGAACTATCTGTTTCTTGAAAGGGAAATCTAAACTTCTAACAATTCCTACAGCAGCATTAATTAAAATAATATCTCCATAGATTCCATAAGAACAATATAATTCCCCTTGGTTGTTCCTTGAAAACTCTACAGCACTGATAATATCATAATAACCAGCACTTAAATAGGTTTTAGAAATTAAAGAATTTAAGCTTTTAAAATCCAGACTACCATTGATATTTAAATATATTCCGCTATTAGAAGTTCCAATAGCAATATGCTTATTCTCCCCCTGAGATAATGCACTAGATGTAATATAAGAATTTTCATTAAAGCTATCTCTCCCGAATAACTTCACAAAGCTTTTAAAATAATTATGAGAAAAATAAACAGAATCACTTGTTGTTAAGAGAGCATTCGATGAATAAAAATCTTCATAAACTGAAGTTATCCTTTTAGGAACGGGTTTTGCAAAAGGATATACCCATCTGGTCTCCAGACCTTCTGGTTCGACCTTAAATATTGCATTACCATGCTTCTTATATAGGGCTCCCTTGTGAACAAAAAATAAATCATTGTTATTAAAATATTCAGCACCATCTAAAGAATACAGATGAAAGCATAGAAAAAAACAGAAAACAAGAAGATAAATCGGGCAAAAAAACATACTACATACATCAAACTTCATAACAAACAATATCCAACCCTTTTTAAAATAAGTATTATTTGATAACAAATACTATTTTAACAAATTATCGAAGCTGTTATTAAATTCTCCCATAAAGTTTTGTAATGTCACTTATTCTCTTGCTCAAAGTATCCGTCAGGTCACCCTCAATAATTCTAAAAGCCCAGTTGTTAAAAATTGTACCCGGTGTATTCATCCTAAATTCAGATCCCAAACCAAGATAATCTTGCATTGGAACTATTACACTATCTGCAACACTAGCCATCGCGCCCCTTATCATATCCCAAATAACAGAATCTTCATCGGTATTGAAATAATTGAAAATATACATTTTGTGTTCATAATCAAGAGAATTAATAAACCCACGGGTAGTGTTATTATCATGAGTCCCTGTATAGACAATGCAATTTCTTACATAATTATGAGGAAGATATGGATTTTTAGCATCAAAATCAAAGGCGAATTGCATTACTTTCATCCCTGGAAAATTAAAATAATCTCTCAATTTAAATGTATCTTCAAGATCCACTCCGAGATCTTCTACCCAAACTTTAAGATTATCAATTTTGTCTAAAAGATGCTTCAAAAAGTCTTTACCTGGACATTTAACCCAATGCCCCTTAATAGCCGTGGATTCTCTTGCATCCACCTCCCAAGTCGATACAAATCCCCTGAAATGATCAATTCTAACAATATCTACATATTTCTGCAAAAAACCAATTCGATTAATCCACCATTCATAGTTATTTTTCCTTAAAGTTTTCCAGTTGTAAGCTGGACTACCCCAAAGCTGTCCTTCCTCAGAAAAATAATCGGGCGGCACGCCTGTTACCTTATCCTTACTTGCATCAAACTTTAGCTTAAAATACCTCTGATGAGCCCAAACATCAGCAGAATCATAAGAAACAAAGATAGGCATATCTCCTACTATGCTGATTCCAGAGGCATTAGCATAGTTCTTTAAGGCACTAAATTGTGAAAAAAAGAAATACTGCAAAACTTGTTGCACTTTAATATCAATACCAAGAGTTTCTCTGAGATTGGCTAGGGCCTTATTATCTCTCTTAAGAATTTCTCTACTAAATAAAACATTAAAGTTTTCCGAAGATTCTGATTTAGAATAATACTCTTTAAAAACAACAAAGCTTGAAAAATCTAAAAGCCAATAAGAAGCAGATTTCATAAATTTTTCAAACTTTTTCATCTCACCTTCAGTTGCTCTATGCAAAAAATTCAAAGCAGCTTTTCTTAGAACATTTTCCTTAACTCTTTTGAGCTTATTATAATCAACGTACCTATTTTCCAAGCATTCAAGAGTAGCTAAATCTGTATCAATAAATCTAGCAATGCCTTCTAGGTCAATATAATTAATATTACCCGCGAAGGCTGAACAACTGGAATAAGGAGAGCCTACAAAATCTGTAGGTGCATAGGGCAATATTTGCCAATAAGTTTGCGATGAATCGGCTAGAAAATCTATAAATTTGTAAGCCCCCTTTCCCAAATCTCCAATACCATACTTAGAAGGCAAAGAACTAATGCTTAGTAAAATTCCACTTTTTCTCATAATTTATACCTCAAAAAATATTAGACTTAATTAAAAATTTAAAACAATAATCTACCTACAATTATTATAGCTAAAATGAAATAACATTGAAGATTTATTAAAAAGATTTAATGAAATATTTCCAACTGAAGATATCATCAAAATTGTGATATAATTCCTCGAGTGGATTTTAAAATTATTTTTTTATCGTTATTGGTGCCACACCTATTGATCGCTTCAGAGACGTTGGAATTTAAGTACGCTAAAGGAACCAAATTTAGAATAGAAACCACAGACAATCAAGTGATTTATCTGAATGGGATACTTAATGCAAAAACTAAAACAAGTATTCAAGTCTCAAGCGAGGTAAAGGACGTAAAAGACGACTTTGCCGACATTAGATCTTATTTTAGGGTACTAAAAAGGGATCACGAGCGTGATGTCTTTTTGCTTAAAGAGGAGTTTGAAGGTAATTTCAGTATAAATGGCCAAGGTGAGTATAGAATAAATAACAGCCAAAAACGGCCCTCCGTTAGGGGCATTCCAAGATTCCCCAAAAGGCCCATAAGGATAAATGAGACCTGGACATATCCAGCAGAGGAATATATTCAAGCTTCTACTATCTCAGAAGAAATAAAAGACTTCATTGTGAAATTTGATGTACATTACGTATACAAAGGCAAAGAAAGAATAAAAGGGAAAAATTACGATGTTATTCATTCAAATTACGAGTCTAACTATAATGTAAAAAACATCTCGTTCTCTCAAAAAGTTAGCCAAATAATCTACTTTGATTCGGCAGCAGGAAATACGTATAAGTACAATGATACGTATGTATTTGAAATGAAAAACGAGAAAGATAATATTAAGATGGTTGGCAATTCATCTGGAAAGACAATCTCTGTTGAATTGCAAAATGACAGCCTAGTGGAAAATGAAGTCAAAGAGTATATTAAGAGTAAACAAATAGCCTCTGTTGATGTAAAGAAAATCGAAAAGGGAATTAAATTAAGCTTAGATATTGAATTTCATCCTGATTCTTTTCAAGTAATGAAAAAGGAGTACACAAAGCTAAACCACATAGCCAAGCTACTAGAAAAATTTAAAGACAACAATATTCTAATAGAAGGACATACAGCAAAATTTGGAACAGAACAGGAAATGCAAGAATTGTCTGAGAAAAGAGCTCATTCAATTGGAGACTACCTACTAAAAATGAAAGTAAAAAACAAAGACCAAATATTTTTCAAAGGATGGGGTGCTAAGAAACCTAAGTACGAGAGCTCATCTCATTTAGCATCAAAAAATCGAAGAGTAGAGATCACAATTCTGAATAATTGAACACAATTTTACCTTCTCCTCTTTTTCTCTTTTTTAGTCTGGCATCCTATGCACAAAAATGCATAGGGGATAGCTTCAAGTCTTTCTTTTACAATGTCCTTATCACAAGCTAAACACCTTCCGTAAGTATTCTGAGAAATACGATAAAGTGCCTGATTTATTAAATGAAGGTTCTTTTTCTCAACAGAACTTAAAGCTTCAAGGTTGTTTCCATCCATGTTGTCAAAGGCAATATCAACCACATCTTTAAGATGAAGATCATTGCTAATAATTTCCCTCTTACTATCCTCAACAGATTTTATAGAATTCAATATTTCTTTTTTTGCTTCCAAAAGAAGATTTTTCATCTTTAAAACAAACTCATGCTCAAAATTACTTTTCTGCATGATCCTACCTCCCTATAATAAATTACAATTTTTAAAAAACTTCGTGTAATTATATAAACAATCCCATACAATGTAAACTAGAACATTAATTTTTATTAAAAAATAATTGCAATGATATTCTTAATTGTGTACAATCTATCATGCTGTATGAATAAAAGGAGGCGTTTTGGATATTAAAGAAGAAGCTATTGAGACCGAAGGTATTGTTAAAGAATCTCTTCCTAATACCATGTTTAGAGTAGAACTTAAAAATGGACATTTAGTTTTGGCTCATTTATCTGGAAAGATGAGAAAACACTTCATTAAGATAGTCCCCGGCGATAGGGTGAAGGTTGCACTTTCGCCCTATGATCTTACTAAGGGAAGAATAATATACAGAGAGAAATAACTTGAGGAAGCCTGTTTACGCTTATGTATCAGGTTATTAAGTTATCCTTAACAGATGAAATAAAGTTTTTATAAACCCACCCCTGAAGCCCGTGGCTCGTTTGAATAAGCACAAAATCGTCTTTTCTATCGAGCAAATAGACACTTACATTGCCCTTTATAAACTTCCAGCTCCTTGAGAAGTTGTCAGGAACCTTATAGAGAGAAACTAAGTCTCCTTTAATGATTCCAATTTCGGCCTGTTGCTCTGTATAGAAATAATATGTTTGGAACAAAGCAAAGCAGATAACAGGACAAAGCAAGAACAAAATTATCTTCTTTAAATTCCTTGCATAAAATCTATAAGAAAGCACTATTATTAAAACATTTATTAAAATCAAACTAAAGATGAAAAAAACATTAGAAAACACAAAACTATTATTCCTAATATTCTCACTAACACCACTCCTAGCTTCAATCAAATCAACAATTTTGTAAAAAGTTTCATTACTTGGTGAAGTGAAAAACGCTTTATAAGCAGAATAAGTTGCATCAAAATCTTTTTCCATCTTGCTCAAAATAAGTGCTCTATTTAACCAAAGTCCCGAATAACTTGAATTTTTCTTTATAATATTATCCAATTTGTTAAGCGAATCCTCATAGTTTTTTGATTCGTAACTTTCAATCAGATCATTTACACTTTCTTCTGAAAAAGAACCATCACTTATAGCATTAAGGCTAACGCTAAAAGTTAATATTAAAATCACTAACCCTAAACCTGAAGCAACAAAAAATCTTTTATATCTAATAAAAATGACTAAAGAAAACAAAAATCCTGGTATTAAAACCAAATAGTAAGCAGGCACAAAAAACAGAAAGGTTTTGTTCTTATAATTTAAGATATCGTGATACGAGAGCAACCTAAAATCAGAAAATAAATCCCTAGCAGATTCATCGCTATTTTTAAATTCTCCATAATATTCATATTTTAACCGCTTACCTTCAAGCCTATAAACCTTCCCCTCTTCAGGTTCTAGGTAAGTAAACTCACCAATATTTAAAAATAAATTTCCTCTATTATCCGGCTTAATGGTATATATCTTAGATATGTTACCCTTATAACCATCTTTAGAAGGTTCAAAGTTGTAATTCTCTTTCTTATAAATGACCTTTGCATTATAAGTTTCAATCTCTGGAAAACGAATATGCGGAAGATTTCCTTGGCCTGTTATTTTTATCAAAACAGTAAAGGTATCCTGATCAATAGAACTTAAGTTTGGAAACTCGTATTCAATCTTAAAGTTACCAACTGCTAAAGACTTAACCTCTTCAGGAATAGGTTTAACTTTTAAAAAAAGTTCAGGAACCACACGGCTAATATGCTCGTCTACATGAAAAGAAATACTAGGAATAATAACATCTTTTGCCCCCCTGAGAGGAGTCAAAATAAAATTATAAAGAGGCACGTCCAAAATTTCTCTACTATTGAAAGTTCTATACTTAATGTTTCCAAATATAGGAGTCCTATCAATCATCGCATCCTTAACGGCACTAAAAGCACCGATAACAAAATTTAGGTTGCTGTTCGTAAGCCAGTTCGAACGCAAAACAACTCCAACACTCTGATACTCATAAACTTCCTCCTCTCCAAAATCCCAATACAGTTCAACCGGCAAACCAAAAGACTGCATCTCATCCTCTCTTAAGACACTCACTTCAAACTCTGAACTCAAATAAACCTCATCACGATAGCTCAATTTTAACGGAGGAATTTTAACAAGCCCCAACTTTTCAAGGTAATACTCAATCTTAACCTCAGCAACAAAACCACTCCCATCTGAAACCCTAGATATCGAAGCAAGTCTAGTTTGTCCATCTATATCCTCGCTTGCTTCCATCTTTAATAAATTCTCATCAAATCCATGAAACAGCTCTAGTCTAATAACATGGACAACTTTATCCCCTTTAAGAACCCTATCCGATAACAAATAATCGCTACCAGATAATGCTAAGATTTTAAAATTTATAAAAAAGAAAACTAAAAATGTTAATGCTACCAATCTTCTTTTGGAGACACAACACCTTCCTCTGTTCTTGTTATCCATAAAATCCTCTCAAGATTCTCAATGTACCTTAAAAAATTCTCATTATTCTCAATAAAATCTTTACCTTTATTAACACTTAAAGCTTCCAAATTATCCGAAACGCTCCTCTTTTTAATTATTGCAAGCTCAAGATTGTATTTAGCATTATAGCTTGCAGGATTAATTCTTAAAGCTTCCTTAAAGGCTATCTCCGCCTTTCGATAAAGTCCTTGGTTATAATATATTATTCCCTCATTATAATTTATGCTAAAATTCAGAAAAACATCATCCTCTCTTCTTGCATATGAAAACATTCGAAGAGAGCTCTCATACTCACCCAAAGAATAATATACAACACCAAGGTTATAATAGCCCCAAGAAGAACTCTCAACGTCATCCACAAGATTGTAGTAAGTAGAGATCGCACTTTGATAATTGCCTCTAATGTATTCATAATTTCCAACGGCCATAAGAGACATAGACCTAACATTAGTACAAGAAAAAAAAGACACAAACGCAATGCCCAGCAACAACCTGACTAAAAAGTTTCGTCCCATTTAATAACCCTAACAAATATATACAATAACGCGCACAAAAGAGACCCAACTAAGAAAACTTTATACCTCAGAATGCCAACAATCATAATATCACTTGAACTTTTTTTCATTATATCATTTCTTATCTCATTGATAACATAATTTGTACCTTTTAAATACAAATCATAATAAGACCCTTTAAGAGAAGAGGCAAGAAGATGTAAATTATCCTCATTAAACAAAGCCTTAACCACGCCTCCCTCTTTATCCTTAACAACCAAATCATTATAAACTAAAGGAGATGGATTTTTACTCCCAATACCAACTATAAAGCTCCTAATACCCATACTATCCACCAATTTAGAAAATCTATAATAATTATTCTCGCCCCATTCATCCCCATCCGTTAAAATTATCAAAAAATTATAATAAGAATCATCCTTTATTCCCTGTATGGCACTAAAAACCCCTTCGCCTAAAAAACTACCAGGAGAACTTATCAAATTAGGTTCAATATAATTTAATACTTTATGTAGACTAGTCTTGTCTTTAGAAAAGGGTAACACTAGCACCGGCCTGCCCTTAAAAATAGTAAGCGAATACTCAGCACTCTCAAGGTTATTCAAAATCAAACTGATAACATCCTTAGCACTCTCCAGTCTGTTAATCGATCTGCCCTCATCTAGGCTCAACATACTACGAGATATGTCAAAAACAAAAGATATTCTTAAATTTGCCCTCTCGTCTTCAGTAACTTTATGTCCCCAAGAAATATTTAAAATAGAAAGAATTAAAAAACCCAAACCCAAGATGAAAAAAAACATCATAAGTATTTTTTTTATGTAATAGTTTTTTATGTATGCGTTATTAACATACATAAGACTTAAATTTTTAAAAAACGGAAGACCTTTCTTAAAATTGTAGATATAGACAACAAGAATCAAAAACAAAACTACAAACAAGTATAAAGCGTAATAATTTCCTATGCTCATAATACCTCTCGCAAAAGGACCTTAGAAAATACAAAATGAAGAACGAGTAAACAAAATATTACTAATAAAAATTCGTTGTAAATGTCGTTATTTTCAACAGAAATTTTAACCTTCCTTTCCACGTTTTCTTTTTTTGAAAAATCCTGAATTGCAAATTTAAATGAAAAATCATCGTTTACAGAATAAAAAAGTCCTCCAGTTTGATTTGAAATCTCAGAAAGCATGCTAGAATCGTAAACTTCTCTTAAAGTACCCTGATAAAATTTACCAGACCTCATTTTAAATTCAACATTAAGTTCCTCACTACTACCAATTCCCACGGAATAAATTTTAACATTCAATCCCTTAGCAAGATTTATTACTTGATCCTTGTACACTTCATCCGAATTAACTACTCCATCTGTTAGAACAATAACTGACCTACTAGGAGCCTCCGAATGCCTTAAATGAGAAAGAGCTATTGAAATTCCAAGACCCAAAGCAGAACCATTGCCAAGATCCATAATGTAAATATCGTCTAACTTTTTGGAAAAAAAATCCCTGTCAACCGTAAGTGGAACTATTAACGAGGCCTCCTTTGCAAAAGCCACTAAACCAATATTGTCATTCTCTCTTTGAAAAGAAAAATACTTAACTAACTCCTTTGCAAATTCAAGTCTATTTTTAGAAGAAAACTCAACAGCACCCATACTAGGTGATATATCTAATACAATAATGATATCTGCTCCATCACTGAGATAAACCATCTTCTTTTTTGAAATAGAAGGCCCTGATAAGGTCAAAATCATACCTGTTATTGCCAGATAAAGAAAAGAGTAAGTTGTAAAATACAACAGGTCTAGTCCATAATCCCTAAATTTTAGAGAACCAACACTGCCATAAAGAGATATTGGAAATTTGACTTTCCCCCCCCTATTCCTAAGAAAATGACTACAGTAAATTATTGGTGGAAGAAGTATAAGTAAAAATAAGTATAGAGGAGAATTAAATGTTAGCACTATTACTCCTATTAAATTCTTCAAAACTCAGAGCTGCTCTTTTAAGATCCTCTAAAACAATCGACAGATTCCCACCTAACAAATTAGACCCACTAAACTTACTAAAATCAGAAATCCTAAGCATATTAATCAAAGTTGAACGAATTTCATATGGCACATTAAGATTCTGTAAAATTTCAGAAATTTCAGTTGTGGTAATTGCATTAAAATCAAAGCCTGTTTTTTTGGATAAATAAACTCTTAAAGTAGAATTTAGTAAATTATAAAAAACAATCTGCTCCTCCTCATTTTTAATATAATCAGACAAGATAACAAACTGTTTTTGAAAAATTCTATATGGCTTTCTCAAATTGTGTTTTATTATTAAAAATATTAACAAATACCTTATAAGCTTTAAGAACTTAATAAAAAGATAAGGAACTACCACAAGTGCTAAAACAAAAACGACAATATAGGTGCTTGTTCCCGGAAGGAAAAGAACACCTTCTATGTTTTGTATTCTGGTAGAATCATCTGCAAAGATCAGCTTGCTGGTGTTTATTTTTATATTCTTAAGAATAACCTTAAACAATTTATTGTCCTTAATAACGTCCCCGACGTAAATGGGTGGCAAGTTATTACTCCCAACATAAAATGAAACAAATTGTATGATGATCTCTCCCCTTTCGGGTCTGTAGATCAATGAATGAACTTCAACAAACTCATTCTTAACTTCCTTAAAATCAACCGGAGTAAATTTTTCATCTTCATTCAGAACTAAAGACAATTTAAGCTCAACAGTATCTCCCACATAGTAACGGATTGGAATAAATATCTCGTCTTTTAATTCATATGAGAATAAATTGAGAGATAAAAGAGATGAAAAAACAACCATTATATTCTTCAAACTCTGCTATCCTTTTTCAAAAGGGCTTTTATTTTCCTAAAGACATCATCCTTTGTACTAATTTCTACAAAATTAATACTTCTTTTTACGCACTCTTGCTTCCACCTTATCTTATCTAGTATCCAATAATTTTTATAACTATTCACTATCGCCTTACTAAAACCCGAAGCCAAAAAATCTTCACCCGTTTCAATATCTTCATAAGTTAAAAATCCATACTGAGGAAGATTTTCATCAAAAAAATCTGCAAGCCTTATTGCAATGATGTTATGCCGTTTGCTAAGAACAGTTAAAGACCTGAAATAATCACTTGCTTTAAAATCCGAAATAATGATAATTAAAGATCTTTTTTTGTAATACTCAGCTGTATTTTTAAATATATAAGTCAAGTTACTTCCCTTTTGAAGCTTCCTATTTATTGTTTCATTTAAAATTAATCCCAAATGTGAATGACCTTTCCTAGAAGGAATGAATTTATCTGTTTTATTTGAGAAAAAGGTTATGCCTATTTTATCATTGTTAAAAAAAGCCATATGAGCAAAAATAGAAACTAAAAAATCCTGAATTTCCTTTTTGTTAATAGCGCTGCCCAAACTCATTGAAAGCGAATTATCAACAAGAAGATGAAGATTCATCCCCTTATCTTCTTTAAAAACCCTTGAAAAGATGCTATCGGTTTTAGCACTAACATTCCAATCAATAAACCTAGCATCATCAGTCTCCTCATAAGGCCTAAATTCATGAAATTCAAGGCCAAGCCCTTTAAAGATTGAACGATACCCACCAAAATTAAGTTCTAAAAGCATTTTTCTTGAAAAAAATCTCAAAGCCTTTATTTTAGACTTAGTGCTAGTATTTAATTCATTATTCTCGTGCATATCACATCCCATTCTCTAAGGAAGCGCCACCGCTGAGAGGAGTATCTTAATAATATCATCCGTATTCATTTCTTCAACTTCTGCTTCATAAGATGGGGTAATTCTGTGCCTTAAAACATTATAAGCTACAGCCTTAACATCTTCTGGAAGAACAAATAGTCGACCCTCATAAAGAGCATTAACACGAGCACATTTGAGCAAACTAATTGATGCCCTAGGAGATGCACCAAATTCAATATATTTAGTAAATGGATAAGTTTTCTTGTCATTCTCACGAGAAGCTGCTATTAAAGTAACGATATAAAGCATTATCTTATCATCTACCTTTACCTTACCGACTATACGTTTAAGATCTGCCAAAGAGTACGAATTCATTACCTTTGCAACCTTAATATTATCAAGGCCTCCTCCAACTGAGAATATCTTAAGAAGTTTTATCTCATCCTGAATGGCAGGATAATTCACATTAACCTTCAGTAAAAACCTATCAAGTTGAGCTTCTGGCAAGTTATAAGTTCCCTCTTGCTCAATTGGATTTTGAGTTGCAAGAACAAAGAATGGATCTGGCAGTTTATGTGTTTCATCACCAAGGGTCACTTGACATTCAGCCATTGCCTCAAGAAGCGCCGCTTGAACCTTTGCAGGTGCCCTATTAATTTCATCCGCTAAAATAATATTTGAAAATATAGGGCCCTTTCTCACCCTAAAAGTCCCCGTAGTATTCTTGTATACCATATTTCCCGTAAGATCTGAAGGTAAAAGATCTGGCGTAAATTGAACCCTTTTAAACCCAAGATCAAGAACATCTGAGACTGTCTGTATTGTTAATGTCTTCGCAAGCCCTGGAACACCCTCAAGTAATACATGCCCTTCGGTCAAAATTCCCATTAAAATGGCATCAATCATCTCCTTTTGCCCAAGGATCCTGCTTGAAACCTCTCTCCTAAACTTGTTTATTAAACCTAACGCATTCTCTACCTCTGAATCTATTTGAAAACTACTTTTCATACCACTCCTATGTTACTAAAATTTATTTTTCATTAAAAACAAACATAAAACTATGCATAAAGCAGAAGTAAATTCCTTTCTTTTTCGCCACTAATGAATGATGGTTTTATCTCTATTTTTCTAAATAAGGATTCAATGGTCTCAATTTCAAACTTAACCTTATTAAGCCTTCCCTTATAGGCCATAATCAAACCTCTGTCTTTTAAGACTAATCTCAAAATATTTGCATATTCCCTTATATCCCTAAAAGCCCTAACTGTAACAAACTCATACTTACCCTTCTCTTCTTTAATATCATGCTCTAGTATCTCTACGTTGTTCATATCAAGCTCTATCTTCATCATTCTTAGAAAAGTAGCTCTTTTATTGCTACGATCAAGGAGAAAATACCTTCTATGCTTATCAAAAAGAGCCAAAACAATTCCCGGAAACCCTGCACCACTACCTACATCAAATACTTGATGAGGATTATTATCTATGACAACAGGCAGGCCAGACAAAGAATCCAATGCATGAAACAACACCGCTTCAAAATTTTTATCATTACTTGACACTAAATTAAGTCTGCCACTATACAATAATATTTTTTTGATATAAATCCTTAACTTATCAATACTTTCTGAAGTAAAAGAAATCCCTAAATTTTTCAAAGTAGATTCAAAAAAACACATCACAGAGCCAACTTAGGTACTACCTTATTTTTAGGGTTTGAGAAATATATAAGTAAAACTTGAATATCCGTATTCCTAATACCAGAAATTCTGCTGGCCTGAGCTAGGTTCGATGGCTTTATTTTGGCAAATTTTTCCCTTGCTTCTCTTGACAAGCCATCAACTTCATAGCTGAAATCAAGAGGCAATCTAATAAGCTCAAGATTGTCCATCTTCCTAATTAAGTCCCTCTGTCTATTAATATAACCTTCATACTTAATATCCAACTCAACCTGCTCAAGAATAACTCTTGAAAAATCAAGCCTAGAATCTATCTTAACAAGATCATTTAAACTAATGCATGGATCTTTCAATATATGATAGAAATCTTTATGAATATGCTTCTTTAACTTCAAATCACTAGTTTCTCTGTCCCTAAGACGCCTCTGACGCAAAAGTTCCTTAATTTCTTCTATTTTTTGTTCCTTTAAAAGATATGCAGAATACTTTTCCTCCTCAACCAATCCAATCTCGTACCCTAATCTCATTAACCGCTTATCACTAGTATCATGTCGCAAATTAAGCCTATGCTCAGCCCTTGAAGTAAACATCCTGTAAGGTTCCCCAGTCCCCTTAGTAACAAGATCATCAATGAGTACGCCAATATAAGAACTCGTTCTTGCAAGTATAACTGGTTCTTTGTTCTGAATTTTGAGGGCTGCATTAATTCCAGCCATCAAACCCTGAGCTGCAGCTTCCTCATATCCCGAAGAACCATTAGTTTGTCCAGCAATAAAGAGACCCTCAACTCTTTTAGTTTCAAGACTTGCATAAAGCTCAATAGGATTAACATAATCATACTCAACCGCATATCCAGGCCTTGTGATAACAGCATCCTCAAGACCGTTAATACTACGAATTAACTCTAACTGAATACCCTCGGGCAGCGAAGTACTTAACCCGTTAAGGTACATCTCCCCGGTATTTAACCCCTCAGGTTCAATAAATATTTGGTGCCTATCTTTATCTCTAAATTTTAATATCTTATCCTCAATTGAAGGACAATACCTAGGGCCATTTCCAACAATCTCCCCAGAATGAAGCGGTGAGAGATGCATATTATTGCTTATGATTTCATGGGTTTTACTATTGGTATAAGTAATGTAACACGAGAGTTGAGACTTATCTACTAAATCATTTGAAAAAGAAAAAGGAATAATATCAGAATCTCCAAATTGAATCTCCGTTCTTGCAAAATCTACACTCCTTCTCTGTATTCTTGCAGAAGTCCCTGTCTTGAGTCTACCCATTTCAAATCCAAGGTCAGATAAAATATTCCTAAGTCCAAAAGTAGCAGGCTCAGATAGCCTTCCCATAGAAGCTTTGTAATTACCAATAAATATTTTGCCTCCAAGAAAAGTTCCAGTTGTAAGCACCACAACACGAGATGTAAATTTATTTCCTCTTTCTGTAATGACTCCTTCAATCTTATTTTTCAAAGAATTAAGCAAAAAGTCACTAACATTATCTTGAAAAAGATCAAGATTACTCTGGCCCTCCAATGTTTCCTTTGCCTTAACCTGATACATTAATTTATCGGCCTGAGCACGCGGAGCTTGTACCGCAGGTCCCCTACTCTTGTTTAGAATTCTAAATTGAATCATGCTAAAATCAGTAATGCGTCCCATTTCTCCACCAAGAGCATCAATCTCTCGTACCATATTTCCCTTAGCAAGTCCACCAATTGCTGGATTACATGAAAGCTTTCCAATCGTATCCAGATTCTGAGTAATTAAAAGCGTCTTAAAATTTAATCTCGAAAGCGCAAGAGACGCCTCAATACCAGCATGCCCCCCCCCAATCACAATAGCATCGAAATCCATATCTACTTCCCCAAACAAAAATTCTTAAACATATTGATAAGCACATCCTCATTAGTAACCTCACCCGTTACTTCACCTAAAAGGTTGAGAATCTCATAAACATCAAACGCCAACATATCATAACTTACATGTTTCTCAATTTTATCCAACAATTCAATAAGCAGATTATAAGCACTCTTTAGAAGTTCTGCCTGACGACTTGAAGCAATCACAACGTCATAAGAATTAACATCAACATAACCAAAACATGTAAACGCCCTTATTTTATCATAAAGAGAATCTATTCCAAACAAAGTCTTAGTACTAATTTTTACTAAGTTTAATGTATTTATACTACCTGAGTTAAGAAATTCAACTGTATGTTTATCCTGTCTTAAATCCGCCTTATTTATAACAAAAAGAACCTTTGAACAATCTCCATAAGAATTAATGAAGTCTAAATCATCTTTCGTTAGCTTTATACTTGAATCGATAACATAAAGAACTAGGGACGCTTCCTCAATTAAAGAATTACTCCTATCCATACCCAGTTTCTCGATAAAATCTCCAGTCTCCCTAAACCCCGCTGTATCAAATACATTAAATAAAATTCCATCAAGCTCAAAACTTGCCTGAATATAATCTCTTGTAGTTCCTGCATAAGATGAAACTATAGCCCGATCCTCTTTAAGCAATAGATTAAAAAGAGAAGATTTACCCGCATTAACAGACCCAGCTAAAACCAACGTAATTCCATGATCCATCTTCTTTGAAATATCATAAGAATCAATCAATAACTTAAGTTCGTCTTTACTTTTTAAAACAACCTCAAAAGGAATTACAACCTCGTTCTCACCTGTTTCATAGTCAAGATGAACACTAAGTGCTGATAGAAAGTTTAAAATATCTCCTTTTATTGAATCTATTTTAGAAAATAAAGAACCTGAAAGTTTATTAACAGAAAGAGCATGAATCTTATTCGTTTTAGCAAAAATTAGCTCATTGACTGCCTCTGCTTTAGTAAGATCAAGCTTACCAGCCAAAAAAGAACGAAGAGTAAACTCACCAGGTTCAGCCAACCTGAAATCTACTTTTAAAAACAAATCTATAATTCTCCTTATTCCAATAGGAGAACCATGAGCCATAACCTCTATTGAATCTTGTCCAGTAAAACTTTTTGGTGCCCTGTAAAGACAAACCATAACTTCATCCAATTTTTCACAGGTCTCGTTATCCACTATGTATCCATAGTGGATGGTATTACCACACGCTCCAATAAGCCGATCAGGGGCCGAAAATATTTTAGAAAATTTCTCAATCGAAGAGATTCCACTACTACGAATCACACACAAAGCACTGCTCATAAAAGGTGTGGCAAGTGAAACAATGTCATCATCTCTTTGAAAAAGCTTGCTCATAAAACTTAGGACAAATTATACCATAGCGTAAAAAACTAAAACATCGAACCATAGTAATACTTCTTAAATTATTAAACCTTTTAAACTTAAAATTAATTTGTAAATCTTGTTAATTTAGTTTACAATTTGAGCCTGTAGGATGAAAATTAAACTAGAAACTGAGTTAAAAGATACTCTAGAGGAACAGGTTGTTTTAGTAGAAGGTATTCATTCCTTGTGTCTAGACATAAAGAAATACCTTGATGAGAAAAATGAAGCACTACTTAGGGAATCGGTGAACAAGACCAGTGTTTACCTTAACAAGTTCAAGGACATAGAGGGGAAGAGAGATAGAATTTGGAAAGAATTTACAGGGCATGAAAAATTCGAATCAACCTATATAGCAATAGAAAAGTTGTGTGTGGTTTATAAAAAAGAGATATATAATTACTCTCATCGATTGAGGATGGGGATGATAAATATTAAAAACCTGAATTATTTAATATCGAGTTATGTGGAAACATCGCTTGGTATGCTGGATTTGATATTCAAAGATGCTCGTGAAAGTGTCGGGAGTAGCACTTACAGAAGTCCTTATGGACCTAGAAGCGGGAGCCTAAATGAAGCGTCTATTTTAATAAATAAAAAACTTTAAGGAGTCTAGAATGGATTCGACATTCTCAGGAATAGAAATTGGAAAGAGGGGTTTGTTCGCCCACAGGGATGCTATGAACACAACCGGACATAACTTGACTAACGCATCAAAACCCGGATATTCAAAGCAGAGAATCATAATGAAAACCGAGATGCCAATTTATGCCCCCCATCTAAATAGAGCGCAAAAAGCTGGTCAACTGGGTCAAGGGATAATGGTTCAATCTATTGAAAGAATGAGAGATGAGCTGCTAGACGTACGAATAATTGAAGAATCGCACCGACTTGGGTATTGGACCTCAAGGAATAAATTCATTTCTTTGCTTGAGAATATTTACAACGAACCGGAAGAGCAATCAATCAGAAGAAGACTAAATGACTTTTGGGAAGGTTGGCAGGATTTGTCAAGGCAACCTCAAGGGTTAGCTGAAAGAAATATTATCTTGGAAAGGGGGAAATCTTTTGCAGAAGTAGTCAAGAATAGATTTCATTCCCTTGAGCGCATATATATAATGGCGAATGATGAAGTAAAGATTACTACCGAAGAAATAAACAATTATCTCAGAAACATTGGTGAGCTTAATAGGCAGATTAAGAAAGCAATTGCAATGAAAGATCATCCCAATGATTTATTAGATGCTAGAGATTTGATAGTTGACAAGCTAAGCAGCCTTATTGGTGTATCAATAGGAAATAAACAGGACCCCGATGAATTCTTAATTCACACAGAAGGAAAACACCTTGTTCAAGGTACGATTGTGAACGAATTCACATTAGAAGCCTCTAACGGTCCTACTAGAACCAAATGGAATGTCTTATGGAGAAATGGAGAGTTAGCTAATATCGACACGGGAAAGTTGGGCGCTCTCATTAATGCAAGGGACAACGAAATTAAAAATGAGATCAATGAGCTAGACAACATGGCAGTTAACGTTACGGAACTCATTAATGAAATTCATATCTCAGGACATGGACTTGATAAAAGGAATGGGAGAGCTTTTTTTGACCAAATATATGAATTAACAGATGAGCGTGGGCGTTATGACAGCAATGGGGATGGTCAATTTGATTCTGTGCATCTTTTTAAAATAAACGGTACAAATGAAATCTTTCCAGAAGAAAAACTTGGATTTTCAGGAATTTTGAGATTTGAAGTAGCAAACAAAAACGAATTTGTAGAGATAGCGTATAATGCAACAGACACTGTTCAGGACGTAATAAATAAAATAAACAACTCTAATGCACAAGTCACCGCAAGAATCAATACAGAAGGAAAGTTTGAAATTAAAGCCGTCAAAGAGGAAGACAAGGAAAACGCTGTGTTTAGAATTAGGCACATTGAAGATTCAGGACTATTTTTAACAGGATACACGGGGATTTTAAACGCATCGGGTGCTGGAGGTGCTTATAATTATCAAAATATTAATACGACCGATCAGCTAAAGAATACATCTGGGTATTCTGTCTCTCCTTTAAAAAACCCATCGGCATGGCTTAAGGTGGCTAAAGAACTTGTAGAGGATCCATCGAAGATTGTAGCAAATCTTAGGAACCCTACGAACGATATCGCTA
Source organism: Borrelia sp. P9F1 (assembly GCF_030436115.1). Lineage (NCBI taxonomy): Bacteria > Pseudomonadati > Spirochaetota > Spirochaetia > Spirochaetales > Borreliaceae > Borrelia > Candidatus Borrelia rubricentralis. The sequence continues at coordinate 184,401 of NZ_CP129407.1, forward strand.
TTGGAGATAATGAGGCGGCATTACGTATCGCATCTTTTGTAAGCTCGCCCATCATGATTGGAAAAAATTTAACATTAAATGACTATTTTGCAAATACGGCGTCTAACATTGCAATAAAGGGACAAATAGCGGAAGTTACAAAAACTAGTCAAACACAAATACTTAAGGATCTAACTGATCTAAGGCTATCAATTTCCGGCGTTAATGAAAATGAGGAACTGACCAATATGATAGAATTTCAACAAGCCTTCATTGCTGCGAGCAAGTTTATTGTTGTTTCTACAGAATTAATAGACACGATAATTAATAAAATGGGAGTGTGACATGATCAACAGGGTAAGCCATCCTTTAACATATGATAATTTAAAATCGTCTTCGACGGAGCAAGAAGTAAAGATAACGAAGCTTTTGGAAAGCTTGAACAGAGGCGGGAAAAGAATTGGAAGCTTGAGAGATGATCCTACAGGAGTCACTCATGCCATAAGAATAGATAGCGATGTTTTCAAACTTAACACTTACATAAAAAACATCAATAGCTCTAAAGGGAAGCTTAGATATACGGAAGGATATTTGCAATCTTTGTTAAACATCTTAACTCGTGCGAAAGAGATAACTGTTCAAGGAGCCAGTGGAACTTATGGTCCTGATGATAAGAGGATAATAGCTAAAGAAATAAATGCAATTCTTGAAGATGTTATTGCAATCGCTAATGTAAAGGGTTCAGACGGATATAGTATTTTTGCAGGAACTAAAATTGATGCTGAAGCTTTTAAAGTAACTAGAGAAAATAGGGTGAATAATCTTACTCAAGATAGAGAAGCTCCTCAAATAATAAGAATAGATTACAATGGCAATCAAGCAGAAAAAGAAATGGAAATATATAATGGGGTTTATATTTCAACCAATTATCCTGGGAATGAAGTGTTTTTTTCACAAAATCACCATATAATATCATCAACAAATATCAATGGATTTGTTGTAAAAGAAAATACAAAAATTTATATTGACAATGTTGAGATAGCTTTAGTGGCGGGTGATACAGCTGCTGATATTATTGCTAAAATTAATGAGTCATCTGCTCCTGTTGAAGCCAGTCTTAATCGAATTTTAAACTCGATTGCAATACAAACAACTACACCACACCAAATATGGATGGCAGAAGAAGGCTCAACTGTACTGCAAGATCTTGGTATTATTACCACAAATAATGATACTAAATCCCCTCCTTACAATATTGCAGGGAATTCTGAAGTTAGAAGCAGATCTATTTTTGATACCTTAATTGAATTGAGAGATAATTTAGAAGAAAACAGAGAAGAGCTTATTGGAAGCAGGAGCTTAGCCGAAATTGATGAAAGTTTAAATAAAATCCTTACGACAATAGCCGACCTTGGGGCTAAGGAGAATAGACTTGATTCCAGTTATGAAAGAATTAGCAAAGAAGTAATGGATATGAAAGACGATATGGTTAAATATACTGACCTTGATGTGACAAAAGCAATAACAGATCTTAATATGGCAAGTCTAGCTTATCAAGTATCTTTAGGGGTTTCTGCGAGGATAATGCAAACGACTTTATTAGACTTTCTAAAATAAAATGACAGATGGAAATAATATAAAGTTTAAATTTCCCGAAGGAATATTGGGGTTTGAGGATATTAAGGAGTTTATCATTAAAGACTCTGAGCACAAGCCCTTCTCGATTATGCAGTCAGTAGATGGCGAGATCAGTTTTTTAGTAACATCTCCCTTTAACTTTCTGGAGGGGTATTCGCCCAATATACAGGAGGAAGATTGGGAAGATATTGAGGCAGAGCATGAGGATGAAAGGGTAATACTTTGTATAATAAATATGTATGTCGAAAACTATAAGAACATCACAGCAAACTTGAAAGCTCCCATCATATTAAACAAAAAAAAACTAATTGGGAAGCAAGCCATATCTACAAATGAAGAGCATTATCTCAGATACAGAGTCTTTAAGGAAGAGTCATGCTAGTTTTGTCAAGAAAGGTAAACGAAAGCATAAAAATAGACTCTAATATTGAAGTTTCAATACTTGAAATAAAAAAAGACAGTGTTAAAATAGCAATAAAAGCACCCGAAGAGATTAAAATATTTAGATCTGAAGTTTACGATATCATTAAAGAGGAAAACAGAAAGTCACTCCTGCAAGACAAGCACAGTATAAGTAAGAGTATGCATAAAATCAAGAGTTTATTTGATTATTTTATTAAAGAGTGATTGATTTCTGCATCGCTCCTTCTTGCGTAAAAAGGGCCTGACAAGATACCGTCCCCTTGTTTGCTTTCCATATACTTACACCTACCAAGCTCTGTCAAGACCGCACCAAAAGAGTCCATATCACTAACGATATTATATTTGCTTTTAAGCTTCTCATAAACAAATTCAATTCCGTTTCCAATGATAATTAAATTAGAATCAAACTTTTCTAAATATTCAAATAATTCTTCTTCAGAGAAACAAAAAACCCCATCACGCAATTTAGAACAGCTATAATAGCCCAAAAAATACCTACCTGCAGTAAAACTCAAAGTAACCACCACTTCCGATCTTTCACGTACCATGTGTGCAAAAACATCAAAAGTAGGAATATTCGCAAAAGGAATATCAAGCCCTAATGAGAGGCCCTTAACAAAACTCAAGCTAACTCTTAAACCCGTAAAAGAACCAGGACCAGAAGAATTAATAATTAAATCAAGTTTATCAAGATCAACTTGATTCTTTAATATAAAGTCGTTGAATATTTTTGGAACATTAAGGTTAAAACCGTCCCTGTCTTTTTCTAAAAGCAGATATAAAACCTCATCATTCGTTTTAAAATAAACTAACAAGGACTTATATGAATAATCAAACGCAAGAGTATTCATCGCTAATTTCTAAAACCCTAGTAGTTTCTTGTATTTTAAACTTTAAAAATACTAATCTGCTTTTGGGCAAAATATCAAGAATAATATCTGGCCACTCGACAGCTATTATAGCCGAAATATCTAATAAAAGCTCCATCCCACCAATAAGTTCAAACTCCTCTAAACTATTTAGACGATATAGATCAATATGATAAAAATTAAAATTCGCAAACTCATAAACATTAATAACATTATAAGTCGGACTTGCGAAATAAGAAACAGAAAGGTTTAAAGCCAACCCTTTTAAAAATGTCGTCTTCCCGGCCCCCATGCTACCACAAAGGGCAAAAACCCTACCAATAGGCAAAGGATTAAAAAAAGACCTAGAAAAGTCTACCATTTTTTCCTCTGACTTGAAAGACAAAATCAAGGGAGCTCACCCTCCACATCAATCTCGATTATATGCCTTTTTATTGCAATCATTAAACTGAGCACAGGGTAATCCAAAGGATCTAGGAAGTCAATAGTTATATGTTTTTCACCCAAAGGAGTTGTTTCTATCGTAAACTTAATCCGCTTAGTCTCACTAGACCCCTTATACTTATAAAGGACATCAGCAAAATACACATTCCTGTAATAGATATAACTGTCTTGTTTTTCAATATTTTCAAGAGAAATAAATTGCACAATAACAACCCTTCAAATTAAATCCCAAGAAGCCAACACAGAAACATCTTATTTAGCGCTATTTTACAAGATGGAACTCTCATTCTTAACCTCTGATTAGCATTAAGCGATCATCAATTAAAAAAATACTCAAATTCCCAATTTTAGTGAGATGTCGCAAAAAATAACTCTAATTCCTATAATTGAACTCCTCAGGAACTTCTTTAATTCTTTACTTCGTATACTATCTTTTTAAAGGTCTCCATATCCTCAATTGCCAAATTAGACAAAATCTTTCTATTAAGCCTAATATCAGCCTTTCTTAAACCTTCAACAAACCTAGAATAGCTAATCTCCATACCTGTCAGGGCAGCAGAAATTCTTGCAATCCACAAACTTCTAAAATCTCTCTTCCTAGTCTTCCTATCCCTAGTAGCATACATCATCCCCTTGCGAAGAGTATCCTTAGCCTTCTTGTAATTACTCTTCTTGGTTCCCCAAAACCCTTTGGTTTGCTTTAGAATCCTCCTTCGTCTGGCAACATGAACCGCCCCGTTCTTAACTCTAGCCATATAATCTCCTCAAATCAAACATTAAGCATAAGGCAACAAGGTCTTAATCCTCTTAACCTCAGAACTCGAAAGCACACCCGATTTACCCAAGTGCCTCTTCCTCTTGGAGGACTTCTTTGTCAAGATATGCCTCAAATCTTGCTTCTTATACTTCACTTTTCCCTTAGCAGTAAAAGAATATCTCTTACTAGCACTCTTACGCGTCTTCATCTTTGACATTCATATCTCCTATCACTTACTTCCTAGACTTAGGTGCAACAACCAAAAACATCGTCTTGCCCTCCATCTTAGCTGGCGATTCTAAATTATAATTAACATCCCCAACCCTCTCAAGCACACTATCCAAAATCCCATACCCCAAATGAGTATGTGCAAGCTCACGACCCCTAAACCTTATAGTAACCTTTACCTTATTACCCTCTTTAAGAAACCCCAAAACATTCCTAGACTTAAAATCAAGATCATGAGTATCTATTTTCGGCTGCATCCTAACCTCTTTAAGCTTAATTACCCTTTGACTCTTCTTCTGTTCCTTTTGCCTCTTCTCCTGATGGAATTTATACTTCCCATAATCAATTATCTTACACACCGGAGGCAACACATTCGGAGAAACTTCAACCAAATCAAGCTCAGCCTCGCGAGCGCGTCTAATGGCCTCATCAATTGGTAAAACAGACTGAGTCCCATCTTCAAAAACAACCCTCACCTCACTAGCCTTAATTTTATGGTTAATTTTTAACTCACGATCTCCCGCTTTAACTCTATCCCTATTGGAACTCCTATTTATCATCTAAAAATACATACTCCTAAAATGACACTAATCACTGATTAATTCTAATATACCTTCATAAAAAAGTAAATTACAATACATTTCCATTTAAACAAAATAACAAAAAGTATTTTGCAAACAATCCAAAATCAATTGATTAATGGATAATTTAAATTGATTAATGGATAATTTAAGAGTAGAATTTACTTGTAATGAATGTGTTTTTACTAGTAAGTCTACCCTTGGTTTTAAAAATTTACACGTTAATAAAATATCCTCAGTTGAGAAAAATTAAACAAAAATATGCATATTCAATGCTAGCTTTACTTGGCATGACTGCTTTTTCCTCGCTATATCTGACGGAAGAATTCATTTTGTATAAAATATTGGAAATAAACTATAGAACAATCTTGAGTTTAGCAATCTCAATATTTATCAAAGAACATTTGTATTATTATGTCTTTCCAATATTAATTTTTGTATTCTTCTCCACATTTAATCCAAATTCACAAATTAAGAACAACCCGATATTTTTAATATATTTTGCATTTGGAATTATATTTTCCAAAAATTTAGAAATAATTATTATGAATAGTAAAATATTTGGTACCTACGAGTACATCAAGATGCCTGCTTTACACATAGTGGAATTAGTGTTTACAGCGATAATATGTGAGAAAGGAATACGCCTTTCTGTAACGCGTAACATAAACGGATATAAGCTTATTTTTATACCCCTCCTATTGCTAGAAGTAACTATTACGCTTTTGAAGGTATTAATTTTGATTAATATGCAGTTATACTCTTTAGTCATATCAATAGCACTAATGGGAATTGTATTTTTAAACAAGAACTCGCTGAAACTTTAAACAAATGCTAAAGAAAAAGACTATTTTTATTACATTATTCATTCTGTTTTCATTTCTCTGCTGTGAAGGAAATAAAATTTCAGGGGGACATTTCGACTATATAATCATTTTTTCAGATGCAACTGCACATTTCTTCAAAATTAAAGATGATCCATTCATACAGGATGATATATTGTTCATAAATGAAAAAGATATTGAAATGGTTAAAGATAACTTAGTCAGTGTAGAGAAGATACTATTAACGCACAAAACAACCAATGAAATTCTTAATAAAGATGGCATAAGGGAAAAAATTTTCTTGCTCTCTGATGTCAAATTTTCACTAAAAAAGGCTGTTGATTTCATATTCACCAAATCTCTAGCACACCCTACAGCCTCTTTAATAATGAGAGACAACTCTTTAAGCAACGAAGACTCGGAACACCTAGAGAAAAGTGCAAAAGAGCAAAGCATAAACATCACTACAATCAACAGTGAAAACATACAGTACTTAAAAAATTTCATTACTCCTGAAATAAAAATAGTTATTCTATTTTCAATGAAAAATAGTCACATCTACTTAAAAAGATTGTCAAGTTCACCTTTTTTTAAAAAAATAGAATTTGTGCTTATTGGAGATACTGGGAAAGATTTTAAAAAAATTAATTTAAAACACATCATCGGAATTAATAAGTTAGATCTGACAGACATTGTAAAAAAAATCGACAAAAACTTTCAATATGAGTTAAACATATACAAAAGATAATGTAAATCTGTTATCCTAATATAACAAATAATACTTAGTTTCAAATTATAAGGGTTTTAATATGATAAAGGTTTTAGTAGTGTTACTTACTTTGGGTGGTGCCTGCATATTCGCACAAAATACTGATCAAAAGAACGATAAAAAAGAGGGACAAACAGAATATATTCTTTCTACAATGGAAGATCCATTTGATTTTCATTTAAGATTTTTTACTGAAAGGATTAATCCTCTGCTTGTTAGGTTTAAAAATAATAACAGTACAACTCAAGATAAAAAATTTGTAGTAGCGCTTAGGTACATTACTTCTAGAAGCGATAGCGAAATGAATCTGGAACCAGATAGGCAGATGATAATACCTGGAATTGTCAAAAGCATCTCTTTATGGGTAGATGGAAGAGAAACTAGCACAGAAATTTTTGCAATATTAAAAGACTCATCGGGTACTTTTCACTCAATTCCATTTAAGGCAGAAGACGGCAGTTCTAAACTTAACTTTCTTGGATGGAAAAAACTCACCGCATATATGCCAAAAAGTTTTGTCCAAAAGACACACAAATTTAAAAAAGAGACTAAAGATTCGGAATTAATAAGAATAAAAATAATACCTGAACACAGAATAAACCACGAACCGCAATACATATATCTATCCGAACTAAAGGCAATGATTGATGAACAAAATACATCGACTACTTATGATGACAATTGGTAAGAATTTTTAAATAAATCTTCAAAGTTGTGATACAACATAGTTGCAATACTTTCTGCATCGCAACTTTTAATTTTTGCGACCTCACAACATATGTATCCTAAAAAAAGAGGAGCATTCATCTTTCCCCTTAAAGGTACTGGCGCTAGAAATGGACTGTCTGTTTCAATCAAAATATCATTAATGCTTAGTTTTCTTAAAACCTCCCTTAAAGGTTCTGCGTTTTTAAAAGTTAAATTGCCCGCAAAAGATATTTTAAACCCAAAATCAATAAACTTACCAGCATATTCATAAGTACCAGAATAACAGTGAAGTATTCCCCTGCCTAAAAATTGGGAAGATTTAATAATGTCGTAAACATCATCATAAGCCTCTCTAATATGTAGAATAACAGGTTTTCTATATTTACTAGCCAAATCTAACTGAATATTTAAAGTCTCAATCTGCTCTTTTTTATTATCTGATTTTAAATAATCAAGACCAATCTCACCAACAGCAATAACATTTTCATTTGCCAAAATATTATCAAGCAATTCAAAATCATCTTTTAAAGCCTCATTTAAAGGATGAATTCCAGCTGTAAGCGAAATATTAGAATAAGTATCTAAAAGTTGTTTTCTCTCATAAAAATCACTAGGATGTAGGCCGATATCAAGAAAATAAGAAAACCCGCTACTCAAGCACTTATTAATAACATAATGAACGTCTACAGAATTCTTCCTAAGCTCATTAAAATGAACATGCGTATCTACTAACTTATTAAAAAAGATAGATCTTTCAAACTCAAGATTCATAGGTTCATCTTCTTTCTAAGCTTATCAATGTAGTCAATAATGGCAACATTTTTCATTCCTAATTGTAAAAACTTTGATAAAATATCCACAGCATTTTCAATTTGCCCCATTGCTTCATAGCACTCGGCCGCATTAACGTACAATATTGAATTTTTAGGATTATTTTTTATAAGACTTTTAATAGCAGACAATGCCTCTTCATATTGCCCCTTTTCCTTTTGTAGTAGAGCAAGCCCTAGTATGGCAAACATATCAAAATCAACGTCAAGAGCTTTTTTATAATACTCCTGTGACTTTTCGTAATCCTTCAAATATCGATATATGTCCCCTACTCTTGTTAAAACCAAGTTGTTCTTTGGATCTCTTTCTATTATTTCAAGCCAATATTTTAATGCCTCATTATAATCCTTACTTCCCCTATAGCAATCAGCAAGTCCAAAAACAGCATAAAAATTATTTGGAGAAATTTCCAATGCTTTTTTAAAAAAATAAATTCCTTTGCTATATTCCTTTAACTTTCTGTAACAATTACCAATTGAAGTTAAGACACGCACATCAATCTTAACCCGATTTATCTCATACATCTTAAGCCAATACTTCAATGCTTCCTTGTACTCTTTAAAGTCGTAATATAAATGCCCAATACCAACAAGAGCATAATCATTATCAGGAGCAAGTTCTATTACCCTTAAATATGCTTGTCTAGATTTTTGAAAATTCTTTAACTTTCGATAGGAGGCAGCAACTCGCGTTAAAACAGTAATATTTTCAGCATCGTACTTTAAATATTCTTCCCATATATCCGTAGCCTTCTTATAGTCATCTAAACTTCTATAACAATCCCCTAAACCAAAAAGCGCATAATTATTACTTAAGTGTTTAGAAAGGCACCTTTGGTAGTAGGCTATCGCCTTATCAAAGTTCCTTTTCTTCCTTTCAATATCCCCAAGGCCGACAAGGGCATAATTGTTATCATTATCCTTTTCTAAAATATCGTTAAACAACGCCTCTGCCTCATCAAGTCTCTCTTCCTTTATTAACTGGTATCCCCTCTTAGATTTCTCAGTAACATCAAGAAGCTTATTATCAGAAACTTTCGACATATCTTCAAGATCACCTAGAAGTTCCTTTTCCAACATAAATACCCCTTTCAACTGGTTTATTAAAGATATAATGCAACTCACTTCGTGTATGCTACCAAAGCACACAAATCATATTTACACATAATATTTATACATAAACACTAAGGTATCAAATCTTTAATATCCAAACCTTGATAATACACATTATATAAAAAATCAAAAAAATATACTCAAATTTACACACTAAAAATTTTACCTAAATCTAAACTAAAACCCTCCTATATAAAATTTAGGGGCAGCTGTAACAAAAAATCTAAAATTAGGATAAAATGTTACTACCCCCTTAGGAGAAAAATTGGGATGTTTTTAAATAAACTAGGTTCGATTGAGAACAGGATGAAAATGCTTGAAGATAGATTACGAGATACAAGTTTAATTAAAAATCAAAAAGAATATGCAAAGGTAGTGAAAGAATTTAACTATTTAGAAAAAATTAAAGAACAAAAAGATAAATATAAAAAGATATTGCGTCACATTGAAGAAAATAAAAAAATCCTTTCTGAGGAAGAAAATTCAGAAATGAGGGAATTAGTAAGACAAGAACTGACCACTTTAAATCTTGAAAAAGATGAGACCGAGCATAAAATCAAAGTACTGCTCTTACCTCAAGATGAAAACGACAGCAAAAACATTATTATTGAGATTAGAGCTGGTACAGGTGGGGAAGAGGCCGCTCTTTTTGCCAACAATCTTTACGAAATGTATGCAAAGTATTCTGAGAAGAAAAAATGGAAAACAGAGCTTATTAACTTTAATGAAACAGAACTTGGGGGATTTAAAGAAGTAAGCTTTGAAATAAAGGGTAAGGATGTATTTAAAAAACTCAAACATGAAAGCGGAGTCCACAGAGTTCAAAGAGTACCCATAACCGAATCTAGTGGGAGGCTTCAAACCTCTGCTGCAACCGTTGCCGTGCTTCCTGAGGTTGAAGACACCGATATTGAAATTAATGAAAAAGACTTGAGAATAGATGTCTACAGATCTTCTGGTGCGGGTGGCCAACATGTTAATACAACGGATTCTGCTGTTAGGATTACACATCTACCTACAAACATTGTGGTACAATGCCAAAATGAGAGAAGTCAACACAAAAATAAAGATCAAGCGATGAAAATTTTGAGGGCTAGACTCTACGAATTTGAAGACATAAAGAAACAAGAACAGCGCTCAAGCGAGAGAAAGCAACAAGTAGGCTCAGGTGATAGGTCTGAACGCATTAGAACATATAATTTCCCACAAAACAGAGTAACAGACCACCGAGCAAATATTAGTCTTTATAAATTGGAAGAAATTATGCAAGGAGATCTTGATTCTTTTCTTGACATGCTAGCTTTGGAACTTCAAGAAAGAGCATTAAAAGCCAATTCGATATAACCCCTTTCAATGACAATAAATGAAGCAATAAAGAGTTCTAGGCAATATAACGTAAGTACTCTTGAGGCGTTGTTGCTACTTGAAAAAATTTTAAAAACTAGAAAGGAAGTTATCCTTGCAAATAAAAATCAAAATTTAACAAAGGAGTCGGAATATAAATTTTTAAATCAAATAAATAATATAAAATCAGGAATTCCAATACACCACATACTTAAGATAAAAGAATTCATGGGGATAAATTTTTATATCAATAAAGATGTACTCATACCTAGAGCAGACACAGAATGTTTAGTAGAAGAAGCCCTAATACAAATTAAAAAGAATAACTTAAATAAAATTCTAGACCTATGTTGTGGAAGCGGATGCATTGGTCTTACACTTGCGCATTGTCTTAAGAAAAAGGTAACATTGTCAGATTTCTCTATTGAGGCCCTAAAGGTAGCACTTAAAAATACAAAAAGACTAAAATTAAAGAATTATGTAGAAATAATACATTCAAATCTGCTAGAATGTGTAGGCAAAGGGTTTGAAATAATAATTACCAACCCTCCTTATTTGAATGAAGATGAATTGAGGATAAAAGAAAAGTCAGAAAGAGAACCAAGAATGGCTCTTTTAGGTTTTGGAACGGATGGACTTGAGCTTTCAAGAAAAATAATACAACAATCAAAACATAGACTTGCTAGGAATGGGCTCTTGATAATGGAATCAGCTCCATGGCAGATAGAACCCATTAAAGAGTTTGCGGTACGAGAAGGGTTTTTATATCTCAAGACTCTACGTGATATTGAAGCAAGGAAAAGAGCGTTGGTACTGAGGATAACAAATGATACAACCCTATGAAATTGCATATTTAATGAAAATCAATAATCTTGATAAAATAAAAAACATCTTCAAAGATACCATCAGTGATGCCTACAAGGATGAGATTCAAAAAAAATTAATTTTTAAGGCTCTTGAAATATCAGAACAATTGCACCAAGGACAATACAGAGAAAGTGGAGTTCCTTATGTAATCCATCCAATAACAGTTGCATTATTTCTTGCAAAATTTCAATTGGATTTCAAAACAACAATAGCTGGACTGTTACACGATGTACTTGAAGATACAAGTGTTTCTAAAGAAGAAATAATTAAAGAATTCGATGAAGAAATTTTAAGCTTAATTGATGGTGTAACAAAAATTCATGATTTACACAACAAAACAAGGGCAATCAAAGAAGCGAACACAATTTCAAAAATGTTTTTCGCAATGACTCATGACATTAGAATAATAATCATTAAACTCGCAGATAAATTACATAACATGACAACCCTTTCCCACTTACCCAAAAACAGAAGAGAGAGAATTGCAAAAGATTGTCTTGCCACTTATGTGCCAATTGCAGAAAGGCTTGGCATTTCATCTCTTAAAGTATATTTAGAAGACCTTTCATTAAAATATCTTTATCCAAAAGAATATAAAGAGATAAAAAATTTTTTAGCTGAAACAAAAATAGAGAGAGAAAAAAAATTATATAAAGGAAAATTGATAATCGAGAAGGAACTTAAAAAAATTGGGATTGAAGCAGAGATTACAGTACGATCTAAACATTTTTATTCAATATTTAGAAAAATGAAAACAAGAACGAATAACCTTTCTCAAATTTTCGATACCTTGGGGATAAGGATAATCTGTAGACAACAAAAAGAATGCTATGAAATACTAGAGATTGTACACAAAGTCTGGAAACCAATACCCGGAAGACTAAAAGATTACATAGCAATACCTAAAGATAATAAATATCAGTCTTTGCACACCACTGTAAGAATACCAGAGGACAATCAATTGATTGAAATACAAATCAGAACAGAAGAAATGGACAGAATTGCTAAATATGGTGTTGCCGCCCACTGGATCTATAAAGAGCAAATTGAGCTTAAAGCTGATGACCTTTCATTTATTAATCGCATAAAAAAATGGCAACAAGATTCGGCAAACAAAAATCAATACTCAATGAATGACATACACAAAGAACTATTAAACACATTTATATATGTATATACACCAGAAGGAGAAATAGTAGAGCTTCCATTTGGATCAAATTCAATTGACTTCGCATACTCAATACATACAGATATTGGAAACCAAGCACTTTATGCAAAAATTAACGGAAAGATTAGCTCTTTGACAAAACCTTTAAGAAACGAGCAAATTGTTGAAATATTCACCTCGCCAGAAGCAAAAGCCGATGTAATTTGGCTAACTAGCGTTAGAACAAAAAAAGCACGCTCAAAAATTCGATCTTGGCTTAACAAGAATGACGATACAATATTTGTAGACAATAATATAATTGCATATCTTATTGGGGAGACCAGAGAGCAGAAAAGACTTTTTAGTCTCTTTAAGTCCTTAACAAAATCTAGAATAAAAAGAATTACCATATCTCCTGAATGCAATCCATCAACAGGAGAAGATATTATTGGCATAATACAAAAAGATGAAATCATAGTACACAACGACAATTGTCAAGCATCAAAACATCACAAAAAAAGCCACCTTGTTGAAGTAGAATGGGAAGCAACACCAACAAGGAAGGTGTATCATATTGTAATTTTCTTAAAAAATTTAAAAGGTCTTTTCAATTATCTAGATAATATTTTCACGACTTTTAATATAAGACTTATTAGCGAAAAAATAGAAGACTGCGGAAACGGATACGGCATAAGCAACATAATTATCTCATCGAATGCAAAAAATGTGGCAATGGTTCTCTCATCTCTTAAAGGAAACCCCAATATACTTAAAATCATGCAAGTAGAAGAAGACATTAAAAACTATGAGAATTAAGATACTGTTCTTAATTCTGTTTCACGTGTTTGTTGCATACAAACCAATAAAAGCAAACGAAACAAATTCATATAGTCAGCAAATAAAAGAACATATTAAAAAAATCAATGAATTAAATGAAGTTACAGAAAAAATAACAAGTACTTATGACTACATAAAAAAACATTTAACAGAAAACAAGATTGGATACAAAGAACATTCACTTCAAGAAATTGGATTTATTGGATACTTGCAAAAAACAATTCACTCGCAAATAAAGGGAAGTGGTAAAATCATGTATAACATCATTGTCCCCTTAGAAATACAATATGATTTGCAAAACAATCTTGCAATCGCAATTGCAATCACATTGCTAAGCGAACTAAAAAATATCAAGATTGAAAATACCCTAAACATATACTTCATAGAAGACGATTCACATAAGGAAATGTCGACAATAAGCAGTAGATTACTTCTTAATAACAATGCTCTTACAAAAAACACAAGAACAATATACTTGATGTTAAATGCCGCCAAAGAAAACAATATAATAGAATTTAAGAATCAATCAAACGTAATAAACTCAAAAACAGACCTAAATTTTCTAGAAGTACTCATTAGAGCATTTGAAAACAACAAAGCAAATTTTGTTGTTTCAAAAATCCGTGACAAGAACATAAACGAAATATACAACCTATACCTAGAAGAAGAGATTCCGATTTTAATTATCAACAACAATGAAAAGGCCCCCTTATTAGCACGCCCAAAGAATAATAACCTTTCTGATATCTATAAATCAATTCAAGAAACAATAACATCCAAACAAAATGTCAAAAATGTAAATCACCTGCACTATGTTATCATAAACACTCCAGTTAAAAAATTGATCATAAGCGAAAGTGCTCTCATTGTACTGATATACGCAATCTACAATTCCATTATATTAATGTTTCTCAGAAAATTTACAAAAAATGGCGTAATGATTAGAAGAATTAAAGACAACTACTACAAAATAATAAGGCTGTTCTTTATATTATTCTTAAGCACGTACATTTCGGTCACCATCACAAATAGAATACTCACAGAATATGAAAGCGCAATAGATTACAGTATCATAAATCCGATCTATCTGGTAAATTTTTTCCTAACTTTATTTAGTTTTAACCTGCTTTCCTACTTCACATATAAACTCAAAATATATCTAAATTTTAGAGAACTTAAGTATTTAGCAATAGCAATTTCTGTTATTGAACTTATTATGCTACTATATATCAAGATAGAGTTTATTTTAGTTATACTGTTTAAAAATATATTAATACTACTTATCCCTAATAAAAGAAACATTACAAAAAAGGTCATAGTGGCTGTTATTTGGACCTTAAACTTCATACTAGCGTCATCTTTACAAACAACTTCTCTTATTTCAAGACCCGTGGCACTGAGCTACTTAATATCGATATCACTTTTCTCACCAATACTTATTGATATCGTAGAACATTTAAAGTACAAGACTCCACCAATGCTACAAGAATTTAAAAAGGCTGAAAAGATGGTATCTATAACCTTTTTCTTAATAATCGCTACGATAATAATCTCAAACAACATAAGTACAATTTCAACGATCAAGATAGACCAAATAATAAGCTTTCCAGAAAAAATCAATAAAATTAATGTAGAATATCTTAAAGAAAATAGAAATACAATTCAAATATCAACAAAGAGTTTTAGTCTAGAACTAAATAAAGACGAAAAACAAGTAGAAAAAGCATTTAAAATACAAAAAGATTTGATAAACGTATCTTTTCAAAAGATAGACATTGCTGAAAGAAGTATATATGGAATAAAAATTAATACTGAAAATGTTGCAAAACAAATCAATCTATCTTTACAGAATGCGTCCGAACTTATCATATATCAAAGCAATACACCATATAAAATAGCGTCTAATAACGTGATATTTACAGTAGGCAATATCAAATCAAATACAATAAATATCGCTTTTACAATCAAATCTCAAGAAGACATTAAATACGACGCATTTGCCTATTTCGACACCAACGATTATTACGTCAAGATCCACGACAAAGAAACTAAAAAAGAGCATCAAAACATAAAAGCAGACTACTCATATTCAATCAAGTATTCAGGTACACTTCCTAAACCCGAAAAACACGATCCAGATACTTTCTTTAAACTCCAAGGTGATAGAGAAATAGAAAGCTTGAAGAACTTGAAATTCTAGACTAGTTTTCCAACTTTTCAAAATCAATCCTTTTCTTTTTCTTTTCATAACTATTAAAAGAAAAGTCCACTAGTTTATCAACCAAACATTCATAACCCACTCCATCATGTTCGCACATTTTAGAAAACATAGAAATATCCGTAAATCCTGGTATTGTATTTATCTCATTGACGTAAATTAACCCAGTATCTTTTTCAACAAAAAAATCAATCCTTGCCATCCCTCTGAGTTCTAAACATTTATAAACCAAAAATGCATACTCTTTAATGTCTAGCAAATGCTTTGTGTCAAGATGAGCTGGGATATTAAACACAATAGAGTTCCCAGGAATGGTAGCATACTTAGCATCATAGTCATAAAATACAAAATCCTGCACAATAACCTCTCCAGGAGTAAATATCTTAATTTGATCATTCCCGATAACAGAACATTCAATCTCCCTAACTCTCATAAACTTCTCTATAATAATGGTTAGATCATATTTGAAAGCTTCCTCTATACACTTCTCAATCTGATCATCTTCATATGCAACATTAATTCCAATTGAAGAACCCAGTATAGCTGGCTTAATGATCACAGGATATTTTAAATTTTGTCTTATATTATTTTTAACTTCTTCTTTATCTAGAAAATAATCATATTTTCTCAATCCAATAAAGGGTACTAGCGGAATATTAAAACTTTTAAGAAAAAGTTTACAGAAATATTTATTACTGGAAATAGCACTTCCTAAAATACCAGGCCCAACACAAGGAATATCCATTATTTTTAAAAGCCCCTGGATAGAGCCATCCTCACCTGTCCTCCCATGGATAATGGGAAATACAACATCAATTTCCAGGTTTCTGTCCCCTACAAATATTCCACTACCAGGAACTAAACTAATAACAGAAGAGTTATCTTTTTTAATTAATTTAAGGGCATCGGGTACAAAGTCCAATAAATACCAAGTTCCAGTATTCTTATCAATAAAAACTGAAAATATATTATACTTATTTAACCTCTTAAGAGCTGTATAAACTCCATATGCAGATCGACAAGAAATTTCATGTTCAAAAGAAACTCCTCCAAATATCAACATAAGATTTTTCTTCACAACATTAACTCCTATTTATTAAACTTAAAATAATATCTTTAACGATACCTTTTTCATCCCAAGGGATATTTTTATCCTCATATATTATCGAATCTTCATGCCCCTTCCCAAGAGTAACAACCAAATCATCAGCACACGCAAGGCTTATTGCCTTCTTAAGTGCATCTCTCCTATTAGGAATGAAAAATAAATTTTCACCCTGTGTCTTATTTAGAATTCCTTCTGAAATATCTTTAATGATCTGCATGCTGTCTTCACCTCTTGGATCTTCATCACAAAGTACTATTGTATCCGCATGCCTATCTGCAATCTCTCCCTGCAACTTTCTCTTTGAAACATCTCTCTCTCCAGCAGAACCAAAAACAGCAATTAGTCTATTTTTTGCAAGTCTTTTAAATATAGGGAAAAGTTTAAGAAAAGCACCCGGAGTATGTGCATAATCAATAATTAAAGAAAAATTCTGTCCAAAATCAACACTATCCATTCGACCGCAAAGACCCCTAATATTTACAAGACTAGCAATAAGTTCTGATACACTAACACTTGCAACCTGACTTACAACAATTAGAGCAGCAATAACATTCTCAACGTTGAAACTACCCGTCAAATCAACCCTGGCATCATATTTAATATTTTTACTAAAAAATTCAAACTCCGTAAAACCCATTTGCTCAATAATTTTACTTACAAAAAAATCAGCACTTTCATTCTCTAAACTGTACGTATAAGATCTTTTAATAGAATTTAAAAATAGAGAAGAATTCTTATCATCAATATTGACAACACCAAACCCATTACTAACAGCAACAGAAGAAAAAAGATTAAGTTTAGCACTCAAATAATTCTCCATCGTGCCATGAAATTCAAGATGCTCGTGACTAACATTAGTTAAAACAGCAACAGAATACTCAACGTCGATAAGCCTTGCCGTTCTGAGATCAAGTCCATGCGATGTTGATTCGACAATAGCATACTGAACATTATTCTCCACCATCTTACTGAGAAAAAAATGAATCTCTGTTGATTCTGGAGTCGACTGCCTATAAGGATTTTTAACCAAACTTCCACTTCCATCATCAAAAAATACTGTTGAAATAAATCCAACCCTAGCCCCAATAGACCTTAAAAGAGTATATATATAAAAACAAACAGAACTCTTGCCATCTGTTCCTGTCACTCCAATAATCTTAAGCTTCTTTGAAGGTTCATCATAAAAAATGCTGGAAAAATTTGACATAAATCTCTTTATGTTACAAGAATCAACTTTGATATATGTTACATTTGAAGCACAAAAGTCAACATTACTAGCATGCACAATAACATTACTACCCCTTTGAATCGCTGCCTCAATAAATTTCTGCCCATCAAAATGAAGCCCTGGGAGAGCAAAAAATACAAAGTTAGGTAACACACATCTTGAGTCATATGCCAGTCCCATTATTTCCACATCACAAGATCCTCTAATTTCTTTAACCAAATTTTTATCCAACCTAGATAAAATACCACGAAGTCTCTTTTTTCTATTCATACTTCTAGATTGTACAAGAATAAAAATCATTTTGATATAGAACACAAGAGGAAAGCCTTTACAAATATTAAGAGCCGCTGAGCCTATTAATACAGGCTAAAAATATTGTTTACAATTCAACCATTTTTTAATAAACTAACTAGTGTTTAATGGCGCTGTACCCAAGTGGCTAAGGGAGAAGTCTGCAAAACTTTGATTCGCCGGTTCGATTCCGGTCAGCGCCTTTTAAGAGTCGATAAAAGCCATGCAGTGTTTCACGGAGATAGTCTAGAATAACAGGTATGTTGGATTTATCATTAATAGTCGTATTTATAGTACTCTCAGCAGTTTTCTCAGCATCAGAGACGGCATATACCTCATTGAGCTTAATGCAACTCCAAGATATAAAGAAGAAAGGCAAGTTAGGAGCAATTGTGTATCACTTGGCTCAAACTCCATCGAAACTTGTTACAACAATTTTGATTGGAAACAATATTTCCAATATAACAACCAGTGTTCTTGCGACAAAATTTGTTCTTAACAAGTACGGAGACAATGCTCTCGCTTTTTCAACGGGAATCGTGACAATAATAGTCCTTATATTCTCTGAAATATTTCCTAAACAGATTGCGATATTGAATAACGAAGGCATAGCCTTGTCGACTTCAATCTTACTTAAAACATTGGCATTCGTATTCACACCCATAATATACGTAATTAACGAAATGACTAAAATCTTACTAAGCCTATGCAAAATAAAAACAAGTCAAAAAATGAATAAAGATACCATAAAAAACATGCTGTCTTTAGCTGAAAACTTAGGGATACTAGAAAATGATGCTAGAATGTTCATGCAAAAGATGTTAAACATAGGCGAGGTCAGAGCATCGGAAGTTATGACTCACCGTACAGAAGTATTTTCCCTATCAAGCACATCAAAACTAAAAGACAAGATTAAAATGATTAAAAAAGAAGGATATTCCAGAATTCCTGTGTATAGGGGCCATAACAGAGAACAAATAATAGGAATTTTAATAACCAAAGATTTAATTGAGATAAGCAAAAAAGAACTTGAGAAAAGCATCATAAAATTTGCAAAACCCGCTGTTTTTGTACAACAAAACAAGAGAATAAAAGATACCCTAGCCATTATGAGACAAAAACAAAAAATAATGGCAATTGTTATTGATGAATATGGAGGTTTTTCGGGAATACTTACAATAGAGGATATAGTAGAGAAAATATTTGGAGCAATATTTGACGAATATGATTTAGAAGAAGAAAAACAGTTTATTATTAAAAAAGATGAAAACACTTACCTAATACTTGGTGAGACCACCTTTGATGAGATTGAGGAAATTGTTGGGATAAAAATTCAACACAAAGACTACATAAATACAGTTGGTGGATACATAATGGATTTACTTGACAAGATTCCTAAAGAGGGAGAACAAGTTAATACAGAACATGGAGAATACTTAATAGAGGAAGTAAGGAATCATAAGATTAAAAAAATAACCTTTAAAAAATTTGAAAAGGAGTGAAAGTGCATAAAAACCTTTGGAGAATGATTTTTGATTTTTCAAAACCTGAATTAGACACGAAACATGGCTTTAATGGAAAGGTCGCTTATTTGCCAATAAAACAAAAATTCAATGAAAATAGTGAACTTTGCTTTATTAAGCACTTAACATCAAAAACAGAAATAAAGAAGAAGATGTGGATTTTTTTCTTGCTAGACAAATAAAAGGAGGATAAAAATGCTAAATATTCCAAAATTTTTCAATAAAACATACGAATATACAGTAGCACTAATTATATTGATAATAATAGCAGTAATAATCATCTCAAATGTTTTCTTAGTTGGTCCATCGGAGGAAGCAATTGTTCTTCGCCTTGGAAGACTAAACAGAACGCTTGAATCGGGAATACATATTAAAATTCCACTAATTGAGGAAAAATTCATTTTACCAGTAAAGATAGTACAAGAGGTTAAGTTTGGATTTAATTCAGACAATAACAGAGGAATTAATGTTGGTGAGGATGAGGGAGTAATTATTACTGGGGATTTAAACATAATAAATGTTGAATGGCTGGTACAATATAAAATAAGCGATCCGTATTCTTTCATGTTTAAAGTACAGGACCCGGAAGAAACTATCAAAGACATTGCGAAATCATCAATGAATAGGTTAATTGGAGACAACACTATTTTTGAGATAATTAATGACAATAGAGTTGGTGTTACAGAAGGAGTAAAATCCTCTATGAATGAAATTATTAAAACGTATAATTTAGGGATAGATATTGTGCAGGTACAAATCAGAAATGCTATGCCACCAAAGGGCAAGGTTTATGAAGCATTTGAAGACGTTAACATTGCGATACAAGATAAAAATAAGTTTATTAATGAGGGAAAGAAAGAATTTAATCAAATCGTTCCAAAAATTAAAGGAGAAGCACTTAAGGTACTAGAGGAAGCTAAAGGATACAAAGAGAGCAGAATAAATAATGCCTTAGCCGATACTGAAATCTTTAACGCAATTTTAAATGCGTATATTAAAGATCCAGAAATTACAAGAGAGAGGCTCTACAATGAAACAATGAAGGAAATCCTTGAAAATAAAGATAACATTGAAATAATCGACAAAAATTTTAAAAACTTCCTCCCATTCAAGGAGATAAAGTAAATGAAACATATGGTAAAATTCTTACTCTCTATTGCTAAAACTGCTGTATTTACATTATTGTTTGGTTTAATATCACTTTCCATAATGCAACCGATTTATATTCTAAAAGAAAACGAGATTTCAATCACTACAAGACTTGGAAAAATCGATAGAACCGAAAACACAGCAGGACTTAAATATAAAATTCCATTTATTGAACATGTGCAAATATTTCCCAAAATCATACTCAGATGGGACGGAGAACCCCAAAGAATCCCAACGGGTGGAGAGGAAAAGCAATTAATATGGATAGATACAACCGCTAGATGGAAAATTTCAGATATTAATAAATTCTACACATCCATTAAAACAATGGATAGAGCTTATGTAAGAATTGATGCTGCCATTGAACCTGCTGTTAGAGGTGTTATCGCTAAGTATCCTTTACTTGAAATGATTAGAAGTTCAAATGACCCAGTTCAGCGATTATCTCACGGAATTTTAACGGCTCAAGAGGCCAAGAGTGACACAACCTATCAAATAACAAAGGGACGAAAAACCATTGAAAATGAAATAATTCAAGTTGCAAATAAAAATACTCAAGATATTGGAATTGAAATTGTTGACGTTCTTATTAGAAAGATTAGCTACGACCCAAGCTTAATCGATTCAGTACATAACAGGATGATCTCAGAAAGGCAACAGATTGCAGAGGAACAAAGAAGTACGGGAATGGCTGAGAAAACGGAAATACTTGGTAGCATTGAAAAAGAAAAACTAAAATTATTAAGTGAGGCAAAAGCTGAGGCAGCTAAAATTAAAGCCGAGGGCGATAGTGAAGCTGCACGTATTTATGCAAACGCATATGGAAAAAGCGTTGAATTTTACAGATTTTGGCAAGCACTGGAAAGCTACAAGATGGTGCTTAAAGATAAACGAAAAATATTTTCAACAGATATGGAATTCTTCAGGTACTTGCACAACAGAAAGTAAAACATATACTAGATTTAATAAAAGTTTTATTTAAGAAAGACATTAAAGCTTATTGCAGCAACTCTTCAAGCCTATAGCCGGGAGGTGCCTCGGGTGTTGTGCCTAAAGCGGACAATGGCCACTCCGTCACTTCGCAAGCACTACGGAGGAGACAAAACAAACCCCACCCGATTTTAGGACCACGGCGTAAAAACAAAATTCATCCATCCTAAATAACAATCACAAAACTCACATTATTCAAAATTGTTCAATATATACTTCAATACAGCATCATTATAATGGTAATCTATTACTTCACAAGCCTTATCCTTGAGTGCTTCAATACCATTCTGAGGTGTTACCTTGTGAATTTCGTTTTCGTTAAAGACAGAAATATCATTGTCAGAATCCCCAAAATAAACGATATCTTTGTAAGAAATGGACAAATAATCAGCTAAAAATTTAATCCCATTTATCTTCTCAGCATGAACGCTTTGTATTTCAATAACACTAATCTTGTCATTAAATTCTATCCTTCCATACCTAGATACCTTAAGTTCAGAATAATTCTTCATATTCAAAAAAATATCTTCAATTCTTTCTCGGGCAGCAATAATGGTAACAGACAAAATATCACAAAGAGCAATATCGTTCAGCTTATCTATTTTGATAATATTTGAACGACAAAAAGTTTGCTTAAATGTAACATACCAATGCTCTAAGAAATTATTAATACCATCATAAACATTAAACACCTCTCCATTTTGTATCACTTTAAAAAACACAGAAAACCCATTATGCTTAAAATAAGAATAAATATCATCGATACAATCCCGACTTATATCTTCTACATAAAGAGGACTACCCTGATCAACAAGTGTAACATAAGCACCATCATGACTAATTAAAGGAATCTTAAAATCAAATCCCCTCAAAGGAGACCTCATAAGATAAAAATCCCTACCTGTTGCAACCGTAAAATTAAAGTCATCCCTCTTCAGAAGCTCCTTTAGACTATTCCTAGAAAAATCTGATAAGGATCCCCTTCTATCAAGCAACGTACCATCTAAATCCGTAATAAAAACCTTGCTCAAATAACTACCCTATATCCTTAAACAAAACACATAGGGCCAATTATACAACTTTAAACATAAAAATAGCAATTAAGCCTTCCTATTCGTGTTTATTGACAAAAAAAAATGTTTGTGAAAAAATTGTGATGTTATGTAAAAAGAGTGGCCGCTGTAGCTCAGTTGGTAGAGCATAGGACTGAAAATCCTTGTGTCAGGAGTTCGATTCTCCTCGGCGGCAATGTCTCATTGCTTTTGTTGGTTACATTGTAGTTAGATAAGAGTGGTTGTGTCTTGAAGTTTTGGATTTTCTTCAGTAGTGCGGGGTCGCCTACGGGCCGGCGGAGCTTAAAATCGTTCCTCGAGGGTTTGTTCTTTTGGGGTTGCTATTTAAATTCTACTTAAGAGGGCTCAGGATGATTCTCAAAGAAATAAAAAGGGTAGAAGACCTAACGGAAGACGATATTATTTTTTCGAATATCGGAAATTTGTCTAAACTGAGTGCGCGGGTAAACGATAAGATCATTAAGGCTTTGAAACAGGGGGGTGTTTCACATATACCCGTAATTAACAACTATACAAATATGCCACATGAAAAACTGGTAAGTATGGTCAATGAGGAGCTCTTAGAAAACGAAATAAATTTTTTAAAAGAAGATTTAGTACAAGCTTTAAAGGACGTATATAGACCCTTCTCAGAAAAAGATAAGATGTTCATGATTGCCGGCAAGAAGAGTTTGATCAATCTGAATGTTCTTATGGAAGAGGATCCCGATTCAATTTATTTTAAAGAAGTCATTGAGGGTAGTTTTAAGATTTTACCAACACACAAAATAATATCCATTCAAAAACTACTGCTGGAGGTATATGATTACTTTGATCTTCAAAGGTTTAGAAATAAAGATGGTCTTTCTAATGTGAAAAGGATCAAAAAACTATACCTACACTCAGTCAGGAGAGATTGGAAATTTTTTAATGGAAAAGTAAAAACATCAGGTGATTCTGTTTTATTGCATGCGATTGATACTACGATCTATTTTTTAATGACAATTGCACTCTTAAATAAAGAGAGGGCAGCAAAAGATGCACCTCGCTCAACAACAAAGTTTTTTATCGACAAAGGACACTACACACAGTTTACAGAATTTTTCTATGATAACAACATAATAATACAAGCCGCGCTTGGTGTGCTTTTGCACCCAATGGGGCTCATGCATACTACCATACTACAAAACTTGAAAGACAAAATTAGCCTTAAAAATAAAGGTGAAGAAGAAAAGTACAGGCTTAAAGTGGAAAATTTAGAAAAAGGCATTAATGTATCTAGAAATCTATTTAGAATGAGAGAAGACATCTCTCCCATTACAAAGATGATAATAAACGGACAAAGAAACTATCTTGATAGTAAAAATCATTTGGATACAAAAATTAAAAGATTCACTCATGAACTTATTAGAATTTTTTGTCTAATAGATACTTATGATGAAATGGTCAATCCTATTATAATAAAAGAACCTGTTAATCCTTTGGAAGCTGTTGAATTTTTATTGCAAAATAGCTCAAAATATCACTGGGACACTGGCAAACCGGATGAATATTTGAAGAACAAAAAATTTGACATAGAGATGTTGAAAATATTTCTGAAAATACTTGCACCCTTTGACTATGGAGAAATTCTAGACATATGCACAAAAGACTGCAATGAGTCCTTATTTAAAGTCGTTGTTTTCGATTACAATGTGGGTGTTACGCCCATATTATCTGTCATAAGAAAAAAGGATAAATGTTACGATATTGGAGATGTGGTGCTTAACCTTGATTCCAAAGAGATAATCGTTAAGGGAGGAAGAGGGGAAGTGAAGAAAAGTTCACTCAAAAACGTCAATAAATTTGAATTAAGGCGCAACATTGAGGAGCTCAGAAGTCATGAATTTGATCTTTTCAATATTGCAATTCAACCTTGAAATTATTAATAAGAACCAAACTTAAAAAAATCAATCTTTGAATCACCGTATCTCCTAGAATCGTATCTGGAAAGACTTAAAACCCTGCCATTTAAGTGTTCCCTAGCAGGATAATGGATAATAACCTTTACACTTTTATTTAAACTCTCGTTTCTTGAAACTGCTTCAAGCAGATTTTCTTTAGAAATATAATTAAAAGGAGGATCGAGATAAATAAAGTCATAGAAAAGATTGCTTCTTTTGATAAAAAACTCGGCCTTATTAAAAAAAAACTTGTAAGGTTCCCTTATGAAACCAAAATTCTTAATCAAAACGCTCCTAGAAGCCTTATTACAATCGACAAGGTGAACAAGCCGAGCACCTCTACTCAGAGCCTCAAGAGACATTATGCCCGTACCCGCAAACACGTCAAGAAAATTTGCACCTAAAATCTGATTAAAAATAATGGAAAACAGCGCCTCCCTAACAACAGCCATTACAGGGCGCACACTGCCCGCCCTAGGAAAAGCAACTTTTCTCCCCTTGTACTTGCCTGCACTTACATGCATGAGGACTAATTCTAAATTATTTTAAAAAAATATTAAATATTTAAAACTTGAATTTTGATATAATTTTCCTTTAAGAGGAACATGGTATGAAAGGTGTAATCTTAGCGGCTGGGTATGGCACAAGATTCTTACCAATAACAAAAACTATTCCAAAGGAAATGTTGCCCATTTTAAACAGACCGGCCATTGATTACGTTGTTGAAGAATTTATTAATTCTGGTATTAAAGACATATTAATAATAACTTCAAGAAGAAAGGAAGTTTTAGATAATTATTTCGACAGAGAAATTGAACTTGAGTCTACATTTAAAAAAGAAAATAGACAGGACTTACTAAAAATAATTGAACTTAAGAACGTTAATATTAGCTTTGTAAAGCAAAATGAGATGATGGGAACAGGACATGCTTTACTGCATGCAAAACCTTGGATTGGGGGTGAAACCACAGTAGTTGCATACCCCGATGATCTACACGTTGGAAATCCTCCTCTAACAGCGCAACTCATAAAATTACATAAAGAAACTGGGAAAAATATACTGTCTATTATTGAAAATCCCAAAAACATCAACAGGTACGGGGTAATAGCATTGGACAAAGACAAAATTCATGTCAAAGACATAATAGAAAAGCCAAAAATTGGAAAAGAACCAAGCAAGAAAGCTTCCATTGGGAGATTTTTATATACCCATGATTTTTTTAAATACTTGGAAGAAGGATTTAAAATTCATCAAAGGGGAGAATATCATCACATTTATGCTTTAAGAAAACTGATGTCTGAGGGGCAGGTACTGTATAAAGAAATAGAAGGCGAGAGACTTGATACAGGTGATATTGAAGGTTATTTAGAGGCAATAATTAAAATTGCTAAAAGAGATGACAAGTTACTACAAATAATTAAGAATTTAGTAGAGGTTAAGTGAGCGCAATAACAAAACGACAAGAATTTTATGACTCTCTCAGTGTATTAAGAAAATATATAGATGAAAACATAGAAGAGAAGATTTTAAAGTATAGTATCTTTTCAAAGCTCTACATGTTAAGTGAAGAAGAGATTAAAAGTCTTATAAAAATAAGCAAAGAATACGAACTTGGAAAAGACAAAATAGACAGTGCTCTTGAGGAATATTACTATGAAGAAAATAAGAACACAAAAATTAAGGATTGGTTGTTAGGGATAATCAGGGAAAAAAATTCATTACAAATAAGAAAAGAAACAAATCTTATTAGTAAAAGGCTTGGAATAACATATAAATTAAAATCAACTCACTATTTCAAATTAATTGAAATACAAAATAATCCAGAGTACACAGCGTGCAAAAGGGAATTATACAAACAACTGATATTAAACTTCTCAAGCAACGTAGAAGCAGAAAATTTAGAGTCTACAGTAGATATACTAGTAGCTGTAAGAAATAGAGACAAAGAAAAAATTAAACGCATCCTAAAGCAAACCAAAACACAGCAAAGACTCTTCAAGTCTAGCCTAACAAAAAAAGCAAGTAGAGTAATAAAGCTGCAAAAATTGCTCATCTTAACACACTGGCCAGTAGGATGCTTATCTAGAACACTTTTTAACAAAATTTTAACAAAAAATTATAGACACACGATAGATGAAATTTTCACCCTAACGTATGATGAGATTCTTAAATACTTACTTACAATGAAAACTTTAAGCCTTAATGAAATTTTTTATAAAGGGTCTAGAAAAAATATCAACTTCAATTACTTTTTCAGCGATTTTGCACAATATACCCTCAAGGATTTTCAAAATACACTAAAAATTTATTTGTATTCATTTAAAAAAATTGCAATAAACAAATATTTGCATTGGTTCTTTAAGGATAAAGTACCAAACGAATGGGAAGATTTCATTTTTTCAATTGAATACATAGCAAAACATAGGTTGTTAAATTTAAATGAAAAAATAGAAGATATCATTACAGCAAAATTTCAAGCAGAAGACTTCTTTGTATCTTTTGAAAAGATGGGCTTTAACCCTTACAAGAGCTCAAAAGCATTTCAAAATAAAAATATAAGGAGAATATTTTTGCAAAATGTGATCGATTACATAAAAGACAATGCGAAAGAAATGGACACATATGGATGGATAGCGTTCTACATCTATGCAGATAAAGATGACAAGAAAAATTTCTCAAACGATATAAAAACATTCTTTAGGAGCAAGGATTTTGAAATTCAGAATCAAATACTTGTATACTTTTTATCTTTTTATCCAAATATTGATAAGAATCATTTTGAATTCATATCAGAAATGCTAATCCATCTTGATGAGAATAAAATTACCATACCTAATGAAATAATAAAAATGCAGAAGACCCTTGACCAGGAATTGGACTACTATAAATCATACATTTTCATTAAATCATTAATTTTAAGAACAAGAGTATTTAAAATTTTAAGTAAGAATATTCAACTAGAAGTACTGTTAAATTCAGAAGAGTTTAGATATGAAAAATTACTGCCCGCATTGTGCTATGTTGCCCATTACTTAAACCCAAATGAATTAAAAGAAGAGAAAGTAATTCCTTCTGTACAAAAAGAAGACATAATGAAATTCATTGCATTTTTAACTAAAGGTCAGAATAAATTTATCTCAGGAACAAAATAAAATATAGCAATATTTACACTAACATAATACAATGTTAATGATAAAAGATATGAAGACTCATTTTTTACTGCTCAAAGACTCGATAATATTTGCTTTGTTTCTAGTCTCATTGTTAAGCCCGAACTTTGCACACGCTCAGAGGTTGATTAGAATTGGGCAGGAAGAAATCAAAAATAAAAACTACTCAACAGCAATAAAAATTCTCAGTGATGCTATCAAGAAGTATCCAAAAGCACAAAACGGATATTATTTTCTAGCGATAGCCTATAGAGAAAATAATCAATTAACAGAGGCAGAGGGTGCTTTGCTTGATGGAATTGCAGTTGGAGGAAGTATTGACTATAAGCTATATTTTGAACTTGGAAACATAATGTTTAAAAGGGGCGCGGGATACTACAATCTAGCAATCAAATACTATTCCAATTCAGTTAAAAATATGCCTAATTACGACAGGGCACTGCTTAACAGAGCGAACTCTTATGTTGAACAAGGAAAAGTCAATTTTAGGGAAAAAGATTACAAAAATGCATGGGATTCCTACACTATGGCGATTCACGACTATTCACAATTTATTACCCTGAGATACGAGACCGAGAAAAAAGACGATATTCTCTATATGATCAACCTCTTAAGAGATAAAAAGGCAGACCTAGAAGAACTTGACAAAAGTCTAAAAAGTAGAGATGAACATATCCCTAAAGATAGTAAAGATAGTAAAGATAGTAAAGATAGTAAAGATAGTAAAGATAGT
>NZ_CP129407.1:213264-341245 GCF_030436115.1 Borrelia sp. P9F1
TAAAGATAGTAAAGATAGTAAAGATAGTAAAGATAGTAAAGATAGTAAAGATAGTCCTAAAGAAGAATTTGAGGGTAATTTGAAGACAGATTCTTTAATTGAACTAGAAAAAATTAATTTGCAAGAGGAGTTAACCATAGATGAATAACAGAAAAAGCTTACCTATACTATTAGTTTTAATATTTCTGCTTATTTCTTCATTCGCGTCACTTGGTTATTATGTGTATAAAGACAGACTAGACAAAAGAAACCAGGAGATAATGCTAAATGAAGTAAAAAATAGTGTTATGGATAGGGACTACAAAAAAGCTTATTCAATAACGAAAATACTGAAAGATAAGTATCCAAAAAACACTGATATTGCAATGCTTGAGGGTACATTAGCAGAACTTGCCAATAATAGTCCTTTTGAATCAAAAAGCTTGCAAAGAGATACCGCTAATCAAATATTAGATAAAATACAAGGAAAAGAAGAATTAATACCCATTAACAATGGAGACTCTGATATTGATTTTAATAATAGATACATTAAAGATAATACAGAAGTGGAAAACTATGCTGATAGAAAGGAAGATACTGGTATTGAAGACGAAGATATTTTAGAGTTTAGACGCAGTAAAGTACCTGAAAATTTAGGCAACAATAAAGGTAAAATTGAGAATAAGCAAAAGTCGAACGTAAACAACAAAGAATCTACTGATAACCAGAAGAATTTACTTAACTTAAAAAAATTAAAAGATAGCTTAAACAAAGAGTTAAATACTAAAGATAAGCAATTAGAAAATCAGAAAAAAGAAATAGTAAAACATAAACAAAGCGAGGATGTTTCTAGAGAAAAACTTACAAACCGTTCTAAAACAAAGGCAACGAGCCAATCTGAACGCCCCAAAGAAGAGCCTGATTCTTTAGAAATAAAGCCCCCAATAAAAATAGAGCAACCCACTCCAAGAATTCTACCTAAACCACAGAGTCAGACTGTTGAAAAGATAGAGAGACCCTATGGCTACTTTATAAAAAAAGAGCTGTATGAAATATTAGACAATATTAATACTGGAAATCCTTCTACTGGGAAGACAAGACTTAATGAACTCATTAAAAGGGGATTAAACGATAATTTTAATAGGGTGAACACTTTAATTGACAAATTAAAATATCAAGAAGCCGCCCAGGCACTGCTTGATCTAATCAAGCAATATGATGAATTTAAATCAATTAGCCTACAAAAAGCTCCTTTAAATAAGGAGCTTTTTGTAAAAGAGAGCTCTAAGCAAGAAATTTCCACTACACAGAATATTTCATTGGATGATAAAATCAAAACAGAAGAGACCGATAAAAGAACTTCAACAGATTTAATTTCCCTTAAAACACTGGCACTAACAAATGAAGGCAAAGGTAATTTCAAGATGGCTGAAGAGATTTATGAAAAAATTGCAAGCATTACAAAAAAAGCAGAAGATTACTACAAAATTGGGGTAATTAAATTTAAACTAAAGAAACACAAAGAAGCAATTAAAGCTTTCCATGATACACTAACAGTTCATCCAAACAACAAAAAAGCATACATAAATATAGGAACAATCCTGCTAATTTTAAATGAAAACAAGAAAGCAATTCAAGCCTTTGAAAAAGCAATTGCAATCGACCAAAATTATGACACTGCTTTTTATAAAAAAGGAATAGCGGAAGAAAAAAATAACGATAAAACACAAGCCTTCTTAAGTTTTAAAAGAGCTCACGATATTAATAAAAATCCTAACTATGCCATAAAAGCAGGAATTGCTGCAAATCACATTGGAGACTTTCAAAACGGAGAAAAATACCTAAATATGGCAAGTGCTTCATTGCAGGAAGTAAATGACATTGCACTTTACAATCTAGCAATAGCAAAATTTGAAAATGACAGTCTCATTGCTGCTCTGGAAGCTGTAAATAAAGCTCTCACTGTGAACCCAGAAAAACCCGAATATTTATATTTAAAAGCATCAATCTTTTTAACCGAAGGAAACTATAACAGGGCAATAACACTCTATAACACTATCATTTCAAAAACCCCTGCAAATATTACGGCTCACATAAATTTAGCAATAGCATACGAAAAATTGGGAAATGAGCGCAAAGCAATTGAAATACTTGAAAAAATTAGTAACAAGAATCATCCAGTAGCATTA
Source organism: Borrelia sp. P9F1 (assembly GCF_030436115.1). Taxonomy (NCBI): domain Bacteria; kingdom Pseudomonadati; phylum Spirochaetota; class Spirochaetia; order Spirochaetales; family Borreliaceae; genus Borrelia; species Candidatus Borrelia rubricentralis. The sequence continues at coordinate 215,433 of NZ_CP129407.1, forward strand.
AATAATCTTGGAAAACTTTATAAAAAACAAAGAAATTACGAAAAAGCAATAAATATTTTTAAAAAACTGGAAGCTAACTCAGATATTGAGGCTAAATATAACTTAGCCGTTACATTTTTGGCTGCTAAGGAAAACAAAAAAGCAATGAAAAAACTAGAAGAGTATATTAAACTAGATTCAAACAACCCAGAAGCTCTCCATGCATTAGGACTGATAGAATATAATGAAAACGGGAGTGATAAAAGACTTAGAGAAGTCATTAAAAAATTTCCTAATTACACACAAAATAGAAGGATAATAAAAATTGTAGGGCAATGAACAAGATCAAATTTTTGGATAAAAGCTTAGTACAAAAAATAGCAGCAGGAGAAGCCATAGATAGACCCTCCTCTATTTTAAAAGAATTACTTGATAACTCAATAGATTCTGGAGCAGATAAAATAGAGGTTTTTATTGAAGAGGGTGGTATGAGAAGAATACTAATAGCAGACAATGGCAGCGGAATAAATCCAGAGGACTTAAAGATATGTTACCTACCCCACACTACTTCAAAAATTAATGCAGAGCAAGACCTTGAAAGGATCGAAACACTGGGCTTTAGAGGAGAAGCCCTCTCTAGCATTGCGATTTGTTCTAATCTAACAATAACAAGTTCAACAACAGGAGAAGAAAGTTATCAAATTGAAGTTGAAAACGGGATTGAAAAATATTTTAAAAAACAATCTCCAATAAATGGAACCATAGTAGACGTTACAAATTTATTCCACAAATTTCCCGCAAGAAAAAGATTTTTAAAAAAAGAATCTATTGAGACAAAAATGTGTTTAAAAGTTTTTGAAGAAAAGGCTGTTTCTCATCCTAAAATTGATTTTAGACTAAGCATAAATAATGAACTGAAAAAAGTTTATTTTAAGGAAAAATTAATAGATAGGGTTCAAAGTGTGTATGGAGAGATAATAGAGCATAATAAATTTGGAAAAATAGAAGCAGAATATGAAAACGTCAAAATGAAATTTTTTTTTGCTCCTCCAAATTTTTCGAGAAAAGATAGAAGAAATATAAAAATATTTGTCAACAGAAGACCCGTTGAAGAGAAAAATTTATCTGAAGCAATAATTGACGGACACAGCAGAATATTAACAACCAGAAATTTTCCAATATGTTATCTGTTTTTAGAAGTAAACCCTAGACACGTTGATTTTAATATACATCCTCAAAAAAAAGAAGTACGATTTTTCAATCTACCTTTCCTCCACAAACAAATCTCAAGCAATATCAATGAGTTCTTTGACAGAGAACAAAGAGAGATTTTACAAGACTATCACAACATAATAATCAAAAGACAATTGACAAATGATGCTCATCTGTTAGAACCTGAAGAAAATGAATCAAAAAATTTAGACTTTCAACCTTACAAAATTACAAACAACGAAGAATTAATTTTAGAAAAAGCTCAAAGCAACAAAATAACAAATATAATAGAGGACAAGGTCAAATTTGAAAGTCACAGACCAACTCAAAACGATAGACCATCCTTTAAAACCCATATACAAAATATTTTTCTCAAAACTTCTACAATGATCAATGCAATTAAAAACCCAAGAGAAAAAGTGTGTAGATACAGATACATAGGACAAATATTTTCTGAATTCCTAATGGTAGAGAAAGACGATGATATCTTTTTCCTAGACCAACATGCACTTCATGAAACGATTATATATAACAATCTTAAAAATTCAAAAAAAACTATACAGAAACTTCTCGTACCAATTGAGTTTCAAGTAGATTGTGAAGATGCAGAAAAAATACTTGAAAGTGAAATAGAAGAATATAAGCGAATAGACATTGTAATTATCAAAACAAATAAACAAACTTATCAACTTAAATCCATTCCAAATATTTGCAACAAGCATGAAAATGTTATTATCCAATTCTTCCAGTCAAGGAAAAGCAAAACTATTAACTCTTTGGAATCTGATTTGTATGCCACTGTTGCCTGTAGGCAGGCTATTAAAAAAAATGACACAATAAGCTCTGATTTTAGCAATTTTTTAATAAGTGAATTTTTCAATTTAAACCTAAAACATTGCCCACACGGAAGAAAAATTTACTGTAAAATTTCCAAATTTGAACTTGAAAAAAATGTCAACAGAAAATAAAATAGACACAGATGTCGTTTATGGTCAAGAATCTTAAATCGAAAATTCAAGAGATAGAGTTAGAGAGGACTAAAAAATTATCCGAGCTTGGTAGGGCTCTTAGGAGTGGCAACGTAATTGAACTTAAACAATTAGTCTCTTATACCTCTTTAAAGCTGATTGAGAAGGAATTAGCTCAACTTAAGGCAGAGTTAGGCAAAGCGGAAGACATCGAAAATAAGCTAAGGGAATTATACAAAAATCTTAAAAAGTGCAAAGACAGTCAAAAAAATATTTTCAAAGCCTATAGAATTAAGCTTACTAAGACCATAGTGGCATTGATAAATAATTACCCAAAAAACTTACAACCAATTCTAGAATACAAGATGAATTTTACCAAGTCGATTCTTGAGAAAAACGAGCATAAAAAAACGGAAATAATAAAACCTAGAGGGGGACCAAATTTCTTTGAAAAAATTATTGGAAATGTCTCGCTAATGATAAGGAACCTTCTCAATAATGTAAATATGAGGAAAATAGCAAAAGAGTTTGAGAAAAAGATATTAAAGGAACATCTGTCTTCAGAAAACTTAGAAAGCTTAGTCAACGAATTTATAGAAAATAGGGAATTAAGCGTAGAACTAATTGAAGAAGTTAGATTAATGAATGAGACTGGAACAGGTATAGAAACATTAAACGATACAATAAAAGAGACAAAAAATAAGAGCATAAGGTATAGAATTAATAACAAAAATAAGATAGAAAGCAAGATTAACATTGTTGAAACAAGCAGAGAAGATATTTTTAAAAAAATAGGCGAAGAATTTATTGAGATGGCAAAGGTAGAAAAAGGATTAAGTAAGGCCGGATCAATTAATCCATTGTTAAAACAAATAGAAAACCTGAATCAACAGATACTGGAGCTGAATAAAGAATTGACAAAAACAATCAAAATAGATGAAATAGCAACAATTAAAACAAAAATGCAGCAACTCATAAGGAATAAAGAATCTATTGAAAACAAGTTAAATAAATTAAATTCAAGAATAAAAATCATACAAGATGAAATTGATGAACTTGACAATAAATAAAAAATCAATATAATGGCTTAGAGCGTGGAGAGGCGTCAGGAAAGCTGTATTTGATTCCTTTAGGGCCCATAGCTCAGTTGGTTAGAGCACCCGACTCATAATCGGTAGGTCCCAGGTTCAAGTCCTGGTGGGCCCATTAGTTCAATTTAAAGAATAGATTGGAGTTCTTCCCCATGTAGTAAAACCCTATGTAGTTGTCCAGGTTATCATCCACTTGAATGTCGGACATGTCTTCGATCCTAACAACCAGATCTGAAAACTTAATCTCATCCTTGGGCGTTTTAATAAAATATACCTTATTTCCGCTAGCCTCATTCAGTTTCGAAATATTTTTAGATTTATACACGTAACCGTGAATCAAAGCTAATTCTTCACTTGATAAACTTAAATTTATGACAATGTCTTTTCCGTATACTCTCATACCAGTATCGAAAAGATGTATTTGAGCCACAAAACTTTCAAAAGTCTTATCAGCAACATTAAACATTAAATCTTTACAATAAAGAATATCTTTACCTAAAATAGATTCAACAAAGAGAGAAGAATACCTACTCTTGGAAACTTCAATAAATTCTTTAGTATCTACATTTTCAATAACAAACTTGGTTATATCTTTGGCATTTAAAACTCTAACAGCAAAATCAAAAGACATAGAATAATCAACACTATTCTTGTCGAAATAATAATTGATTACATAATCAAGCTCTTTTACCTCAGGGTAGCTTATTTCACAAGAACAGAAAATAACAAAAACCGTCAGAAATATTTTAGTCTTTAACTCTTTCAGCATATTCCTTTGTTTCAGAATTAACCAAGATTTTATCTCCAACATTAATAAAAATAGGAACCTTTACTACAAGACCCGTGTGAAGAGTTACATTCTTCATCGCATTAGTTACGGTATCGCTCCTAACAGCAACCTCAGCATCAACAACTTCAAATACAATTTTAGGAGGAAACTTAATATCAATAACTTCATCTTCCCATTTAACAAGAGAATAAACTTCTGCTTCTTGTAAAAAGAAAACCTTATCCTCAAGATTTGAAACATCTCTTAAATTGACACTAAACTGATCATAAGTTTCCAAATTCATAAAAATAAAACTCTCACCCTCTCTGTAAAGATACTGAGACTTTACCTCCAAAACCTCAATTTCTTCCGCTGTATCTGCACCCTTTAAAGCTTCCCTAACAACAGATTTATTTTTTAAATTTTTAAGTTTCAATCTTACAATAGCCCCTCCCCTACCTGTTTTAGAAAACTCTCGTTCAAGGACAACATGTGGCACGCCCTTTAAAAGTAAAAAACTACCTTTTTCAATCTTTCCAGACTTAATTTCACCCATCTAGTACCCCATCAATTTATAACCTGCACAGTAAGTTATATCAAAAAATTAAAATATTTACTATTTTTACTATTTAATTGACTTATCTAAAATTAATGATATTATATATAGTCGTAAAAGGAGTGAGTTTAATGAGAAATGTCAAAGTACTCTTTATTGTTTCGCTATTCTTTTCGTTTATCAGCTGTACAACTAGAGGCAACGAGAATGTTATCCCTGTTGGTGGATCCACCACTGCTACTTCTGTTATGGATGAGATGATATTGAGCTACAGAAAGATAAACGATCAGCTTAAAGTAACTTATGATGCTCAGGGAAGTAGTGTCGGAATTAAGGGATTATTTGATGGTATTTACAAGATGGCAATCTCATCAAGAGATGCTACTGAGGAAGAGGTAGCTAGGGGAGCTAAAGTGACTGTTATTGCTTATGACACTTTGATATTTATCACAAGCCCTGATGTTAAGATTACAAATATCTCAGAATCTGATTTGGCAAGAATACTTAATGGAAATATTACAAACTGGAAACAAGTTGGGGGTCCTGATGCTAGGATTAATTTCATAAACCGAGATTCGTCCTCCGGGTCATATTCATCTGTTAGAAAATTAATTCTTGAAAGAATATTGAAAAATCCTGAAGAGGCTCAATTTAGGCAGGACGGAATTGTGGTAAAATCCAATGGGGAAGTGATTGAGAAGGCAGGTCTTACTCCATACTCAATTGGTTATATTGGTTTTGGATACGCAAGAAACTCTATGGAGAAGGGATTGCACACACTTTCAATAAATACTGTATACCCTACAAAGGAAACGATAATACAGAATAAATACAATATAAAGAGAAGTTTGATTGCGATCACAACTAATGTTTCTGAGAATAAGAATACGCTTGACTTTATTGAATTTATCCTAGGTCCGAGTGGCCAGGATATTATTGAAGAACAAGGCTTCATTGGGATTGCAAACCCCGAGTGATAATGCCTAAAACCCCTTTTAACCTAACTTTTTAAGTTTAAAAGGGGTTTTATTGAAGTTCTATAGAGGGATTCTTGTAGGGAATGGCGTTAAATTTAAAAACTAAAAGAAGTGTCGTTAGCTTGGGGTTTAACTGTTTTATTTTCGCATCCGCAGCGGTTAGTGCTTTGTCGATATTGTTGTTGATTCTTTTTGTTGTCAGTAATGGGATAGCACCCTTCCTTCACAATAGAATTAAGATTTCCAATTTTCTATTTAGCACCGACTGGGATCCTACCAGCAATATACAAAAGTCTTATGGGATACTGTCGTTTATTATAAATTCTGCCTTAACAACGCTTTTTTCTGTCCTCATTGCATTACCAATTGGTCTTGGATTTGCGATTTATCTTTTTGAAAGGGCTAAAGGAATTTATCAAAAATTACTACAAACCATAATAGAACTACTAGCAGGAATTCCAAGCGTAGTGTATGGTTTTTTTGGAAGCACGTTTATAGCCACTTTTATAAAGAACACATTCAAGAGAGAAGACAATTTAGGATACAATCTAATAAGCTCGGCTATAGTTTTAAGCATAATGATACTTCCTACAATAATTAGTGTCTCATACACAGCGCTTAAAGCGGTTCCAAAATCGTACAAGCTAGCGTCTCTTGCACTAGCTGCAACAGACTGGCAGACGACATATAAAGTGATGATTCCCTCCGCCGGAAGAGGAATCCTAGCTGGAGTAATACTAGCCATCGGAAGAGCTATTGGTGAAACGATTGCCGTTTTAATGGTCGGTGGGGGTTCCCCTCTATTTGTAAAAAATATATTTTCACCTATCAGAACTCTTACAATAAATATTGCAATAGATATGGGATATGCGTCCGGTACTCACAGAGAAGCCTTATTTTCAACAGCTTTGGTTTTATTACTATCAGTAATAGTCATAAATTCAATTAAGTACTTTATTCTCTCTTCATCCAAGAGGCTAAAAATCAAGTGAATACAGTTCAAGTGAACAAACTGTTAAATAAGATTTCATTTTCCATAATAAAATTAATTTCTTACTCTTTAATAGCATTATTATTCTTTCTAATATCTTATGTATTATACAATTCATTATTTTTTTCCGCTAAAAAACAAACATTGTTTTTAAATGAATCAAACCATTTTCTACCATTAACGTTTAAGGACAAGATAATCAAGATTGCCTTTATTATAAATAAAAGTATTAAAATAGATGAACTTACTACTAAAGACATCTATGACATATACAATAACAAAATCTCACATTGGGGTAGCATATCTGATCAAGTCATAGACACGATACCCGTTGCAATTTCAGAGTCAAACCTACCCGGAAAAGTTATACTTACAACTTTTATACAGAATAACAAATTTAACAACAGATATATAAGAGTAGAAAAATCTAATGAAGAAATGATGCGAACCGTCAATGAAACTTCGGGTGCTATTGGTTTTCTAACAAAAGAAGAACTTGAAAAATTGAATTTTAAGAAATATCCAGAGATTAAATCCGTAAAAATTAAATCTATGTCTATTTTAGTAGGCAAAAAAACACTACAAAAGAGCGAAAATGAAATTGTCAACACATTGTGCCTAGGGATGGCTGAAAAATTACTCAAAGGAAAAAAAACTTGGAATGACTTAATCCTTAAAAACATCGACTCAAATGTTATAAAATACTCAGCTTATGATCAGAATGCAATAAAGGAAGTAGAAGAAAAAGAGGGTACGGTTGCCATTGTGCCGTGGCATTCTTTCCATAAAAATAATGCCCCTTTTCTCAAGCTATACTACATAAAAAAGAGTATGCCCTTAAATTTAAATTTCATATTATCCACCCCAAGAAACTCTGGTGCATATGGAGGTATTTCTTATTTAATCCTTAATACCTTTTATGTGATATTATTGACAGCCACAATTTCAATTTCGATAGGAATTGGCACAGGAATACTGCTTGCGGAATACACTTCAAATAAGGTATTTTACAAAACAACATCTATGAGTGTTGACATTTTATCCTCAATTCCTGCAATCATCTTCGGACTATTTGGGCTCATGTTTTTTGTTCCAATTTTTGGAATGGGTGTCTTTTCTGGAGCCATAACAAGCTCTTTAATGATACTACCAATGATTATTAAAACAACCGAAGAAGCATTTAAATCGATCCCTAAATCATATAAATACGCTTCGTTTGCTCTGGGAGCAAACAAAACAGAAACTATAGTTAAAATCTTATTACCCGCAGCTAGTCCAGGCATCTTAACGGGAATAGTTCTTGCAATAGGTCGAGCACTTGGCGAGACGGCAGTGCTTTTATTTACAATGGGAACAAATTTAGGGCTTGCAGGCGCTCTAGACGAGCCTGCAAGAAGTTTAACCGTACACTTATTGTTACTATTTCAAGAAGGACACCTAGACAAAGGGTTTGGAACAGCATCAATACTTATTATAATGGTGCTCTTAATAAATTTGATATCAAAATTTTTAATCAGTAAGTTATATAGGATTAAATAAATGAACAAAGATAAAGCAATCATTCAAACAGAAAACTTAAGCTTATTTTATACGGACTTTAAAGCATTAAGTAATATTAATATATCTATAATGAGAAATAGCATTACAGCTTTAATAGGTCCATCTGGATGTGGAAAATCAACATTCCTCAGAACGCTTAACAGAATGAATGACCTTGTGGAAGGCGTTAAAATAGAAGGAAAAGTACTTTATGAAGGTAAAAGCATTTACTCAAATAATTTTGATGTTCTTGAACTTAGAAAAAAAATTGGAATGGTATTCCAAACTCCTAATCCATTTTTAATGTCTGTTTATGACAACATAAGCTATGGCCCTAAAATTCACGGAATTAAAGACAAAAAAAAACTTGATGAAGTTGTTGAAAAATCTTTAATAAAATCTGCTCTTTGGAATGAAGTAAAAGATAAGCTTAACAGAAACGCACTAAGCCTTTCAGGAGGACAGCAACAAAGACTCTGCATTGCAAGAACCCTTGCCATTGAGCCAAATGTAATATTGATGGACGAACCTACTTCCGCTCTTGACCCAATATCTACAGGAAAGATTGAAGAGTTAATAATTAATTTAAAGGAAAGCTATACCATTATAATAGTTACCCATAACATGCAACAAGCCGGGAGGATATCTGACCAAACCGCATTTTTCCTTAACGGATACATTGAAGAAGAAAGCCCAACAGATGAATTATTCTTCAATCCTAAAAACATTAAGACCGAAGAATATATCACTGGTAAATTTGGCTAATTAACCCAAAGAAACATCAAGGAACATCATTAAAGTAAATCCAATGATTCCAAATATGGTTGGTACCTTACTGTCAATATCTTTCCTTTTAGATTCGGGTATCAATTGTTCAATTGAGACATAGATCATTGCTCCTGCCGAGAAAGATAGGGCAAAGGGTAAAATTCTGGTAAAAGTATAAACTGCATAAGCACCTAAAATACCTCCAAAAATTTCTACCAAACCTGACATCTGTCCATAATTGAAACATTTCCACAAAGGAACATTCCCTCGTCTTAGGGGCAAAGAGATTGCTGCACCTTCTGGCATATTCTGAATACCAATTCCTAAAGTAAGAATCATAGCCCCAACCAAAGTATGTATATCAGGAGTAGCAACTAAAGCCCCAAATGCAACACCAACAGCAAGCCCTTCCGGGAAATTATGTAGCGTAACAGCCGTAAAAAGCAAAAAATCCTTTTTCCCGTGTCTTGTTAAATCTTCATCAATAAATGTAAGCTTATCAAGATCTGGCACAAACACATCCACAACATATATAAAAAAAGCTCCTAAAAGAAAACCAAAAACAGCCGGCATCCATGTAACATAACCAAGCTCTTCAGCTCTCTCTATTGCGGGTTGAATAAGTGAAAAAAAACTAGCCGCAATCATAATACCTGCTGAAAACCCAAGCATAGCGTCCATTATCTTATTATTTACTCTCCTGAAAAAAAAGACAGCCGCTGCTCCAAAGGCCGTAGTAAACCAAGTAAAAGTAGATCCTAAAAATCCCAATAAAACGGGATGCAAAGTCAACAGATATTCCCCAAAACGCTCAAACATAAAGTATCCTCCTAAATTTAATTAATTAACATTGACTAATTATTGTTTATCAATTAGTCGGCAAAATCACTGCCCATCAGTCAGTTAAACTTGCCCTTATCCTTCTTATACCTGAAGAAGAAGCCTGTTCTTTTTGTATTTTAAAAGTGCCAAGCTCACTAGTATTCTTAACATGAGGGCCACCACAAACTTCAATTGAAAAACTACCTATCTCATATACACTCACAACATCGTCATATTTTTCACCAAAAAGAGCCATAGCGCCCCTAGCCATGGCATCATCCAAGCTCATTATAGATTTTTTAACAGACAATGCATTCTTTATTTGTAAGTTGACCATGTCCTCAACCCTTTTTATCTCATCATCTGTCATTTTGTGAGGATGACTAAAATCAAATCTCAGTCTTTCTGCAGTAATATTACTTCCCTTCTGTCTTACATGCTCACCCAATATCAATTGAAGCGCCTTATGCAACAGATGAGTGGCTGTGTGTAACTTAGTGGTTTCATATGTACAATCAGCAAGCCCCCCCTTAAAAACCTTATCACCTCCCTTCTTAGAAACCTCTTGATGCTTTCTAAAATGTTCTTCAAATCCCAATCTATCTACACTAAACCCATGTTCAGAAGCAAGTTCTTCCGTTATTTCAAAAGGAAATCCATAAGTATCGTAAAGCTTAAAAGAAAACTCACCAGGAATCTCCTTTACCGATAATTTTTGAATCAGTTTAACAAATTCTTGTTCACCCTGACGCAAGGTTTTAAAAAATTTCTCCTCTTCCTTTTCAAGCTCATTTTTAATAAAATCTTTCTTTTCTGTTATTTCTTTATAAAAAGACTTATAAATTTCCTCAACAGAATCAACAAGATTGGCCAAAAAATGAGACTCTATCTCAAGTTTTTTTGCATATCTAATAGCTCTTCTAATAATTCTTCTTAAGACATACCCTTGGCCTGCATTAGAAGGAAGAACTGCAAAATTATCAGCTAGAATAAAACAACTTGCCTTAACATGATCTGCAATTATCCGCATAGCCCTGTCGTCATCCAAATTTCGTCCATAAACTCTCCCAGATACTTTCTCAATCCTCTTAACTATAGGTCTGAAAGCCTCTGTGTCATAAACTGAAGATTTCCCTTGCAAAAATGTAACAGTCCTCTCAACCCCCATGCCCGTATCAACACACTTCCGTGACAGTTCCTCATAACTCCCGTCCTCATTTTTCCTGTATTGCATAAAAACGTTGTTCCAAATTTCAAAATACTTACCGCATCCACATGTAATGTCGCAGTCAATGGAACACTTATCTATTCCTGTATCAACAAATATTTCAGTATCTGGCCCACAAGGACCTACATTCCCTACAGGACCCCAAAAATTATGTTCCCTTGATAGATAAAATATCCTATCACTAGGAATTCCAAGTCTTTCCCAAACACCCGCCGTCTCTGTATCCCGTGGAACGTAGTCATCGCCTTCAAAAACGCTCACATAAAGTTTATCTTTTGGTATACCTAAATAGCTAGGCGAGGTTAAAAATTCAAAACTATACTTCACAGAACGTTCTTTAAAATAGCTACCAAGAGACCAATTCCCAAGCATTTCAAAAAAAGTTAAATGACTAAAATCTCCAACCTCATCAATATCTCCTGTTCTTAAACATTTCTGAACATCTACTAACATGTCACCAGATGGATGTATCTCTCCAAGAAGATAAGGAACAAGCGGTTGCATGCCTGCTGTATTAAAAAGTACAGTGGAATCATTGTCGGGTATTAAAGATTTACCCGATATCTCAGCATGACCTTTACTCTTAAAAAACTCTATATACTTTCTACGTAGCTCACCAAGTTCCACTAAACAAACTCCTCGTTCTTTCTATACACCGTCAGCGCACCATTTAAGATCAACTCTTTAATGTAATCGAGAAAGGATGCAGTCATTTGCCTAACATCCTTTCTCTTTACTCTTCTTAAAAAAGACTCTTCTTCTAAAATAATTTCTTTACGCCTCCTTGAGACGTTTAAAAGAATCTTATTTCTAACCTCATCACTTTTATCCTTAATAAGGATGGCAATATTATTATCTGTAAATTCCCTTAAAATATTATGCATATCATTATCTGCAATACGCAGTATTACATCAATGTCAAATATCTTCTCCTTAATCTCACTATCTTTTACTGGATTCAAGGCCTTCATATCAATATTCTTTAAAAGATTTTTCTCATCCTCAGAATCCATGTAACTTAAAATATCAACCAATATTCTAGACCCATCTAATTTCTCAGTCTTAATCTTCCCCTGAATTTCAAACCTACCCTTCAGCCTATCAGAAATAATCTCAACCATACCCATATTGAATTGCCTTGGCTTAGCAAGTTCTTTAATAAATTGTTTTTTAATGTCATCTTCTAACATAGAAAAAACATACTTCTTCTGTTCTCTAGCCAAGTAATTGTATATTATAAGTAGAGTCTTCACATTCTCATCCCTAATTAAAGCCCAAAGCTGTTCATGTTCGACACCAGATAAATAATCAAAAGGCACAAAAGGATCAATTCCCGTAACTCTCTTATAAATTTCCTTTGCTTTTGACTTACTCAAAGACTTATTCAACAACTCATAAGTAAATTTATTATCAATCTTTAAACATCTGCTTTCACGCCTGACCAGCTCTTCAAATTCTTCGATGATTCGCCTTTTATCACTGGGAGTAATATACTTAATCCTGGCAATTTCTTCGGTAATAGAGATTATATGATCATCATCAAGCTCAGACATAATCTTTGACGATCTATCAAGCCCAATAGCTAGGAAATACTTTGCTATCTTTGTAATCTTACTTTCTCTACGAATAAATCCCAGCCTTTGAGATTCCTTAAGAGATACCTGTTCACCCTCAGATACGCGCTTATCCTTCTTAACAAGATTAATCCAAGACTTCAGCATCGAACCTTGCATCTCCGCATCAGAACTTTTGCCACTCAAATTTTCCCTGTAACTGGTGTTAAAAGTTTTGGTTCCTAAATTTTTCGCATTCTGATACTTAGAAAGTCTAGGATCCTGCATAGACCCCCTCAATATTTGTAAGAACCAATAAACGGGAAAATCCATTAAAAATCTTGGCTGGGCACTCCTTTAAAGAAATCTCTGCATTTAAAAAATTTTCCAAAGCACCCCTCTTCTCTTCCCCCATAAAGAGCAAAACGCAAGACTTAGACAATCTTAAAGACTTAGGAGTCAAACTTATTCTTTTACTTGGAGATTTTGGAGCATCATATTCATACTGGTATCCTTCCATCTCAGAAAACAAAAGCTTTCTTGAAGGGAAAAGTGAAGCAATATGCCCATCCTCACCAACAGACAAAATACTGATGTCTAATCTTGTAAATCTAGAATTAAATTCAACGTTGTAATTGTGGATGGAAGACGCTTCATCAAACTCATCATAAATAAACGGGTGCAGGTTAGAACTGTGGATTAAATTCTTTTCTATCATTTCCAAAAAAAATCCTTCACTCAAAAGCCTAAAATTACTCTCATCACTACCAAGATCAACACATCTCTCATCTACTAAAAAAAAATGAGACTTCTTAAGTGAATAATTATTCTTATTAAAAACATTTAAAAAAGAAATAATATTGCGTCCACCGCAAATCCCAATGCTAGTAAAATCATCCTGACTAACGCTACTTAAAAAAAAATCAAAGAACCTACCACTCAAATCGCTTTCTTTATTAGAGTATAAAAATTCCATCATCCTTCCCTCAATAAACCTTCCTAATCCAAGTAATAAGAAACTGTAGTAACAACCCTTAACATCTTCCTTAAATAAAGCTCATGACTTCCCAAACTTCTATCAACTGGAAGAAATTCAAAGTACCCCTGACTTGCATTTTTAATTTTTCCCAAAGTAGCACCCGAATTATTTGCGAACTCCAAGGCCGCCAATTTAGCATTTTTAATGGAATCTGCCAGCATTTCAGGTTTAACATCATTGATTTTATCAAAATAATAATTTGGCCCAAAATTACTAGTTAAGAGCACTCCCTTATTGTAAAGCTTGATAATGTTATTGCTTGCCTGTTCCATCTTATCAACATCCCTAGTATAAACATTTAAAGAAGCATATGCATTATACTTGTAGAGAGTTCCTTGATAATTTCCAATATTAAAGTTCATAGATCCAATCTTTATGTCACTTTCATTAAAGCCGTAACCAACGAAAAATTCTTTTACTGCTATCAAATTTGCATTATTTAACCTATTAATTTCATCCACAGTATTACCAACTAGCTCATACTGTAGATTCCAACTTGAAGAATTTGATACAACTTCTCTTTCACTTAGACCCTTAACAGTAATGTAATTTTCATTCTTAATCCCAATATTGCTTATACCATTGGACAAGATCCATGACGACAATAAAACCGCCAATAACGAAAATAAACCCAACACTCGCCCCAACACCACAACACCTCCTGGCCTTTAAGAAAAATAAATTGCTAAATCAAGGAATCTATTTTAACATATTATGTAATGTTAATAAAACGAAAAATATCAATAGCACCTATGGTAGATGTTACAGATGCACATTTTCGATATCTAGTAAGACTGTTGTCGAAAAAAGTTACCCTATACACCCCCATGATTTCTGCAAAGTCAATTACAATGGGCGACTTAAGCAAGGTTGTAAAGCAAACTTCTACAGATTCTCCAATTGCGATTCAGATAGCAACAAACTGTGAAAACGACGCTGCTAGAGCGATAGAAATTCTTGAAAACAAATTCAATTTTGATGAATATAATCTTAACATTGGCTGTCCATCTCCCCGAGTCCAAAATGCTAATTACGGAGCCTGCTTAATGAAAAATCCAGCTCAAGTGGGCAGAATCTTGCAGGCTATGAGAAAGAACACAAATAAGCCAGTCTCAATTAAAAACAGAATAGGAATAAGGAACCATGAGAAAAATTACTACGAAGAAACTTATACAGAGCTTAAACAATTTGTAGACAAAATTGCAACATTTGAAATCAAAAATTTTATTATCCATGCACGATTAGCCGTATTAAATGGATACTCACCTAAACATAATAGAAATATTCCAAAACTTAGGCACGAATTTGTATACAAATTAAAACAGGAACACAAAAATTTATTTATTGAAACAAATGGAGGCATTAACAACAACAAGCATATCAAAGAACACCTATTGCACGTAGATTCCGTCATGATTGGAAGAGCAGCAGCAGAAAATCCTTACTTTATTGCAACAGCTTCAAGAGAATTTTTAGAAGAAAAAGAACAAATCCCAACAAGAAAAGAACTGTTATTACAAATGGCAGAATATATTAGAGAATACAATGATTATTTCTCAATAAGTACAGTGCTAAAACACATAATGGGAATAATGTTTGCTAAAGAAGGGGCTTGCAAATTCAGGCAAGCTCTAACAGCGCCATTTCCTAAAAACCTCAAAAACCATGAAATACTACTAAAAGCAATGGAAAACTTAAAAGACAGCGCTCTCCATTCTAATTCTTAGGTGATATGTAATCAAATCCCGTGTATTTAATCAAATTCTTAGGGATTCTAACACCTCCCCTTTCATCTTGAAAATTTTCAATGATAGCAATAATGGCCCTTGTTGAAGCTATTGCTGTTCCATTCACCATGTGCACAAACTTATTTTGACCATCTTCCCTATATCTAGTCCTAAGGCGCCTTGACTGGTAATCTGTACAGTTCGAAGTTGAAGTGACCTCACCATATTCTCCATTCTCCCCCCTCCCCGGCATCCAAGCCTCAATATCATACTTTTTATAAACTGGTGCACCAAGATCAAAAGTACAAACATTTAAAACTCTGTATGGTATCTCGAGATCACTAAAGATCTCCTCCTCTAATGCCAAAAATTCATCATGAATATAATCAGACTCTTCGCTCCTACAAACACAAAACATTTCAACTTTACTAAATTGATGTACCCTATAAAGCCCCTTAGAGAATTGCCCAGCTGCTCCGGCTTCTTTTCTAAAACAATGTGAAAGTCCTGCCATTTTTATTGGTGATTTAAGATCAAGTATTGTATTATGATAGTATCCGCCTAGAGTAATCTCAGCTGTACCAATAAGATATTTATCCGTATTCTCAATTTTATAAATATTGCCCTCACTCCCACGAGGATTAAATCCAATTCCATCAACTATAAATTCCCTTGCAACATCTGGTGTGATAAATAAATCAAACCCTTTAAGACTAAGTTTATTTAAAGCAAAATTAATCAATGCAAGCTCCAACAAAACGCCTTCATTTTTAAGATAATAAAACTTATTGCCACTTACTTCACGCGCTCTTTCAAAATCAAAAAGGCCCAAATTGACTCCAATTTCTAAATGATCCTTTGGTTTGAAACTAAACTCTGGAATAACTCCCGAAGTTTTCACTAAAACACTTCCATCTTCACTATCACTAATAGGTACATCGGGAGCAGAAATGTTTGGAATCTTTTTGTGCTCAACTAAAAGCTTAGACGTTATATGCTCTAATTTTTCTTCCAAAGCCGTAATTTCTGCCTTTAAGGCTCTTCCACTTTCTAATAAAGCCTGCCTATGCGTAGCATCAATTTTCCCTTTCATAGCATTAGCATTTTCATTCCTAATAGCACTAAGTTCACTTATTCTAGTAACAAGCTTTTTGCGTTCATCATCAAGAACAACTAAAATATCAATATCTAACTGTAGACCTCTATCTTTAAGATTTTTACGAACAAGATCCATATTGTCTCTTATAAACTTCATATCAAGCATCCGGGAACTCCCACAATAAATTTAACTAAAGTTAATTAGCTAATTAAATCAAAATAAAATTTAAATCGATCTATATTAATTAACACAAGAATTATTATATAATAACCTGAGAATAATATTGGGTTGCCTTTGCAGCGGGAGGTTGATTTATGCTCGCATTATTAACAGTAAAAAAAAAATTCGTGTTAGTGTCCTTGTTAGTGATTTTCGTAGGTTGTACAAAGAAAACTAAAAATATCGATTTTGGTGACATTAACACAAACCACAGCCAAACTGATGAGTTAATCATTACATCAATTTCCTCGGAAGAGGAATCCGCATTATTTAAATACAAGATTAGACTGCCTAAAGTAATAGGCAACACAGTAGCGGACGGAGGCATCCAAGAGTTCAACAACGATATTCAAAATTATGCAAACGAAATCGTCAAAAACTTGGAAAGCATTGCACACAACTCCGGGCAAGGTTCTAAAAGACCAAGTTTAAAGCTAGATTACGAAATCTACCATGGATACAATACCTATACAATAATAGTATCTGCAATTCAAGACATAAAGGACATATCCATTACAAACTATAGAAGTTACTATATTAGCGACAATGGAGATTACATACACAACATAGACGAGGTCATTGAGGTTGAGGAAGCCTTTCCTTTCTTTATGAGCAAAATTACAGAAAAAGTCCAAAGCGATTTGCTCTTCGATTTACAGCAAGCAGTGATTTATTTTAAGGATAAAAGCGTAGTCATAAAATTTCCCGCCTATGTATTTAATTTGGATGAAAAAGAAGATACGGATAATGTATTCGAATTTAGTGAAGAGGAAGTGGCAAAGTATATTAAGGATAAAATCGATCAAAAATGAAGAGAAAAAAAAAATTCGAATTAATCTCAAAGACATATCTAGAAGAATATGATGCTGAAGGTTGTTATTTTCGGCATGAAAGTGGCCTAGAAATATTTGAACTTAAAAACGATTCATTTAAAGAAAATGCCTTTGGCATAGCATTCAAGACAATTCCTATGGACAATACTGGAGTTGCTCATATTTTGGAACACGCCGTTTTTTGCGGTTCAGGAAAGTATAGGATAAAAGATCCTTTTCTTTATTTAATGAAAGGAAGCTTGAATACTTTCTTAAATGCAATGACGTTTCCAGATAAAACCTTATACCCAGCAGCTTCTACAATACAGAAGGACTATTTTAACTTGTTTAAGGTATATGCTGACGCTGTTTTTAATCCATTACTTAAAAAAGAAGCCTTTATGCAAGAAGGGTACAATATTAACCCCAATCACTTTAAATTATCTGGAATTGTTTTAAATGAAATGAAGGGTGTCTATTCTAGTAAAAATTCTTTGATTAGTGAAGTTTCCACTAATTCTTTATTTTGTGAAGGAACTTATCAATATGACTCTGGAGGCAATCCAGTTGATATTATTGACCTTACATATGAGGAGTTTATTCAATTTTATAAAAGACACTACACGCTCAATAATTGTAAAATATTTTTATTTGGAAATATCGAAACTGATACAAACCTTGATTTTATTGAAAAATACATAATAAGACCCTACAAAGCAGAAAAATTAAACATTGCCTATGATATAGAAAAAACAAAAAGATGGAAACAGAGCAAATCATTAAATTATCTCATTCCAAGAGAAAATGAAAATACACTCGGAGTATATACAATCAATTGGTTATGTGCCGATATTCAAGACATAAAAGAGAGTGTTGGTCTTGTAATTTTATCAGAAATTCTTTTAGACGATTCTTGTCAATTCATTATAAACATGTTGAAAAGTAAAATTGGAGACGGTATAGATGACATTAGTGGTATCAATACAGACATAAGGGAATGTATATTCTCGTTTGGATTGCAAAATGTAATTCCGGGCAAAGCGGAAGAATTTAAGAATATGGTTTTCAATGAACTTAAAAATCTTGTTAAAGTAAAGATTCCAAAAGAGCTGATACAGGGTGTTCTTTTCGGTTACGAATTTGCACTAAAAGAGGAAAAAGGACAAGGACTGGCTATATCATTAATGATCAAAAGCCTTAAAGGTTGGATGCATGGCATGCATCCTTCTGACACTTTAAAAATTAATTGTCATTTGGATGAAATTAAAAGCAAACTAGAAAAGGGAGAACTTTATTTTGAATACCTAATAGAGAAATACCTAATAAACAACAACCATTACACATTAATCAACTTCACACCATCTGATTGTACTATTAAGGAAATGGAAGAAAAGATAGAAGAGAAATTAATGGATGTAGAGATCAAAATTAAGAAGGACCCCGAAAAACTTGCAGAGTTCACGAAAGACTATAATCAATTTAAAGATTATCAAAGAAAAGGAGATCTTAAGTCTGACATTAGTAAACTTCCAATGCTTAGGATAGAAGATTTACCAAAAGAAGTTGAACGAAGCTTAAATCTTAACGAAATCCCAGAACTTAAGACACACACATTTGAATTAAAAAATAACAACAACATTTTTAATGTATATTTATTTTTTAGATTAGATTTTTTAGAAAAAGAAGATTTTATACTTCTTTCCTTGTTCAGAAGAGCTATTCAAGATTTGTCCACTAAAAATTATTCTTATGTAGATCTAAATAACAAAATTCAAAATACTCTGGGACATTTAAACATATACGAAAGTTACGAGGAAGACATTGATGGGAATATTGTAAATTTGTTTAACGTAAACTTTAAATCATTTAATAACAAAATTAAAGAGTCATTTGTACTGATCAGAGAAATTTTAACTAATATAAATTTTAATGATTACAATAGATTAAAAGAGGTGGTCTTAAATCTTAAGAATGATTTTAAATCGATTTTAATCCCTAAAGGACATACTTTTGCAATAACGCGATCAGAATCAAAGCTAAGCTTGAACAACTACTTAAGAGAACTTCAAATGGGAGTTACGGGCAGGGAGTTTTGGCAGAAAGTTAAAACAGATGCAGAATCGCTGAAAGAACTTGCCTGTAATTTAGAAAAGATAAAAAATAAGATAATTTTAAAAAATAGTTTTTCATCTCTGATTATAGGAGATACCAATGACGTGATTAAAGCTCTGGAAAGCGAATTGTTTATACTGAGAGAAAGTTTAATTGAAAAAAGCTACACAAGTGCATTAGCTACAATAAAATCATTAAAGGAACCACTAAAGGAAATAATTATTATTCCGTCAAAAATATCTTTTAATTGCATGAGCTTCATAAGCTATAAAATCACAGATGAAGAATATCCAAAAATAAGCTTCCTAGCTCACATATTAAAAAGCGGAATTTTTTGGGAAAAAATAAGGGTTATGGGTGGAGCATATGGAACGTTTGTGTCTATTACAAACGGAATATTTTCTTTTGCATCGTATAGAGACCCAAACTTTGTGAAAACGTATCAGGCCTTTGAAAAATCATTAGAAGAATTAGCCAATAACAATAAAATAAAAAATGAAGATCTCTACACTTACTTAGTAGGAGTAATCGGCCTTAGCACCAATGTAAAAACAAAATCCAGAGAAGTACTTGAGAGTTACAAGAGAAAGCTATTAAACATTAACGACGAGCTGAGACAAAACATCAGGAATTCTTACTTCAAAATAACGGCCAAAGATATCAGGAACACATCTGAACAAGTGTTAAGCCAGCTAAGGCAAAAGAACAGCATGACATCACTTGTTAATAATGAAACCTATGAAAACGAGAAACAAAAGCTGGAATCTCTAATCGGAACTAGATACAAAATAAGAAAGATACACTAAACGTGAACAAGAGACAAGAAAAGTAAAAAGTATCTAAGCTTTTTTATATTTCTTGTTGAATCTATCGATTCTACCTGCTGCATCAACAAATTTCTGCTGCCCCGTGTAAAAAGGGTGAGATTTGCTTGTAATCTCAACAGTGATCAAAGGATACTCATTCCCATCGCTATACTTGACCGTCTCCTTTGAAATCAAAGTAGATCTAGTCAAAAACATGACATCATTAGACCCATCCCTAAACACCACCAAACCACTCTTAGGATGTATATTCTTTTTCATAAAACCTCTCTACTAACCCAACTAAGTCTAGTTTAAATTTAAAACAAAGTCAATTTTATTAATCTCCATTACTCATGGTCTTTAAAAAAATTTCATTATTTTTACTTTTTTTCATCTTTTCAACCAAAGCCTCCACTCCTTCGTAATCGTCAACACCCCCTAAAATCTTTCTGATGAGCAAAATTTTAGAACGCTCCTCTTCATTTAAAAGCAACTCTTCCTTCCTTGTCCCCGATTTCTTAATATTAATAGCAGGGAAAAGCCTCCTGTCTGCCAAACTTCTATCAAGGATCAACTCCATGTTACCAGTACTTTTAAATTCTTCAAAAATAACCTCATCCATCCTACTTCCAGTATCAACTAAAGCCGTAGCTATAATGGTAAGACTCCCCCCCTCTTCAATATTTCTAGCAGAACCAAAAAACCTCTTTGGCTTATGCAAGGCATTAGAATCAACTCCTCCAGAAAGTATCTTACCGGAAGTTGGCATGGTCTGGTTATAAGCTCTTGCAAGCCTTGTAATAGAATCCAAAAGAATGACAACGTCTTTCTTATTCTCAACAAGCCTTTTGGCCTTCTCAATTACCATCTCGGCAACCTGTACATGTCTACTAGCTTGTTCATCAAAATTAGATGCAATTACCTCCCCCCTAACACTACGAATCATGTCAGTAACCTCTTCCGGTCTCTCATCAATAAGTAAAATCATCAAAATAATATCTGGATAGTTAGTAGTTATTGCATTAGCTATTTTTTGGAGTAAAGTAGTCTTTCCAGCCTTTGGAGGCGAAACTATCAAAGCTCTTTGTCCCTTTCCAATGGGAGCAAAAAGATTAATAAGTCTTGTGGAGATGTTACAATTCTCATATTCAAGATCTAATTTTGAACTAGGATACAAAGGTGTTAAATTATCAAAAGGTATTCTATTCTGTGCAAAAGTAGGATCTTGGTCATTAATACTCTTAATTTTAATCATGGCAAAAAATCTCTCACCGTCCCTCGGAGATCTAATCTGTCCATACAAAATATCACCTGTCCTTAAATTGAAAAGCCTGATCTGAGAAGGCGAAACATAAACGTCATTACCACCTGAGAGGTAAGAATTAGATGCTGTACGCAAAAACCCATACCCATCACTTAAAACATCAAGCACTCCTGTAAATAAAACACCAATGTTATGTTCTGTTAATATCTTAACAAGTAAAAATATTAACTCTGTCTTCTTCATTGTCACCGCAATAGTATGATTAGTTCCAAGCCCTTCAACAACTTTTCTAACCTCGGTAATCGGCTTATCATAAAGAGTGTTAATAGTTGTGCTATCCTTACCACCTAAGAAATTAACAATGTTACCCTGCTCAAGATCTTTAATACTGCTTTCTAGGTCAGAACTAGACATATCGTAATCAAAATCCGAAGTAGTCCCCTCATTGACTATCCTCAATCGATCATTATCAGCCTTTTTAGACGCACCACAAGCCTCCTTTTTGGCCACAACCTTAACTATCTTTTTCCTAGAATTATCTTCAATTTTTAACTCTTTAGAAGAATTCAAACGCTTCATTTCATCCTCTAAATCAAATTCCTCAAATCTTTTATCCATAATCTCCTCTATGAGACAAATTTTTAAGAAGGGCGCTTCTAAAAAGAAATATCTAAACCATTAACAACAATCAAAAAGCATATAACGTTTTATTTCATTGAAAAGTATCTTTTATCTGTGAAACCGTAAAAGCAAACAAATCTATGCTCTCATTAGACTTAACCATTTCACACTTACCATCAAAAACTATGTTATCATTAATAAATATCTTTTTTGTCTTAATATCGCCGTATATCTTACAACCACTATTTAAATAAACCTTACTACCAGCATTCACATTTCCCTTCAAAATCCCCTCAACGATCAAAGTACCACAAGTCACCACGTCAGTAACGACCTTACCGTTTCTCCCTATAAAAAGAACCCCTCTTTCTGAAAATATCTCACCCTCAAAAGAAGAATCAAGGTACAAGGCACCCTCGAATTTTAACTTTCCTCTAAAAATCAAACTCGCATCTAGCCTGCAATCCCACTTGTAATCATCTCTAACATCAGGAGACATCAACTATCCCTTAATTCCCCAAACTCGTTCTTTTAAGTCTTTCCCTGGCCGAAAATAAGCCACATGGTGATCATCAACCCTAACATACTCCCCAGTCTGAGGATTACGAGCATTCTGCCGCCCTTTCCTCTTCCTAACCTCGAACGTACCAAAAGACCTAAACTCCACAACACTATTGAGGCAAAGCCTATTCTTAAGCTCCTCAAAAAAAGCATCAACCACAAGCTTCACATACTTTTTTTCTATCTTACCACCATTAGTCTTAATATTTAAATCTATCAAGTCAACAATATCCGACTTAGTGATCTTGGGCCTTCTTGAAAAAGACATAAACCATTTCCTTACTTTAAAAGCAAAACACTCAAACTCGATTTCTTACGGGCAGCTTTATTCTTATGAATAATCCCTTTCCTAGCAGCAGTGTCTAACTTCTTTGACACAAACCTAAAAAATTCCAAAGCCTCCTCACGCCTCCCCGCCCTCAATATCCCAACACAACGCTTCTCTACCGTCTTCAACTCGCTCCTGACACTTGAATTTCTTAAATTCCTCTTCAAATTCTGCCGCACTCTCTTTAATGCCGATGGATTATTTCCCAAACCAAACTCCTTAATACAGCCAACATGGTAGTAAATATACCAATTAATCGCAATATAGTCAATCTACAAATTAAGTTGCCTTAATGTAATACTTGTAGACATACGCAAAAGAACCCTGCATAGAATAAGACATCCCTTTTTCGCTAATAAATACTCTACCAAGTTGATTACTACTACTATCATCATAAATAAAAGATAAACAATAATTCGTACTTAACCCAGAATCATTAAGCAATACATTATGAAAAAATTTATAAAAATATTCTTTACTAGAAAATACTTTCCTCTGAAAAACAGAACTTTCTCTGAACTCATAAAAAACAACTAAATCTTTTAGGCCTAAAATATCTCTTAGTAACCCCTTAATGTCAATGAAAAAAATAAACAGAAATATCATTATGTTACTAAACGAAATATAATAGACAAAAAGACTAATCAAAATTTTAGATAAAAGAGTCATTAAATAAACACCAGATATATAATATCTCACCGGCAATTCTTGCGCTTTTACAATAAACAAGTCATTTCTTGCACTTTTAAGTTTTGTAAAAAACTCAACTAAATATTCCTTTCTTAAAAAACAAAGTTTTATTTTTTGCCCATTACTTAATCCCAAAATTAACATATCATCTATCAATCTCTTCTTGACCCACAAAATATCATCAAAACCAAAACTAACTTTGGAATATAAATTCTTATACAAGATATCATCATTTTTAAACTCAATGTCGTAATGGTATCCCAAGTAAGAAATAATTACAAAAATATTTATTAATATTAAACAAAATACAAAAATGCCAAACATATCCGTATAAAAAGAGATATAGAACACAGCAAATCCGACATTTAACACAAAAATAAAAACTAATCTGCTTATATAAAAGGACCATCCACCCATATTGACAACATCATTCAAACATTAAATTTAAAGAAAATTATATCGCCATCCCTTACCAAATAATCTTTTCCCTCAAGCCTAATCTTTCCCTTCTCCTTTAAATTTTGCACATTTTGAAATTCAACTAAATCATCAAATGAATATACTTCCGCCTTAATGAAACCTCTCTGAAAATCACTGTGTATTATGCCAGCAGCTTCTGGAGCTTTCATTCCATCAATAAAAGTCCAAGCTCTAACTTCTTGCACACCTGCAGTAAAATAAGTTCTAAGTCCTAGGGCATAATAAGTTTTCTTTATTAAATTGTTCAACCCACTATCCTCTATCCCAAGAGAAATAAGCATTTCTTTTCTAGCATCCAAATCATCAATTTCAACAAGCTCAGCTTCAATCTTTGCACACAAAATCAAATAATCATTACCTTCCCTTAAAGCAATATTCTTCACAATATCTGTGTATTTATTACCACAAAGAGAATTTTCATCAACATTGCACACATATATAACCTTCTTGATAGTCAAAAGATTTAAAGATTTAACGTACTCATTTTCAAACTCATCAAACTCAACTTCAATTGCCGGCCTAACATCCATTAAATGCTTTTTAAGCCTCTTAAGCATTAAAATAACTCTCTTTGAGTTTTCACAAACCTTCTTATCGGCACCCTTTGTGTTCTTTTCATTCTTTAAAATACTCTTTTGTACAGTGGCAAGATCTGCAAGACAAAGTTCTGTATTAATTGTGCCTATATCTCTTCTCGGATCTATATCCCCATTGACATGAATAATTTCTCTATCTTCAAAACATCTAACAACATGCACAATAATCGAAACTTCACGAATATTAGCTAAAAATTTATTACCAAGTCCCTCGCCCCTAGAAGCTCCTCTAACAAGACCTGCAATATCAACAAACTCCATCACAGCGGGCACTTTTTTTTCAGGAACAATCAAATCTACAATTTTTTCAAGTCTCTCATCAGGTATTGGTACCATGCCTACATTTGGCTCAATAGTACAAAAAGGATAATTAGCTACTCCCGCTTTTGATGATGTTAAAGATGAAAACAGAGTAGACTTGCCCACATTAGGCAATCCCACTATCCCCACATTAAGTGACATAAACAAAACTCCTAAAAAAGACAAATCAAAATCTAATTAACAAAATACGCAAATTCTCCCCTACCTGTCTGCTGATTAAAATTGACCTCAACCGATAAATTTAAATATCCACTAGGCTCCTGGGTGCCTGGATAATTGTATTCAAGCAAATAAGTTCCCGTCCTCTGTTTCATCACCAAATCGCAAACCTTAGACACTCCCTCATAAGATGAAAAAGGAACCACGGCTCCTCCAGTTTCATCTACCAAATATTGCAATTTAGAATCAATGGGGTTATTTCCAAACAATATCAAATAAAATCTAACATCATTATTTTTATAATAATTTAAAATAGTGTCTACAGAATATGTATCAAAAGCAGAACGACCTAAGGCTCCATTATTAAAATAAAGAACGGCCTTTTTTGCGCTCCTCGACATAAGCTCAGAACCTGCTAGCTTTAAGCTCACATCTGTCTTTACGTAAGTTGAATCATAAGACCCAAGAGAATTCGCCTTATTAATGGTGCTTAACAAGCTATCAATATTATCTATTAAGGGCACACTTGTTGCATTTACAAAACTAAACTTCTTATTCTTTTTGTTCTTTATAAGAGTATTTACACCCATAATCTGCTCTGCTTCATAATTTTTCATACCCGAAGATTTATCAAACACAACTGCAATATCCATTTTATTAGAAATATTAACGTCATAAGAAACTTTAGGGCTTACAATATAGTATTCCTCATTAGCAATCGCAAAATTTTCACTCTTAAGTCCTACAACCGGTAATCCATTTCTACTGCTAACATTAAGTTCAACATAAATCTTAGAATTCTCATCTCTAATTACTCGCCTCACATCAACATTTAGACTGCCATAGATACTAACATCACTTTTATAAATCGAAATTTTAGCATTATTGAAATCTGAAACAATAATTTGATTATTGACATCAATAATCGAAGATGAAATTTTTGAATCGATTCTATCTGCTTTTAAAAGCTTAGCAAACGTCTTAGCTAAAACATTATATTTATAAACGCCATATTTTGAAGATATAATGATACTGTTGTCCACAATGTCACTACTAAGTCCTTCTATGCCTTCAATAGAGGTTTGAGCAGTATACAGATGATTGCCACTGGTATCGAAAACCTCAATAGAACCCTTAAGCGCATCGGCAACATAAATGTTCCCATTCAAATATGTAACGCCTGTAGGCCCCAAAAGTCCCATAAAACCCACTGTCTTGGCACCAAAATGTAGAATAAAATTACCCTCAGGATCAAATTTACTTACTCGCTTATTCCCCCACTCACTTACATAAATATAATTTCTATCATCAATAGCCATATATTGAGGAGCAAGCAACTCGCCAATCCCTGTTCCCTTCTTTCCAATAGAACCTCTTTTAACCCCCATCGTTTTGTCATATATACCAATCTCATCTCTTGAGTAAAGAGTAACGTAAAGCAAGCCATTAAGTTCAACCAAATCATAAGGAGACTTTAAATGATTAACACCATCCTTAACCAAAACACCAATGTTATTATTAGCATCAAAATGAAGTATTTCATTCCCTACAAAGTTAACAGCATAATATCCGCCATACTGATCTGCTTTCAAAGACGTAATTTGATAACCATGTGGTCGCCCATAAATAGAGTTGTCAAGAGAAGCTACCCTAATAAGTCTTTCAATACCAAGCTCGTGCTCTAAAAATACACCCCTTCTTTGCTCAATTGTAGAAACCAGCTGCCTAAGATAAGCAACCTTATACCCCTGAGCCTCCAAATTTCTCCATTCCATCAAAGCTTCTTCAATGTACCCTAATCTATAATAAACATTACCCGTCCAAAAATGATAATCCGGATTATTAGGATCAAAACTTAAAACCTTTTTAAGGGATAACAAAGCATCATCATAAAATCCGCTATTATAGGAAGTAAGAGCCCACTTAAACTCTTCCTGCGCATCTTTGTTTGTAACTATTCCCTGAGAATTTAAAAGGAACGTGCTCCCAACAAGCAAAATAATCACATTAAAAAACAACATCATTTTCTTCTACCCAAGCGATACTACCTAAATTTAGGACTATCATGTATTGCATACCATATATTATACTATGCAATATTGCATATTAACACCTACGCTAAATATGCAATATACATTTTATAGATGATAAAAAGAGGAAATATGAAAACAAGATACTTTTACTTAGCCCTATTCTCAAGCCTTCTTACAACTTTAGCAATTCCAAACGAAATAAAAGATACAGGATATTCAGTTATTGGTCTTTTCGCTTATGTGCCGCTTTTCATTGCATTAATTCAAATGGAAGACAAAAAAAAAATAATTATTCTAACCATCTTTTATTTTTTAGTGGCTAATAGCCTGCAAAATTTTTGGCTTGCATTCTTCCATTCATTCGGTCTGTTTACATTCTTGGGAGCGGTAATAGGATACATGCCCTACTCTTTAGCGTTAGGTTACCTTCTATATTACTCCCTAAAAGCTTTTAAGAGTAAAACATTAACCCTAGCCATACTTTTTACACTTTACGACTACTCAAAATCAGTTGGATTTTCTGCATATCCTTGGGGATTTTCTGCATTCATGGTAAATAACTTTAATGAGTTAATACAAGTAGCTGATGTTTTCGGAGTATTTTTTGTATCATTTGTTGTTTATTTTTTCAATGCAGGTCTTGCAACCCTTTTTATCAAACAAACTAAAACAAATACATTAAGCACTATACTCTCCATTGTGTTAGTAGGCACATCTTTTGCTTACGGATTTATTAAAAAAATAGAAATAAACCCAATGCTAGATAAAGAAATAGATGCACTAAATATTTCAGCAATTCAACTCAACATTGATCCCTGGTTACCTGGAAACTACAAGGAAAGCATTAAAAGATCCATTAGTCTTACCAAAGAAGCCTTAAAAGAAAACCCAGATACAGAACTTGTACTCTGGAGCGAAGGGGTGCTAACCCTTCCATTTAATTCCTACAAAGACTATGTACACTATAACCCAGAACTACTCAAATTGTACGATTCAATAAATGAACTAATAACAGAGAGCAAATCTCATTTTGTTATCGGCTCACCCTCAAACATAGATCTAAGATCAAGAACACATAAAAATTCGGTCTATGCAATAAAACCTAACCTCGATATAGCAAACATATATTCCAAGATATTTTTAGTTCCATTTGCAGAAAAAGTACCGTTTCACGGCTACGAATTCGTAAGAGAATTTTTTCTTAAAAATTTCGGAATCTCGGGACAAACTAGCGGAGACAAGATTGAAATCTTTAAATTGAAAAAATTCCGATTGGCTCTTTTAATATGTTACGATGACGCATTCACCGACCTTGCAAGAACTTATAAAAAACAAGGCGCGAATCTACTCCTGAACTTCTCAAACGATTCCTGGTCAAACACAAACTCATCAGAATGGCAACATTTCGTAGTAGCGAAATTTAGGAGCATAGAAAACGGGATCAAAACCGTCAGAGCAACAAACTCTGGGATAACCACGGTAATCAACGAGTACGGAGAAAACACAAGAAACCTAGAAACATTCAAAGAGGGACACCTAACTTCCGAAATCAAACTACCCCCAAGGCTCACAACGAT
Source organism: Borrelia sp. P9F1 (assembly GCF_030436115.1). NCBI lineage: Bacteria > Pseudomonadati > Spirochaetota > Spirochaetia > Spirochaetales > Borreliaceae > Borrelia > Candidatus Borrelia rubricentralis. The sequence continues at coordinate 244,330 of NZ_CP129407.1, forward strand.
TTACGAACACATTGGAGACTCTTTCATATATATCCTAGCAATAATGCTTGCAATAATGATACTCAAATCCTACCTTATTGAAGACAAAACCCACCTATCCCCATCTTTTAAAAAGCCCAAGGTCTGACTACCGCTCCAAAATGGGATATTTTTAGTAATAACATTTTTTCTAGTCTTGACTCGAACATTGTAGCGAGCATCGGAATCTCTAACAATCTTTAAAGATTTCAGGTCATAAAAATCGTCAACCGAAAGATAACCCAACTCATCCTTATCAATGGCACCCAAAGCATCCTCAAAATTTGAAATAAGAACACCTTTAGTCTCAACTTTATCCAAAACTTTAACCTCATCTGCTACAACGGAATTTAGCAAATCAACTTTTTGTAAAAGAAGAGCCCTTGCAAACTTATTAAATTGAAACTTAACTGCCTGCTCCTTGCCATTCTCTCTTGCCTTCTGGGCAACGTACTCTATCTTAGGAGCATTCGTTAATTCATTGATCTCAATCTTATCATGAACTATCCCCGGTATCTCATCAAGCCTAACTTCCTCAAACGCAAGAGACTTAACCTCTCCTTCCATACTCATCCTAGAGTCAATTTCCTCTATAGCAACCTTAAAATCAACCCCTTCTTTAAGTCCGGGATAAATCTCTAAGGCCTTCCTTTGAAATAGATTCCCCTTCTTAACCTTACCAACATCAATATATCTCTGACCCACTTCATAGTAAAAAATAGCCAACTCCCTCTGCCTACCATCAGCTACAAAATCACTTTCTGCAAACAAACCCACAAAAGACAAAGAAAAAAATAAAAAAGACAAAAACAACTTTCTCACACCAACCTCCAACAAAACAAAGACTCCCTCAAGGCAAAAAACCACAACCCGCAGTTAAATTATATTACAAGTTTCTCTTTAATCAAAGAAACAAGATTGTTTTTATGCTCCTCGTCAAAAATGTTGATACTATCATACTCAAGCCTCAATTTGGGAGATAAATCATAATCATCGTACCAACTCAAATACTTATCATTAAGATTATCAAGGTATTCTCTGGAAATTCTCATCTCAAAACTTCTATTCCTATTCTTAATTCGCCGTTCAGCTTCATCAACACTACAATCAAGGTATACCATCAATGTAGGCATCTGAGAATGTTCTAACATACTATAGAGTAAATCAATGTATATTTTATACTCTTCATCGGAAATGTATAGCCCTTCATTTAAAAAGGAAGCAAAAACACGATCACCATAAATGGATCTATCAAGTATGCCTCCTTTGGTTTTAAATATGGACTTTATTAGCTTAAATCTTTCATTTAAGAAATTAATCTGAACTGGAAAAGCCCATCTAGCCTTATCCTTATAAAATTTATCTAAAATTGATAGTGTGAATTCATTATTCAACTCACTATAAAAAGGAATATTAAGCTCCCTAGATAAAATACCTCCAAGGGTAGTCTTCCCCGCCCCAATTAAACCCTCAATTATGATCACAAAAATTTGCCTCCAAGATTTAAATCAACATCCATAATATAGTTAAAAAACAAAATTATTTAAACACTCAAAAACATGAAATGGTAGGCAAAAAATAACTCAACTGTTTCAAACAAACTAATCCATGGGCATAGAACTTATAAAACCATTGACATTAACACTTATAAAACCATTGACATTAACAATGATAAAAAATAGAATCTCTAAGTATAGAAATTACTCGACTGTTGTGGCTCAATCTTGGGGGGTATTTGGATGAATATCGAATCTGTGGTGGCTGACTTAAATGAGACGCTGCTACTTCTTGATGGCACAATGGAAGCTTTTGCAAGAATCACACCTAGTCAGATCATCGGTACGAGCGTTTGTATTGTCTCAAGCGGAGGCGGAAAATCGTTGCAAGGTCTTAAGTTGTGTGAAGCGCGTTGTACTTCTCTGGATGAAGAGGATTGTAATTTTCAAAAACAGGGTCTTTTGATTTATGACAGCAGATCCACATCAGGAAATCTATTGCGAAACAAAAGTTTTAAACATCAGTACTTTACTCACCGTATGTACAAGAGAACTGGGCTGGAAAACAAACTTTACATAAAATGTGCACGATCCGCAAAAGGTAAGTACAGTAACGGGCTTCCTTGGTATATCAGGCAAAAATTTTGAAATGATTGATGAAAATAAAACTTCGAAAATAGCATTCTTCAATATTGAAATCATTTCACTGGATTGGAATGAGTCTGTGGATCACTATGCAAATAGTAATGTTTTAATAAAATCCAATAAAAATAACAGAAAGTTAATTTCAAAGTAAACCTATATTAAACATAAGGAGGTTCAATATGGTTTATACACGCTCTAAAGAGTTTGCTTCAGAATTCTTAGGGACATTCATTCTCTTAGCACTTGGAACAGGTTCTGTAGCTATGACAGTCCTATTCCCATCAAACCCAGCTGTAATAGGGGAAGTGATAAAGGGAGGCTATACAAATATAGTGTTTGGATGGGGATTAGGTGTAACTTTTGGGGTTTACACAGCTGCAAGAGTTAGTGGAGCGCATTTAAATCCTGCTGTTAGCATTGGGTTAGCTGTCACCGGAAGATTTCCGATATCAAAACTATTCCACTATATAACAGCACAAATGCTTGGGGCTTTTTTTGGAGCTTTAATGACACTAATTGTGTTTTATCCGAAATGGATAGAAATAGACCCTGCATTTGAAACTACTCAAGGCATTATGTCTACTTTTCCTGCTGTTACTGGTTTTATGCCTGGTTTTATTGACCAAATATTTGGAACATTTTTACTTATGTTTCTAGTTTTGATTGTCGGACAATTTGTAAAGGAAGGTGCTGGGAACCCATTCTTTCCGTTTATTATTGGGGCGATAGTGTTAGCTATTGGAATAAGCTTTGGAGGAATGAATGGTTATGCCATTAACCCAGCAAGAGATTTAGGACCAAGATTACTGCTTTTAGTGGCAGGTTTTAAAAACCACGGTCTTGGTGATATTCATGTATCACTCATTCCCGTTTTGGGTCCAATAATTGGTGCAATTCTGGGTGCTATGGTTTATGGGTTTGCTTTAGAAGAAAAAGAAAAATACTAGAAATGGCCCAGACACTAGTTATTCAAATAATGTTAAAGAAGGAGAAATTATTATGAAGTACATCCTATCTATTGACCAAGGAACAACTAGTTCAAGAGCGATAGTATTTGATAAGAATGCTAATATAAAAGGGCTTGCACAAAAAGAATTTACACAAATTTACCCACAAGCAAGTTGGGTCGAGCATGACCCTAATGAAATATGGGGATCCCAACTGGGAGTTATGGCAGAAGCACTAGCAAATGCAAGAACTTTTCCCAATGAAATTGCAGCAATTGGAATCACAAATCAACGAGAAACAACAATTATCTGGGAAAGGAATACAGGATATCCAATTTATAATGCAATAGTTTGGCAAGACAGAAGAACAGCATCAATCTGCGATTCCCTCAGAGCAGAAGGAAAAGATAAAATTATTTTTCAAAAGACAGGTCTTGTACTGGATGCTTACTTCAGTGGCACGAAAATAAAATGGATATTAGACAATGTTAAGGGAGCTCGGGAGCGTGCTGAGAAAGGAGAATTGTGCTTTGGGACAATAGACACTTGGCTACTCTGGAATCTTACTAAGGGGAAAGCACACATTACAGACTACTCTAATGCGTCAAGAACTTTGCTCTTAGACATCAAAACACTAGAATGGGATGATGAGATTTTGCAAATATTGGACATACCAAAAGCGATTTTACCTGAACTTAAGCAAAGCTCTGAAATATACGGCAAAACTGACTCTTCACTGTTTGGAGCAGAAATCGCTATTTCAGGTATTGCTGGTGACCAATTTGCAGCTACATTTGGGCAGGCATGTCTTAAAAAGGGAATGGCTAAGAATACATATGGAACTGGTTGCTTTGCCACTGTTAACATAGGTAAGGAAGCAGTTAGCAATGATAAAAATCTTTTAACCTCGATCGCGTGGAAAATAAACAACTCAACAACTTATGTCCTTGAAGGAAGCGTTTTTATTGGGGGAGCCGTAGTTCAATGGTTAAGAGATAATCTTGATTTTTTCAGAAAAAGTTCTGAAGCGGAAGCATTGGCAGCTTCCGTAAACGACAACGGGGGCATTTATTTCGTTCCAGCTTTCGTAGGGCTTGGGGCTCCCCACTGGGATTCCTATGCCAGAGGTACAATTATTGGACTTACAAGAGGAACAACAAAAGCGCACATAACAAGAGCTGCTCTTGAAAGCATTGCACTACAGAGCTTTGATATACTAACCGCAATGAAAAATTCCATCCAGAACTTCGAAATACAAGAACTCAGAGTTGATGGGGGGGCCAGTAAAAATAATTTACTCATGCAATTTCAAGCAGACGTTTTACAATGTAATGTTGTAAGACCAAAGATTACAGAAACAACCGCCCTTGGGGCTGCTTATCTTGCGGGACTTGCCGTGGGTTATTGGGAGAGTGCTGAAGAGATTACAAGCCTTTGGAAATCAGATAAAATCTTTGAACCTTCAATGGAAAAAAGCAAAAGAGAAGATTTACTTTATCATTGGAGCAGGGTCACTGATAGAGCAAAGGCCTGGATTAAATAACAACTAAATATTACTGGTCTGTTTTAAATGCTAACAGACTGGTAAATTTGAAATTCTGTGTTTAGTATTTAACGGATAGGTGTGTTAATAAACACAGGGGAGATAAAATATGAGAAAGTTATTTAATTTGCTAAATCCAGCGCCCCACATCAAAAGAGTAGACAAGAACATAGAAGATTCGTTGTACAAAAGACTAAGGCTTCAGATATTCGTGTCGATATTCATTGGATATGCTGGGTTTTATTTAACAAGAAAGATTTTTTCATTTGCTATGCCAGAGCTTGAAAAAGTTGGTTTTGGGAAAGGTCAATTGGGATTAATTTTATCTGGCGTTTCAATCGCATATGGCTTCTCTAAATTTATAATGGGAAGCGTATCGGACCGAAGCAATCCTAGGTATTTTCTATCGCTGGGATTACTATTAACGGCAACAATCACTGTTATATTCGGTTTATTTCCATGGAAATTAATTGATACCATGACGGCCGTAGTGCTCATGTTCATTCTAATGTTCTTAAACGGATGGGTTCAAGGCATGGGATGGCCAGCTTGCGGGCGTACTATGGTTCATTGGTGGTCAACAAAAGAGAGAGGAATAACCGTTGCTACTTGGAACGTAGCGCATAATACGGGAGCGGCCTTCTCTGGAATCATATCTTCCTGGGCCTTACTTCACTTCAATGAATGGGAAGCTGTGCTCTACGTACCAGCAGGCATAGTGGTAGGAATTGCAATATTTGTTCTTCTCACACTAAGAGACACTCCCCAATCTGTAGGTCTACCTCCAATTGAAGAGTATAAAAACGATTATCCCGAAAACTACACAAAAAAGGTTGAGGAAGAACTTAACGCAAGGGATATATTCATAAAATATGTTCTTAACAATAAACTACTTTGGTATATAGCTATTGCTAATGCATTTGTATACTTTATAAGATACGGTGTTCTGGACTGGGCACCCACATATCTCTTACAAGTCAAGAATTTTTCTATAAAAAATTCAGGATGGGCATATTCCCTTTATGAGTTTTCAGCTATTCCTGGAACAATAATTTGCGGATGGATATCCGACAAAATTTTTAAGGGAAGAAGAACTGAAACTGGAATAATTTTTATGGCTGCCACTCTCATCACGGTAGTTGTATACTGGCAATTACCAGAAAATACTCCGACACTTACAACTATCCTTTTGGCAATAATAGGGTTCTCAATTTACGGGCCTGTTATGCTCATTGGCCTTCATGCTCTTGATCTTGCACCCAAAAAGGCTGCCGGCACTGCCGCAGGGTTTACAGGATTATTTGGATATATAGGAGGTTCTGTAACTGCCAGTGCTATTACAGGATTTGTGTTGCAATACTTCAATTGGAATACCTATTTTTATCTATTAATAATTTGTTGCATATTTGCAATAACTTTCATGGGTTTAACGTTTAGACAAGAACAAAAAGTGAACGGAAAGCCAAAGTAAGTGATAACAAGATAACATAGTGATTACATGGAAATAGAGGATTAACAACTATATAATGTAGTGATCATAATATGAGAGGTTCAATATGAAACAAATAAATCCCCAATTATTACTGTTAGTAATAATTTCTCTTCTCGTTTTTTCTTGTGAGAAGAAAAAAATAGGCATAAAGAAGGCATCACCTTTGGTTATAGCGCACAGAGGTGCTAGTGGCTACTTGCCGGAACACAGCCTAGAAGCTAAGGCATACGCCCATGCTTTGGGGGCTAATTACCTAGAGCAGGACATTGTTTTGACAAAAGATAACATCCCCATCATAATGCACGATCCAGAAATTGACACAACAACAAATGTTGCAGAAATATTTCCCAAAAGGATCAGAGAAGATGGTAGATATTATTCCGTAGACTTTACACTAAAAGAGATCAAATCACTAAAACTTAGAGAGAGATTTGATCCTAAAACTGGAAAACCAGTATACCCCAACCGTTTTACCTTAAATGAATATAATTCCCGAGTCCCAACTCTGGAAGAAGAAATACAATTCATACAAGGATTAAACAAAAGTACAGGGAGAAATGTTGGAATTTACCCTGAAATTAAAAAACCTTTTTGGCATAAACAACAAGGGAAGGACATCTCTAGGATTGTGGTAGAAACTCTACACAAATATGGTTATAAATCAAAAGAAGACAACGTTTATCTTCAGTTATTTGATTTTGAAGAACTTAAAAGGATAAGAGAGGAGCTTGGTTATAAGGGGAAACTTGTAATGCTCATTGGCGAAAATGATTGGAATGAGGCACCCACAGACTATGAGTATATTAAATCAGAGGAAGGTATAGCAGAAGTTGCAAAGTACTCTGACGGAATTGGACCCTGGATACCTCAAGTCATAATTGATGGAAAGATAACAGGCCTTATTCCTTTAGCACATAAACACAAGATGGAAGTTCATCCCTATACTGTAAGAATTGATGCATTGCCTTCTTATGTAAAAGAAGCAGACGAATTATTAAATTTACTATTTAACAAAGCAAAGGTGGATGGAGTATTTACAGATTTCCCCGATGTGGTACTGGGCTTTATAAGAAAATAAATTTATTATTAATAACAAGGAGAATATTTAATTTTTATGAGTGGAGAAAACGAAAAAAAAGAATTGAAAGATCTTGATGGCCAAGATTTTGACCTGATAATAGTCGGTGGGGGTGCTACAGGTCTGGGTATTGCCATAGATTCCGTTACAAGAGGGTATAAAACCTTGCTTGTTGAAAAGTTTGACTATGCGAAGGGTACATCTTCAAAATCAACTAAACTGATACATGGTGGAGTGAGGTATTTGGCTCAATTTAATATACCTTTGGTGAAAGAGGCGCTACACGAGAAGGCTTTGTTAGAACAAAATGCCCCTCACTTGGTTAATGAATGTGCTTTTGTTACGCCCATATATAACATCTTCAGCCTCCCATACTACTATTTCGGATTAAGTTGGTATCACAATCTTCTTGGGAAGCATAAAAAGGCTAAGTACAAAACAAGGTTACTATCAAAATCCGCAACAATAGAGAAAATACCAAACATTAAAACAGAAGGACTTAGGTGCTCGGTTTTGTACTACGATGACTCCTTTGATGATTCTAGAATGGCTATAAGCATGCTTAGAACTTTTACTGAAAAAGGTGGCGTTGCGTTTAACTATACAGAGCTTGTAAATTTTATCAAAGCGCATGGCAAAATATCAGAGGCTGTTATTAAAGACAGAATAACTGATAAACAAGTTACTATAAAGAGTAAATGCATAATCAATGCAACGGGAATTTTTGCAGATGAGATTAGAAAAATAGACGATCCTAACGCCCCTAATATCATTAGGCCTTCTCAAGGAACACATCTAATAATTAAGAAAGATAAATTTCATACAGACTATGCAATGCTTATGCCAAAAACAAGTGATAATAGAGTCTTATTTGCCCTACCTTGGTACGATGGAGTTGTTTGTGGAAGTACAGATATCCCAATAGATAAAATTGAAGAAGAACCTAAGTGTCTAGAAAGTGAAATTGAATTCATAATAGATAATATGAACGATTATTTAAATACTAAAATAAAGAGAAGTGATGTTAAGAGTGCCTATGCAGGTATTAGACCGCTCATAGTAGACCCTAAAGGAGAGCAAAACACCTCAAAAATATCAAGAGATGAAAAAATATTTATCTCGGAGTCGAATCTTATCACAATTGCTGGGGGGAAGTATACCACTTTCAGAAAAATGGCTGAAAAGACACTAAAGACAGCAATAGATGAAAAATTAATACCGGACTCAATCTCTAATACAGAAAATCTAAAATTGCACGGATACATGACAAAGGAAGACGTGCTTAAAATTCCTGAACCCTTTAGAGTCTATGGAAGTGATTTTAAAATCTTAAACGAAATGGAAGGCTTTAATAATAAGATACATGAAGATTTATCTTTAAATGAAGCTCAAATCACATTTGCCATTGAATTCGAACAAGCAAAAACTGTAGAAGATGTTTTAGCAAGAAGAACAAGATCACTACTATTGAATGCAAAAGCTACAATTGAAGCCACACCAAGGGTTGCTGAGATTATGATGCAAAGACTCGGCAAATCCGAAGAATGGAAAAATGACCAAATAAAAACTTTTTCAGAGACAGCACAAAAATATTTAGTCTAGTTAAGAAGGGGATTCTTGAATCCCCCTCTTAACTTCAGTGATGTTTTTACAAAAATGATATGCAACTTATAATGACATCCCGTGTCACCAAAAGGTCAAATAAAAGCAGCACAACAACTTTGAAATAGCAACAGAACAGCTAGAGTGTAAAACATAGACAACCATTGCATAACTTGACTACCTCCATACCTTAGATTATCTAGATATAAAAAAATTACATAGAAAATTATGACCTTCATACTGGCCTCATCTAAGCAAATTTACAAGCAATCCCTGTATTTCTTCAAGACTACTTAAAAGTTTAATTTGAGAACCTTGGTTCTGCAGTACCGAATAAGCAAGTTTATCAAGCTTTTCATTAATAATTTTAATAATGCAATACTTGGGCCTCTTGAGCTCTCCTGTACTCCCTCCCTTTTGCTCTTTAAGAGAAACAGAGGAAGACACAACAACAGATAAAAATTCCGATATAGTTTTCTTATAAAGAATTACATTCTGACGAGAAGGCTCGCTTAAAAGCTTTTCTCCAATATCATTAATCTCATCCAACATACTCTTAATAAAATCAAGATTAAATTCCCCATTTTCAAGCAAAATAAAATGTTTATCTTCTCTTATGAATTCTGATTTGAATACCGAAGAAAAAACACCTGATTTACCTACATCAACCTTTTTCTTATTCTTCTCATAATCTCTCGGTTCAAGACTTAAAGCACCTGCTACTGAATTATTAATCTTCATCTGCCTTACTCATATCATTGAATAAGTATTTACTACCATCACATATTTGAAAACTCCTATCAATTCTCTCTCTTTTCAGCCCCTTATTCACTTCAACTAAAATATCCTCATTTATCTTATAAGAACCTGTATAAATAAATACATCCTTCTCAGAAAGTCCAAGGTTTCCAGTACCTATGTTCATATATCCATCAATAATGGCACCTTCTTCAACTTCAATTGACCTGCACGAAATATTACCAATCACACACCCCGACTGAAAAACCTTAATTTTGTTGTCAGCGTATATATTTCCAAAAACTATCCCAGAAATAACAATCTCATTTGCATTAATGTTTGACTTAATTCTTCCTGTTTCTCCTACTATGACTCTCTTAGTAGAACTAATGTTTCCAAGAAAATCTCCATCAATGCGAATAAAGTTATTTGAGATTAATTCTCCCTTAAAAAAATCATTCTTTCCAACTATCGTTTTGATTTCATCAAAAACAAAAGTTGATGCTACTTTTTTCCTATTACTTGAACTCAAAAAATTCAACACCTACTTTGAAGCTCCCGTTGATAGATTTAAATACATATCTGGATTTACAACCTGAGACCCTATGCGAACTTCATAGTGAAGATGAGGTCCTGTAGAATACCCTGTCTGACCAAGAAATCCAATCACCTGCCCTTTCTTAACATAAGAGCCCTTTGAGGTGTTTAATCGAGACAGATGGGCATAAAGAGTTGAAAGTCCATATTTATGCTTAATTTGTACAAAGTTTCCATAGCCTGTAGACTGATGACTAGCCCTAATAACCTCTCCATCAGCGGCTGCAACAATAGCTGTCCCGATTCTCACACCCGCAAGATCTATTCCTTTGTGAATATACCATTGTCTAGTAAAAGGCTCAATAGCCGGCCCAAAATGCAGAGAAATAATACCATCTCCTCTAACGATCGGCCAAAGCGAGGGAATATCATTTAACAATTTATTTTGTGAATGAAGCAATTTAACTATGCTCTTAAGAGGAGGAATCGAGCCCTCTATTGTGCTTTTAACATTTTTAAGATCACTCAATTCCTTAATTGCGTTAGCCTCTAATACCTGCAAATCAAGGAAATCTGAAAGATCGCCATCAAATTTGTTGCGGGTCAAATCAATGTCATTCCCTTTTATTTTCAAGGCAGTTCTGAGCTCGTCTAGTACTCTAGAAAAATTACTGGCAACAGAATTAATCTCAACAACAGTGTTTCTGAAATCCTCAATCTCAGTTTCCGCAAGTTCATAATTTTTCTCAGTAGACCTAACAATAGATGTAAGAGTAACATAATTGATAGCCAGTAAAACGAATCCTATAAAAATAACAGAAAAAAATAAAAAAAATAAAAAAAGAGTTAAGAAAGAAATCTTTATATTCTTAACATTCCCCTTAACATGAGGAACAATCATGAAGCTAACATTTTGGCTGAAAAAAGAATAAGTATTACTTAAAAATTTAAGAAAAGAGCTAAGGATTGTAAGAAAAACCTTACCCAATCCTTTTAAAAATAAGATCATTCTAAATCTCATTTTCTTTCTCATCAAGAACACTACCTCACTAATCCCTAAAAAGCCCCCGGCAAACTCGTTCGCAATCCAGGCCTCAATTACTTTAAAAGCACGATCCTATTCCAAAATCTGCTCTATCCCATAGTTATTATCTCATAAACAATTCACAAATTAGCCACTCAAAAAACCATAATGACGCCAAAAGTGAAGCAAAAATACACAAACCAAAATAAATGGTTTATTATTTATACAATGAGAACATTATTCTTTGCAACTGCGAATGTAAACAAGGTAAACGAAGTGAAGGGGATTTTAGATGTTCATAACGTAAGACTTGAAATTCCTAAGAATTTTGGTGTAAGAGAAACAGGAACCACTTTTAAAGAAAATTCTTTACTTAAAGCTAAAGCTCTATTTGAGCTTCTAGACGGAAAGTATCACGTCTTTAGTGAAGATTCTGGTCTGTGCATTGAGGCCTTAAATTTAGAGCCTGGTATTTATTCCAAAAGATATGGTAAATATAAACTCGGGAAAAAACTTACTACTCATGAGAAAAATCAGCTCATTATCGATTTGATGAAAAGTAAGACAAATAGAAAAGCATATTTTGTATGTATGGTTAGCCATATTTCAACGGATGGACAAATAAATAACTTTGAAGGCGTCTTTAATGGTAGCATTGCTTCTGATATTAACTGTTGTCAAAAGAATGGGTTTGGGTATGATCCAATATTTCTGACTAATAACAATAAAAGACTCAGCGAGTTAAGTCTTGCAGAAAAAAATAAGATATCTCACAGAGGAATTGCGTTTGCGAAATTTAAAGATTTTATAATGGATCATCTGGCTTAATACTAAATTTAGGATCAGCTATATATAAATTTTCCGTTTATTGTAAAATTTAAAGCAAAGATTTAGAATGGTTACTGTTCGTAATTAGGGTTGATATCGTGTTAAGTAAAGGGGAAAATTTAGTGATAGATAGAAGCAGAGTCAATGAGGATGATAAATGGGATTTGTCTTCTCTGTTTAAGAATGGTGAAGAATATAGACAGAAAATAGGGGAAATCAAATTAAAAATTGAGGAGTTTAAGAAATATGAGAAATTAGTGTTTGATTTAAACATATTCAAACAAGCCTTAAATGCCTACTACGAAATTGGGGAAGAATTAGAAAGAACAACTTATTACACGCACCTCCAGTTAGAAACAGATGTAAGTGACAAAACTTCAAATGAACTTCGAACAATGAATGTTAATTTGGAAACGGAAGTGTCAAATGCTACTTCATTTTTTATTCCAAAAATACTGAAAACAGACACAAAACAAATAGAGGAATGGCTTGAAGATACAGAACTTAAAGACAAAAAAGTGGCTATTGAAAACATCTTAAGAGAAAAAGAACATATTTTAAGTGAGGATGAAGAGAAAATATTAGCCAATTATACGTCTCTTCATTCATCTTATAATGACATATTTTCTGTATTAACTAATGCTGACATGGAATTTGGAGAGATCGATGGGAAGCCTTTAACCAATTCCACTTACAGCTTATTTCTTCATAGTGAAAACCAAGAAATAAGGAGAGACGCTTTTTTAAAATTTTATAAAGAATATCAGAAACATGAAAATACATTGGCTAGTCTTTTAATCGCTGATATAAATAAAAGTAAATTCCTGGCCAAAACAAGAAAATTTGAAGACACTATTTCAATGAGGCTTTTTGGAGATAATATCGACAAAAAGGTTTATCTGAATCTAATTGAAACAGTTAACGAAAACTTACCTGTTGTCCATGAATACTATGAATTTAGGAAAAACATACTCAAACAAGAGTATCTTAATCACTATGATGTTTACGTCCCTCTGACGAAAGACATCATATTTAAAAATTCCTTTAATGAAGCTTGTTCTACAATCTTACGATCTCTAGAAATACTGGGAAGCGAATATACTGAAGTACTCAGGAAAGGATTTTTTCAAGATCGTTGGGTTGACAAATATGAAAATAAAGGAAAGAGATCTGGTGCTTTTAGTGCAGGCTCTTACAATGGTAAACCGTACATACTCATGAATTATAAAGACGAATCGATAAGGGAAATGTTTACCCTAGCACACGAGGCAGGACATTCTATGCATTCTTATTTCAGCATTAAAAATAATCCATTCCCCCATTATCAATACTCTATTTTTGAAGCAGAAATAGCATCCACAGTAAATGAACAGATACTTGCAGATTACTTACTAAAAAATGAAAAAGATATTGAAAAAATAAAATACATAAAATTAACCCAAATTGACGATCTACTTGCAACATTTTTCAGGCAAACGATGTTTGCTGAATTTGAATACATTATTCATGGAATGATCAACAAGAGCGAGCCTGTGGTAAAAGATACACTGAGAGCAACTTATGCAGGATTACTAGAAAAATATTTTGGTCCAAGTCTTAAATTTGATGAAAATAGCTCCCTAGAATGTCTGAGAATTCCTCATTTTTATTCGTCTTTCTATGTGTATCAATATGCAACAGGCATTACAGCTGCTCTTTTGATATACAAAAACATAAAAGACAACAAAAAAGATGCAATAAAGAACTACATAGAATTTTTAAAGACAGGAGGTTCAAAATACCCTCTAGATTCTTTAAAAGTTACCGGAGTTGATTTAACTTTAAAATCAACGATAGAGAATACAATTAACATATTCAAAGATCGTCTTGAAGACGTAAGGCAATTATTTTAGGAAAGGGCAGGCTTTTGAAAAACTTAAATCTCATCTTAGCTTGGACGGTACATATTTTAACGGCCTCTGGGTTAGTGGTTGGTTTTTACTCAATAATTGCCATAGTAGGTAGAGATTATTCCCTTCTATTAAAACTTACAATCATTGGTCTTTTGATTGATGGAATTGACGGAACATTAGCAAGAACATTTAATATAAAAGAATTAATACCAACAATTGATGGTGCACTCCTTGATAACATCGTGGATTATATAAACTACACATTTATTCCTGCTGTATTTTTTTATTACGGATACTTTTTAAAAAGTGAACACAAAACAATAGCTTGTATTGGTATCTTATTCGCATCAGCATATCAATTCTCAAGGACAGATGCAAAAACAAGAGATGATTTCTTTAGGGGATTCCCCTCTTTATGGAATTTTTTAATAATTTTCAATCTCATTTTCGATATAGGACAAACTTCAAATTTTGTGATGGTATTGATATGTATTGCCCTAAGTTTTGCACCTATTAAATTCGTTTATCCATCCAAAACCAAAGAATTTAAGTTTCTAACCGTTCCCCTCACAATATTGACTTCTTCTGTTTTCACACTGACAATATTCATAAAGCTACCGAAAGCTTACTTAAGTGTATCAAAAATGCTGATTGTTTTTTATTTTTTGTATCTCACCTTGATTAGCTTGTATTTAACATACAAGTCAAGAGAAAAATAACGAGAGTTTATGCACGTAATACTAGAATTTATAGATTTAAACATAGGCTATGCTCCGATAGTATTTTTTACACTGCTTATTCTTGCAGGGTTTAATATCCCAATTTCTGAAGATGCAATAGTCATAATGGGGGGCATACTTTCTAGTCGAAGAAGTGAGTACACAATCTTCATATTTTTAGGTATTTTTTGGGGAGCCTACATTGGAGATATAATTTCATTCTACATAGGAAAACTTTTGGCATATAAATTATTCAAAGAGAAAACGAAAGTTAACAAACTCATCAACACAATGAATTACTACTATGGGCAATATGGGAGTCTAACTTTATTTTTTGGAAGATTTATTCCATTTGGGGTTAGAAACGCAATATTTATATCAGCAGGTATGGGAAACATGAGACCTCGTCATTTTTTCTTAGCTGATTTTTTTGCAGCTATTACATCAATCACGGTTTACTTTACACTAAGTTTTAAAATGGGTGAATCATTTAAGGCGATATTTCCTAAAATAAAAATGCTACTACTAATAGCGTTTGTTGTTTTAATAATCATCATTTTAGTCTGTTGCTTTATAAGAAAAAGAAAGATACAAAAAGTTGACAAACATTTTGAATAAAAAATATAATTGCTTGTGCGCTGTGGTGGTGGAAGTGGTAGACACGCTAGCTTGAGGGGCTAGTGGGTGAAAGCTCGTGCTGGTTCAAGTCCAGTCCACAGCATGATTGAAAAAGCCATTGCCTTCGTTTTCAATGACAATAGAGAGCCAGAGGATTGATTTACTTTTTAGCAAAATAGCTATAGAATGTGGAGGTGGTTTGAAGATTTTGGGCCACAACGATTAATTTACTGAGGGGCTGGATGTCTGGGTATAATTTCAGAGAAATAGAGAAAAAGTGGCAGCGTTATTGGGATAGACATAAAACGTACAAGGTTGATGAGGATCCTGGTATCCCTAAAGAGAAAAGAGTTTACATTCTTGACATGTTTCCTTATCCTTCTGCTAATGGCCTTCATGTCGGACATCCTTCGGGTTACACTGCTACTGATATATTGGCAAGATATAAACTTTTAAACGGATTTAATGTACTTCATCCGATGGGATTTGATAGCTTTGGACTCCCTGCGGAAACCTATGCAATGCAAACAGGAAAGCATCCGAGGAAAATAACAGAAGATAATATTGAAAAATTTAAAGAGCAAATTAAAGCTTTGGGATTTGCATATGACTGGGACAGAGAGATTAAAACTCATGATGAGAACTACTACAAATGGACACAATGGATATTTTTAAAATTGTACAAAAAGGGTTTAGCTTATACAAAGGAAATGCCTGTTTGGTATTGCCCTGATCTTGGAACAGTACTATCGAATGAAGAAGTAATACATACATCTAGCGGGCCAAAATCTGAACGTGGCCTCCACGAGGTAGAAAGGAGACACTTAAGGCAATGGATACTTAAAATTACAGAATATGCGGAAAGATTAACCGAGGATCTTGAAGAGTTAGACTGGCCTGAGTCGGTTAAAGAAATGCAGAAAAACTGGATCGGTAAATCAACAGGAGCTGAGATCGAATTTGAGGTAAGAGGTAGCGGGGAGAGAATCAAAGTATTTACAACAAGGCCGGATACGATATTTGGGGTGACCTACTTGGTACTGGCACCAGAGAACAGTATAGTGGATAAAATAGCAAAAGATGAGCTTAAATCTTCTATATCGGATTACAGAAATAAAGAATGTCTTAAAAGCGACCTTGAGAGAACTTCTCTTGAAAAAGATAAAACAGGACTATTTACGGGTGCATACGCTATTAATCCAATTACCCAAGAAGAGATTCCTATATGGATAGGTAGCTATGTTTTAGGATCTTACGGCACTGGTGCTGTCATGAGCGTTCCAGCCCATGATGAGAGAGATTTTGAATTTGCTAGAAAGTACAATTTAAGCATGAAACAAGTAGTTTTAAAGTTAGGAAATTGCGCAGTAAGCGAAATATTAGAAAAGCCAATTGTTGAAGATGGTATTTCCGTTAACACGCCTGAGGAATTTAATAATCTACATACTGGTGCAGTAAAAGAAAGAGTGGTAGAATGGCTCATTAAAAATGGTAAGGGAAGGAAAAAGGTTAATTATAGGATTAGAGATTGGATTTTCTCGAGGCAAAGATATTGGGGAGAACCAATTCCTGTTGTACTTGACGAAAATCTAAACGCAACACCACTGGAAGAATGTGAATTACCACTAAGACTTCCTGAAATAGAAAATTATGAGCCATCTGGGACGGGTGAATCTCCTTTAGCAAGGATTCATGACTGGGTAAATGTCGAATATGGGGGGAAAATATACAAGAGAGAAACGAATACGATGCCTCAATGGGCAGGTTCATGCTGGTACTATATTCGCTATCTTGATCCTAACAATGAAGAAGAATTTGCTAGTAAAGAAAAAATTAACTACTGGTTGCCAGTTGATCTCTACGTTGGGGGCGCTGAACATTCGGTGCTACATCTTCTGTACGCAAGATTTTGGCACAAAGTATTGTATGATCTAGGCCACGTTAATACAAAAGAGCCTTTTTTAAAACTTGTAAACCAAGGGATGATAACATCATTTGCTTATCAGGATGAAAACGGGGTTCTAATTCCCAATGATGAGGTTATACAGAGAGACAATAAATTTTTTGCTAAAGATAGTGACAAAGAACTGAAGCAAACAGTCGCTAAAATGTCAAAATCATTAAAAAATGTCGTCAACCCAGATGATATTTTAAATGAATATGGGGCTGATTCATTTAGAATTTATGAAATGTTCATGGGGCCTTTAACTGATTCAAAACCCTGGAATACAAAAGGATTAATTGGAGTTTTTAGGTTCTTAAATAAAATTTGGACCATTAAAAATAAAGAACTAGTAACACAGGCAGCACCTAGGGAAATAATGTCCCAACTCCACAAGACGATAAAAAAAGTGACAGAAGACATAGAAAGTCTAAATTTCAACACCGCAATATCATCACTAATGATATTTGTAAATGAGCTTTTGAAATATGATAAAAACTACAAGGAAATATTTAAACCCCTTGTCATCATACTGTCTCCTTTTGCCCCTCACTTGGGGGAGGAGCTGTGGGAATATATGGAAGAAAGATCTAGCATGTTTAAGAGTGCGAAGTGGCCCAGATATGATCCAAATCTCATTATTGATGATACAAGGGAGATTACGTTGCAAGTCAATGGGAAAATAAGGGATAAGATTGTACTAGATAGAGGAACAAATGAAGATAATCTTAGAGAAATTGCACTAAGAAATGAAAAAATTATGAAAAATATAGAAAACAGGCGAATATTAAAGATAATTACGGTTAAAGATAAGCTCATAAACATAGTAACAAGATGAAGAGGCAGAGATGGACTTTGAGAAACTAACCATTAAATATAGGGTCCTTATATTCCTAGTATTCGCGTTAATAACTGTTTTTTTAGGGATTTTTTGGAAAAACATAGAATTCGACTCTAATATTCTAAAGCTTATTCCCAAAACAGAAGAGACTGAAAGAATAATAGATATAGACAAAAGTAATTCACTCTTATCAACAATCGTAATATTTAAGAATAAAAAGAGTATTTTTGATAAGGAAACCTTTGAAAAAATTAATAAAGTGGCAAATGATATAACTGGTATATTGAAAGTAACACCTAACTCTGTTACAAGCATATTTACTTATTTTCCGCAATTTAAAAAAGACAAATACACAGATGAAGAAATAGCTAAAATAAAAGAGAAGGTAAATTCAACATCATTTGTAAAAAACACATTCTTAAATAACGATGAAACTTTAACCTACTTCGTAGTGGTGCCCACAGAAACCGAAAAGATAAATTTTAGCAGAAGTCTGAAGACCGAACTTGAAGAAATGGAATCCGCAATTAAAAGGTATGAAACCGATGAACTTAAGCTTTACTTAACAGGCGATCTTGTGGTAAGAGAAAAAATACTCAATTATATGGCTGACGACTTTACCTTTTTGGGTCCCCTGGCTACTCTTGTAGTCATATTATCGCTTTATCTTGTTGTAAAAAACATAGCAGGAGCACTCATCCCTGTGTTCATTGCAACACTTGCATTAGCTTGGACTTTTGGAATCAAGGGTCTTGTAAGGTCTCCTATTACCGTTCCGGAAACCACAATGGTTGTACTACTTATTTCGATTGGATGTGCTAATGCTGTTCACATAATAAACGGAATACTTAAGAGAATAAAGAGCGAACCCTTATCTAGAAAAACAATAATTACTACAATAAAAACTTTAAGAGTACCAATACTTTTAACCTCGCTTACAACGGCTCTTGGCTTCCTGTCATTGACGGCTTCCTCGATTCATGCTTACAGAACGATGGGGATTTTTATGGCAACAGGAGTGCTTATTGGAATGATTATGTCTTTATTAATACTGCCTGGGGTATTAGTTTACATTCCATTTAAACATAAAGTAATAAAGGAAAATAAAACCACTAGAAACGGTTTTCTTGAAAGGCTCTCAACAACAAACCAAAAGATCACAAATTGGATATTAAGCAACAAATATCTCTCATCTGTCATAACTTTATTTATTTTATTTATATCTGTTATAGGCCTTCTAAGGATAGAAATTAATTTTGATGAAAAAGATTATTTCCAAGAATATACAAGTGTAAAACAGACACTAAATTTGATGCAAAAGGAGATAGGAGGAATTTCCATTATTAAGATTGAAATAAACGGTACTCCTGGAGCATTCAAAAACGCAAAAAATATGCAAAATTTGGACTTAATTACAGATAAAATTGATTCATTTACTGATAGAACGCAGTCTAGTTCAATAAATGGGATCATAAGATTTATGAATTTTAAATTTAAAAAAGAAAATCCGAATGAATACAGGCTTCCTGAAAGTCAATCTATACTAAACAAGCTAATTTTGCTAACCAGCAGAAGCAGTTCCATGAAAAACCTGACAAAAATGTACGTCAATGACGATTGGTCTCAAATATCGATTATTGTAAGAATTGACAAGAATTCAACCGAAGAAATAAAAATTTTCGCAGATTATGTAAGTAATTTACTCAATGAGCATATGCCAGGATATGAATATCACTTCTCCGGGGCATATGACAAAATATTAATATCTAAAACTATGGTATCAGAACAAATTACTAACATCATTACAACACTTAGCGCAATAACAATATTGCTAATGTTATTCTTCAGGTCAATCAAGACTGGGATCATAATTGCGATTCCAGTCGCATGGTCCGTTTTCTTGAATTTTGCCGTAATGAGACTTTTCGGGATAACACTAAATCCTGCAACAGCAACAATTGCATCTGTCAGTATGGGTGTAGGAGTAGATTACTCTATTCATTTCTTTAATGCATTCAAATTAAACTACCAAAAATTTAATAACTATAAAAAGGCTTTGCTTGAATCAATTCCAAATGTATTTAATGGAATTTTCGCAAACTCAATCTCAGTAGGCATAGGGTTCCTAACATTGATATTCTCTACTTACAAAATAATTGCAACGCTTGGAACCATCATAGCGTTTACAATGCTAACCACTTCCCTTGCTTCATTAACGCTGCTTCCACTACTCATTTATCTATTCAAACCCAAAGTCAAAACATCAAAGACTGTAGATGAGAGGCAGTACCACGACGCAGCAAAGCTCAATCCAAACGTTTAAAATAATAACTTAATGACGTCACCCATATTACTAACTAGATGAAAATTTATTCCACTCTTGATGTTAATAGGAATCTCATCAAGGTTTGCTTTATTTGCCATAGGAATAATAATATGCTCAACTCCGCTTCGTTTAGCCGCAATTATTTTCTCTCTTAACCCTCCAATAGCCATTACATTCCCTGTTAATGACAATTCTCCGGTCATAGCCAGATGAGGCCGGACCTCCTTATTAAGAGCCAGCGATATAAAAGCACTAGCAATGGTAATGCCAGCAGAAGGTCCATCCTTAGGAATAGCTCCTTCTGGAATATGTAAGTGAATCATATACTTTTCGAAAAAAGATTTATTGATGCCTAAAGTATTTCTAATGCTATTTACATAGGTAAACGCAATGTTGGCAGATTCCTTCATAACATCACCAAGTCTACCTGTCAACTTAATTCCAGAAGACTTGGCCTCAGTTTTGACAGTCTCAATTATCAAGGTTGAACCCCCATAATTAGTCCAAGCAAGTCCCATGACCATACCTGGAGACATAGTCTTATTTAAAAACTCCTCTTCTCTAAACACAGGCACACCAATATATTCTTCCAAATTCTCCCTAGATACTTGGTACGATTTAATAGATTCATCCTCAACAAGCTTTCTTGCAACCTTCCTTACAATCTTCCTTATATACTTTTCAAAATTTCTAAGCCCATTGTCTCTTGCATATTCTCTAGCAATCTGTACAAGAGCCGAACCTTGAAATTTCAAAGCATCTTTATTAACTCCATTCTCCCTTAAAACCTTAGAAATTAAATATTTTCTTGCTATTTCTATTTTTTCATCATCCACATATCCTGATAAATAAATCACTTCCATTCTATTTAACAAAGGATTAGGTATTGTCTCAACGGAATTAGCTGTTAAAATGAAAAATACATTAGAAATATTGAAAGGCAAATCAAGGTAATGATCCCTAAAATTAATATTTTGCTCTGGATCTAAAACCTCAAGAAGAACTGAAAATGGATCCCCGTAATTAGATACTGAAACTTTATCAATCTCATCTATTAAAAAAACTGGAGAATTCGTTTTTGTAATCCTTAATCCCTGAATAATCTTCCCGGGCAAGGCCCCAACATAAGTCCTTCTGTGCCCCTTAATCTCCGATTCATCTCTCATACCACCCACAGAAAACCTGAAGAATTTTGTCTTAAGGACCCTAGCAATAGCCGTTCCTATTGAAGTCTTACCAACTCCAGGAGGCCCAACTAAAAGCATGATAGCTCCCCTTTGGGATTTCCTTAGTTTAAGAACAGAAATATATTCAATAATCCTATCTTTAACTTCCTTCATCCCATAATGTGTCTTATCTAGAATCTTTTTTGCTTTCTGCAAATCAAACTTATCAAAATCAATCCTAGATTCTTCCCAAGGTAGATTTGTAATAAGCTCAAGATAATTTCTAACCACAATATATTCTGACGAATTTGTCTCAAGAAATGAAAACTTTTCAAGCTCTCTCTCAACTGCTTCCAACGCTTCACCCTTCAACGCCAAAGAGTTAATTTTGCCTTTAAGTTTCATAAAATCGCTATTCTTATCGTCTCCTAAACCAAGTTCAGCCTTGATAGCTTTAAGTTGTTCTTTTAAAAAGAATTCCTTTTGTTGTTTTTCTAACTTCTCTTGAATACACCTAGTAATTTTATTTTGAATTTCAATCAAATTTAATTCTTCATAAATTAATTCCAAGACCTTTTTAAGCCTATCCTTTACACTTAAAGTTTCAAGAATTTCTTGATGCGAATCTTTAGAAGACGAAATCATTCCTGCGACAACATCACATAACCTACCCTTATCCTCAATATTGACCATATTTAACTGAACCTCAGGCATTTTTCTATGCGAAAATATCTCTTTTGTTCTGAGTAAAATGCTACTGTAAATAGCCTTCGCCTGTATATCATCCTTCCTAACAGGAATCTGTTTTAAATAATCGACTTCAATTATCGGAAAATCTTCATTAAGAACAACCTTAACAAATTTAACCCTGTCAATAGTTGAAACAAAAATATTGTACCCACCATCAGGAAGATTAATTTTTTTCACTATCTTAGCAGTAATACCAACAGAATAAACATCTCGTTTATAATTGATAGCTACTTTATCACTCTTACTGTCAGTCTTTTCTAAAAATTTATCGCGCAAAACAAATAAGGAGACAATACCATTACCCTTATTAACATAATCAACAGCTTTCATATCAGAATCAGAAACTATAATGATTGGAATAAACATTCCAGGGAATATAGGATGAGATGGAACTGCGACTAAAGGAACTCTCACAGGCTTATCAAAATGAGGCAAAATGGCAGCAGACCCACTTGAACGCTTCTTACCCTTAGAGTCATTATTTTTTAATTCTTCCATAAAAGATTAAATCTCCTTAAACTCAATTATAACAAAAGAAAATTTTTATGAAAATTCGTTCAATATTGAATTTTTTTATTATACAATAGTGTATAATGCGGTTTAGTAAAATTAATGCTATTGTGCTATCTTCTTTTCATAAAAAGAATTATCATCTGTTAAACCTATTTTATTCAAAAGGGATTATTAATACGATAATTTACAGCTCCACCATAAAGAAATTCAAGTCAAATGTTAATAATCTAGTAAAGGCTAATTTTGAGATTGTCAAGGAAAATAATTTATGTAAAATATTGGAAGTCGATGACGAAGAATTTATTTTAAAAGATCTAACTTATGAAAAACTAATGATTGTTCATCTTTGGGCAAAGCTAATCAGCTTAAGCTTTGATGACGGTGAATGCTTTGTATTATTTATAGAGGCTACGGATGTTATTAACGATTCATCTGTTCAGAAAACAAGTTTAGTCGATTTACAATACAAGATAAGATTTTTAATAATAAAGGGTTTTTTATGCTTATCAAATTTGTGTTTCACATGTGGCAAACGAATAGAGAATCTTTATTATTATGACATGTATACTAATGGTTTCAATTGCATAAATTGTACTAGCAATAAAAATCATTGTATTGACACAGAAAGTTTTAAATATTTAGAATGTACGATTCAAGAGAACATAGGACCTTCCTTGCTCATAAATATAACCAATAAATCAAAAGCACTTATTGAATTTATGATAAAAAATAAAATAAATGCAGAATTTGAACAAGCATTACTCTAAATAGATCAAATTGGAACAAGAAATGAAAATTTGGAAAAAAAAAGAAGTTGATGTAAAAAAAGAGAATGTAGTGAATATCGCAAAAAAATATAACATTAGCCTTCTTGAAGCGACACTACTCATGAGAAGAGAGATTAAAGAAGAAGACTTTTTATTCTTTATTGAAGATAGTGTGAATTTAATGCATAATCCATTTTTACTAAAAAACATAGATAAATTTATTTACAGAATAAATGAGGCTATTGAAGAGAATGAAAGTATATTAATCTTTGGAGACAAGGATGCTGACGGGATCACAGCTACGATCATCATGTATGAGACACTTAAAGATTTTGGCATTAATGTAACCTATAAGATACCCTCTAATGGAGAGTTCTATGGAATTACAAAGGAATTAATTGACAAAGCATCTGAGGATAAAATATCAGTCATCATTACTGTTGATTGTGGCATTTCTAATATTGAAGAAGCAAATTATGCGAGATCGAAAAATATAGAAGTAATTATTACAGACCACCATCTTCCCAACAAAGAGCTTGATACAGAAATTATCATCATTAATCCCCATTTAAAAGGCGATCTATCTCCATTTAAAGAAATAGCTGGATGCTATGTTAGCTTTAAAGCATGTCTTGCCCTCTATCTATCTACTACCAATCTTTATAATAAAAACATTGTGTTTTTATTTCTAGAAAAACTGAATGATAAAATTGTTATTAATGCCATAGAAATACACAACTACATTTTAAAAAAGCATCTCTTACTAGAAAGCACTGATGATCTACAAATTAATATCAACAAACTAGAAGAGTTTTCAAAAGGTAAACACATAATTGTATTTAACAAAAATGAACAAAATCAACTTTTAAATGAATTCTTTAATCAAAAAATAGATATTGAAACAATTGATATCAGTGAAGATTTTATAAGAAAGTATCCAAAATTCGCTAAAAAAACACTCAAAGAACTTATTCAAATTACAAAATATTTTAAGTATAGAGAACTTCATATTAAGGACAAGCTTTATTACGTTTTTTATAACATCATATTTGAAACAAATAAGAATTTACTAAAAAAATGTCTTAAGAACCTTAAATTTGTTGCGATAGGAACCATTGCTGATAATATGCCAATCATTAATGAAAATCGAACTGTTGTAAAAGAAGGACTTAAAGAAATTGCATTAAAAGAAAGAATTCCCATTAACTGTTTACTAAAAGATGCTAACATATTGACAAAGCCAATAATAAGTTCATCAGATATTGCTTTTAAGATTGCCCCTATGTTAAATTCAACAGGAAGGCTTGAAAAAGCAGATATTACGATTAAATTTTTATTAACCGAAGACATTAATAAAATAGAAAACAGGTTTAAAGAAATCAAGAGCATAAATACTTTAAGAAAACGTAAGGAAGATGTTTCTTGGAACACACACAGCGAAAATACCATTTTCAAAAATGATAAATTCATTGTATGCTATGACAAATATACTCCAAAGGGAATTAGTTCTAGAATGGCAACAAGGCTCTCATCTTATTATCAAAAAGTTGCCGTTTTTCTAACAAAACAGGATAACATAATCAAGGGATCTATAAGATCAAACAACAAAATCAACTCGAAAGATTTAATTTCAATGATACCATGTTCTCTATTAATAAATTCTGGAGGCCATAAAGCAGCCGCTGGGTTCACGCTTTACGAGAATGTTTTAAATGAATTCATTAAGGAGCTTGAACATGCTATTGAAAAAATAGAATACAGTGACCAATATGAAGACTCCATACTCATTGATGCCATTATACCTAAGGACTTTAAAAAACAAGAGCTTTTAAAAATAGTTGACTTGTTTGAACCTTACGGGCATGGATTTAGAGAATTTATCTTAACAATGGAGGATGTACACATTCAGGATCTCAGAACAATTGATAAAAATGGCACCTCTAAGCATATAATTATGAAAATTAAAAATAGTCAAGATCAATACAGAGCTATTTACTTTAATGGAACTCAAAACATTCAAGAGCTCGGTATTAAAGATGGACAAAGTATAGATATAATATTCACAGTTAGTGAAGACTTTTACAATCAAAGTGATAAAATACTAAAAATTATGGACATTAAAAAGAGAGCAAATTAATGCTTATCATAAAAAGCTTCTTGCTCATGTTTGTAAGCCTATTCAATATAAATGAAATAAGAGATGACTTGGTAAGAGGCTACTATCAAAGGGAAGTCTTTCAAGGAGAGCTCACTTACTTCGCAAGCAACAAAAATTTTAAAAAACTATCGCTCCTGAGTAATAACAAAAACCCTATTTTAAGCTCCTATCCTTTCAAATTTGAAGTAGATAACAAAACATATTACATAGCGTTATTGGGAATTACGCCAATGATTAAAGAAGGAGTGAGAAAAATTGAAATAGAATTCGAAAATGAAAAATATATCAAGGAAATAGAGATAAAAAAATTTGAATTTAGAAAGACAACTATTAAGCTAGATAAAAAAAAAGCAAAGATTTTCAAGCATCAAAAGTCCGTAAAAGCGAAAGAACAGGCTCTTATATTATGGAATATAATTGGAAACATAGGAGATGCTTCAATATACCACTACGATACTTTAGTTCACCCTATCAAAGATCAATATAGAATAAGCAGTCCTTATGGAGACCAGAGGATTTATACTCAGGAAAATAAAAAAATATCAAATCTAACAATGCATAAAGGCAAAGATTACGCACCTTTTAAGAGAGAAAAAACACCTATTTTTGCAGCCGGAAGAGGAAAAGTGGTATTCGCAAGAGACAGGGAAATTACTGGAAAAACTGTAATTATTCAACACTTACCAGGTGTATATACAATTTATCTACATCTATCAAAATTTGGAGTTAAAGAAAATAAAATAGTTCATACTGGAGAATATATTGGAAATGTTGGAAACACGGGCATTTCCACAGGACCTCATCTACATTTTGAAGTTAGAGTTAATGGGGTTGCTGTAAATCCAGACTTCTTCCTAAAGCATATGCTTATTGACAAAAATAAAATAATCAATAATATTGAGAAGATGAGGTAGTAAAGGGGGTGATTTTTTGGTAACTGTCAATGTGGACAAGAGTGAAGGTTTAGAGAAAGCATTGAAACGTTTTAAAAGAATGATTGAAAAAGAGGCAATAATTCGAGAGTGGAAAAGAAGAGAATACTACGAAAAACCGTCTACCATTCGTGTTAAGAAAGAAAAAGCTTTTAAAAGAAAACAAGCAAAAAAAGTCAGAAAATTAAAACAAAAAATTGGGAGACAATAAAGAAGAGGTATTCAATTCTGAATATCTCTCTTTTTTGCTAACTAAATGAAGACATCACGTGGCTTTGAGCCCTTTGCGGCGCCTACGTATCCCATCTCTTCCATAAGCTCGATGATTCTTGCGGCTCTGTTGTACCCTATCTTTAATCGTCTTTGTAGATAAGACGCTGAAGCTTTTCTTGTGGAACGAACGATCTCAAGAGCTTCCTCGAACATGGGTTCATCTGACGGGCTAACAGCTATCTTCTCTGTTTCACCTACGCTGTCAATAAATATTTCATCGTCAATATAATTTGGAACGCCAAGTTTCTTGACCTCCTCGACTAATCTGTACACTTCTTTTTCATCCAAAAACCCACCTTGAATTCTTTGAGGGAAAGGAGTTGTAGGGCTAACATAAAGCATGTCCCCCTTTCCTAAAAGCTTTTCGGCTCCTGAAACTCCAAGAATTATCCTTGAATCCATAGCACTAGCTACCATAAAAGAAATTCTTGAAGGAAAATTAGCCTTTATTACACCCGTAATAACATCAACAGATGGCCTTTGGGTAGCAAGAACTAAATGTATCCCAACAGCCCTAGCCATAGCTGCAAGTCTAGAAATCAAATTCTCCAAATCCTTCCTTGCAGAAAGAATAAGATCCGCAAATTCGTCAATGATAATTACTAGATAAGGCAAAGAGACTTCATTTAATCCCTCTTCCATCACTTTTCTATTGTAAGCATTAATGTCTCTTACAAGAAAATTATCAAGGAGAACATACCTTCTCTCCATCTCATCAAGGCACCAACGAAGAGCCTCTAAAGCCCTACGTACATCAGTAATAACGGGAGTTAATAAATGTGGAATATCATTAAAAAGCTTAAGTTCAACTATTTTAGGATCTATCATTATAAGTTTAATCTCATCTGGAGACTTTGAAAAAATAATTGAGGCAATAAGCGAGTTAACACAAACTGACTTACCAGCCCCAGTAGCTCCTGCTATTAAAAGGTGCGGGGCATTAACAAGATCAAAGACAACATTATCTCCACTAATCTCTTTACCAAGTGCAAAAGGAATTTTGAAATTATCTCTAAATTCTTTGTTGTCTATTATATCTGAAATTAAAATAAACTCACGTCTTTTATTAGGGATTTCGATCCCCACGGCTTCTTTACCAGGTATCGGAGCAATAATTCGAACCCTAACTGCTGCAAGCCTTAAGGCAATGTTATCCGATATGGAAGTTATTCTTGAAAGCTTAATGCCCTTATCTGGACGAACGGCATACATGGTAACAACAGGGCCTTTAATAACATCAATAAGCTTAGCACTAATACCAAACTCTCTAAAAGTTTCCTGTAGAATCATCGATTGTTTTTGAATTTCTCTCTCATATGCAATGCCTTCCGCCTCACTCTTGGGCTCTCTTTTATTGAAAACAGAAATATCTATAAAATAATTACTACCAGCCACGTTTACTAATAAATCATCATCTGAAACTCTAGCAATACTATCTATTATTCCCCTATGCCTTATATCACTGGCCTTAATTTTTCCACTAGCCACTAGCTTATTACCATCAGATTTTAACAACGATCTATGCTTAGATTCATCACTGCTTAAATCACATTGATCACTTCGTAAAGCCTGATCTTTAAGCAAGCTTACCTCCGGTAACGACCCCTCCACTCCCTTTGGCTGCCCAAAAACAGTTTTATCTAAATTAACACTAGAAGGTGTACTAGATTTTCTTGAAAACGTATTAAAAGACCACAAGGCCTGATACTCTGCCCCATTAATAACATTATCTTTTCCCCCAGGAGGCTCATTCCTGTCCAAATCATTATCAAAATCGTCATAAACCTTAATATCTTTTTTAACCTTCAAAGAGCTTAAAAAAGGAAAATAAGCAAACGAACCTTCAAACAAGACTTGAACCCTAAACATTAAAAACCTAATAACATCTAGGATAAAGTCAGTCCTTTTAAATAATAGGTAATTTAAATAAACCCAAATAACAAACTCTAAAATTAACAGAAGAAAAACAAAAAGATTACCCAGCACTATTCCAAAATTACTCAAAAACCAGTTAACAAAGCTAGAACCTTCAAGACTAGAGTTAATTTTTAACCAAAACGTTAGGGTAAAAAATAAAATAACTGTATAATTCCAATTAAATATAAACCTCTTACTAAGCATATTGTTCCTGTAAACATACCAATTTACAAGGGGGTAAAGTATTAAATAAAATGACAAAAATGAAAAGGTATTTATTAACATTTGCCCTATTAAATTGAAAACAAAAAACACAAATATATCCCCTATGGGAGTTAGAGCCACACAAAGCGAAAATAATATGACGACCAACACGAAAAAAAATAAAAATTGAAAATACTGGTAAAACCCCTTCATATACAACTAGCCCCATCAAAATCAAAGAAAGCAATAAACAACACCAGAAAGAAAAAATAAATAAGCTGAAAAATAATAAGTCCTGCTCCCTGCAAGCACTCTGACAAATAAACCCATTGAAAATAGCCCAATAACAAAAGCAACAACCGCTCCCAAGTTTACTTCAAAAACACTAAAAACCACGTTCAAAGCAAATAATTCTTTCTGCTTCAGCAATAAACTCCCAAACACAATGGGGATCAGAGATAAAAACGAGATCTCAAGTGATTTTGACCTGCTAAACCCAAGAAGAATTGAAGCAAAAATTGTAATCCCCGAACGAGAAATACCAGGCATCACACCAATTCCTTGCATAATCCCAATAAAAACACCTGAAAACAGAATATTATTTTTCAAATTAAAAATCAAAAGCCTAGATTCAAGTAATAACAATAAAATCCCCGTTAAAACGAAATTTAACAAAACTACACCAAAGAGGAATGCTTCTTCAAACATTTCTATAAAAATTCCAACAAATGCCGTGATAAAAGTAATTATTGCTATAAGAAATACAGTCTTTAAATTATCCAAGTCCAATAAAGTAGTCTTTCTTAAAAAAAACAGAACTAGGCTTAGGGCAAGCTCCAGTATTCGACTGCGGTAATAAATCACAACGACTAACACAGTTGCTAAATGCAAATAAATATCAAATACTATCGGAACTTCTAACCCCATATACTTCCTTAAAAGTAATAAATGCCCCGAACTAGAGATAGGGAGAAACTCAGCAATTCCCTGCACAGCTCCTAAAATAATAACCTTAAAAAGATTCATCAACAGTTCTCAATAATCTAGAATCCCTTAGGCAACCTACCCACAATGTACTCTACCACAGAATCCATGCCTTTACCCCCATACAACACATCATAAAACACAGAATAGACCAATATTTTCTTAATATAATTCCTAGTCTGCCCAAAGGGAATCGCTTCAATGAAAAGTTCCCTAGGCATATGCCCATAAGCCTGCTCCCACTTACGAACATTCCCAATGCCAGCATTATAAGACGCAAGAGCCTTATAAACATCTCCCACCGTTCCTATTCTTTTTTTCAAATAATAAGTTCCTATAATAACATTGTCCTTTGGTTGCTTTAAATCATAATCGTAATACTTAAGCTCCCTCGATATATCAACGGCCGTCGCTGGCATAACCTGCATAAGTCCAACAGCACCAGGTCTAGATACAGCATCTCTTTTAAAACTACTCTCAGCCTTTATTAGAGAGAAAACAAGACTAGACTCAAGAACCCTCCTCTTTGACCAATATTTGACCAAAGAACTATACAAATAAGGATAAAGACGCTTATAATCGTCTCTGCTTAAAGCAGATTTATCTTGTCTCGCAAGGTAATTAATAGCAAGAGTGGCCTCATAATAATACTCATGCCTTACAAGTTCATCATAAAGACCACGGTAAAAATTAGGAGAAAATCTGTGACCATTCTTAAAATTATCTGCAA
This sequence comes from Borrelia sp. P9F1, assembly GCF_030436115.1. Taxonomy (NCBI): domain Bacteria; kingdom Pseudomonadati; phylum Spirochaetota; class Spirochaetia; order Spirochaetales; family Borreliaceae; genus Borrelia; species Candidatus Borrelia rubricentralis. The sequence continues at coordinate 275,010 of NZ_CP129407.1, forward strand.
CAAAAGCACTAACATAAGAATGTAAATTGAATCTCAGAAAACCCTCCAAAAACCTTTCATAATCAGAAGACTGGTCATAATCAACATCCAAAGTACTCTCAAAAAAATCATCAATATCTTGACCCAACAAATATTTACTCATAAAAGAAGAATAAGATGTCTTGTCATATTGAATAGAAGAACGCAAAAAATCCCCATATTCACTCCCAGATTTAGCCTTAACAAAATTGTGATATATAAGCCTTGCGTTAATGAAAGCCAGTCTGGATAAAACAACACCACTAAGTATATCCCTGCCATTATGATAGAGCGCGTACAGATTATCATAATCCTCAAGTTGAATAGCTTCTAAAACATATCCATCCAATACCTTAATAAATGAAGGATTGCTACCGTCTGTATATGTATAAAATCTGGATAGGTTTTGAGAAAAATAGTCTCTTGTATTTTTCGTAAATATTAAATTACTAAACACCTCATTAAGCATCTCCAGCCTATGAAACTCATTTTCTAAAGAATTAGAACCCAAATATTTAATCACAGTAGACAAACCCGACTCTGTCTTTAGTCTCAAGCCTATAAGCCCCAAATAATAATCTTTATAAACACTATCTAAATTACTAAAGAAAGAAAATGCCTTACTTATACGCCCTGAGGCAAGAAAAGCCTTATAAACATCATTTAAAAATATAAAATTGTTATAATACTCCTTTAAATTATTACCTAATATGCTTATTGCGCCCCCTAGATTCCCATTGGCCAGCAACGCCTTAAACCTAACAAGATTTAAAAGGCCTGTACTTAAACGAACTAACCGATCATCTAAAATGAGATAATCATGCGCCCTCACATGTAGATAGCCTGCTGGTAAATCCTCAAACAACTTCCTAAAATAAACTAATGACTCATCAATATCCGAAATATTGAAATAAAGAACAGCTTTAAACAAAATATTTTCATTCACTTGAGTCTCTAAAAGATTCATTTTATCTAGTTTATTTAAAACTAAAAGAGCTTCATCATTCTTCCTTTGCCAATAAAGACTTTTAAAATACCCCAATAAGATATATTTATTATCTTCATATTTTTTGTAGAGTTTCCTCCCAACAAGTTCAGCTTCAAAATACTCTCTCCTTGCATTATGATATTCCAGGAGTTTGACAGCAGCAAATTGCTCAACAATATCGTTACCACTATCCACGGCCTTAAACATATATTCCCTAAATTTTTCTTCATATCCTATTTTCCTAAAAAGATAGGCAACATACACATACGAGTTTGGATCTATACCAAAATACCCATCAAAATCTTGTCCCTCATAATCAAAATTCCATAACCAGTTCAAATGATTCAAATCAAAATCATCTGCATTCCTCTGAAACACACCAACACCTAAAGATTTCTTTTCGAAAGAACAAGACAATAAACTCAGTAGTAATAAAAAAGAAAAGACAGTCTGGCCAAATAAAAAAAATACCTTCTTAAACATGAGAACTTCTTTCATACTTTTCAATCTTTTCTTCCTCAAATACACAATGATGAGAAACCCTCAAATTTCTAGGGTTTAAAACTTTAGAAAAAATCAAAAATAATGAAAAAAACATCAATAAAAACAAAGAAATAAGACTTAAATAGAGCATAAAAGTTTTCGTAAAATCTTCTTTTGAATCCGTATTTAACTGCTCATTTCCATTACCCACACCAAAGCCCCTGCTATCATCCCCAAAAACAGCATCAACCACGCTCTCTCCCAAATCCTTATCAATATCTGCAATAATATCATCAACACTCAAATCATCAGAATAAGAAGCTCCATAACCTGAAATATTAACACTACTAAAATCAATATCCTCATTCTCAACGAACTCCACAGCATCATTATTAGAATCAAAACTAATATCGTTACCATCAGAGGAAAAGCCATCTAGACCAGCCATACCTATTCCCAAATCACCCACGTCATGGGAAGACCCATCAGAATCAAAAATATCTCCCCTAAGATTAACGTCCGCCTCTTCTAAATCAAGACCAGAATCGAGATCCAGAGCATTAGATGAATCATCACCTGTGTTTAGTGAGCCAGCCAACCCTTCCTCTAAACTGTCTTCATTAACTAAACTAAATTCACCCAAAGATCCTGTACTAGTCAAGCTATCAACATCATCTAAAGTGTTTAAAGAAGAATTATCTTTATCCTGTTCAAAACCAACTTCTAAATTTTCAGCAAAATCTAAATCATCAGAATCGGAGAAATGCCCACCCTCAAGTTGTTCTCCATCAAATTCCCCTGAACTCACGCCAAGATCCACCAAGCTCAAATCAAATTTAGCTTTACTCTCAACTCCACCACACTCACCATAAACATAAAGTATCTCGGACTCCACTTTAAAATAAACATCTATATCAGAACTATCCTTTGTAACATTATTCAAGAAAAAAGACCCGAGAAGAACAGGATTAGGAAAATTTTCAAACTCGCTAACATAAAAATCTAACTTCACATTAGTTTCATCTAAAAGCTTACCCAATACCACCTTTTTTACAGAAACATCCTCCAAGTCCAAAACCTGAAAATAATCCTCACCAGAAAGCCTTATTGCTAAAAACCCTTTCAAGAATGCCAACCTTTTCGTTTTCTTGCAAAAACAAATTTATTCATAATAGTTATAATATAATATAAGTAATGTTATATTCAACTTATAGCTAGTTTTTATTCAAAATAAGAACGCTTTGAATGTTATTTACGTTTTTCACATTAATATTACTGAATATAGAGTTAGGAGAAGTTTAGGTGTATTCATTTTTCATAATAGTTTCCTCGTTGATGGTATCCATTTTACTGGCTTCGTTTTTCGTACTTACAACAAGAGCCACAAAAACAAGAGACAGAGAATCAGAAAGAACCAAAAAATTAATAGAAAAAGCTCTGAACATGCTCAAAACAAATCCAAATGAAATAAGAGCTCTTCAAACTTTGAACAATTACTATTATGACAACAAGGACCATGAAAATGGTATTAAATATGCAAAAAAGTTATGCCAACTTATATCAGAGAATCCTATAGGCCAAGACATAGACTCCCTTAAAGCTTTTTTAAGTTATGGGTTTTATAATCTTGAAAGAAATTTTAACAGAGAAGCATTGGAATTCCTTAAAAAGGCATATGCAATAAAAAAGAACGATACGGAAGTTAACTTCTACCTTGGAATAGCCTTCCTAAAAAATGGCTATTACAGGGAAGCTCTCCACTATCTTACAAAGATATACAAATTTGATAAAGAAAATCATCAAGCTCTAAAATACATAGGGATAGCTCTTTTCCATATGGAAAATTATCATAAGGCAGCTGGAATATTTAATAACATAAAAAAATACATACAGAACGACGTAAATGCTCTTTTAATTTATGCTAAATGCTTATTTAAACTCAATAAAGACTTCCTTGCTCTTGAGATTGCAGACAACCTAAGAGACAGAGACGGAATGCTATACGAATCTCTTTTAATTGAGTCTGAAATTCATGCTAAAAATAATAACTTAGAAAAGTTGGAAAAAAATGTTAAAGAAATCATCAAATTAAAACCTGATTTGCCTAAAAAGATATTTCTTGAACTGTTTTATAAACTGGGAGAGCTTTACATGGAATGTGAAAACTATCAAAAAGCGACAGAAGTCTTTATTCAAGTTGAAAGATCTGACGCACACTATAAAAAAATCGGCGAAAAACTGGAATTTAGTAGAAAGCTAAGCGAAAATTTATCTCTCAGAACATATCTTAAATGTTCAAAGGAAAAGTTTGAAAAATTGGCCAGTGAAATTGTCGTTAAAATATACGAAAATAAATTTCAAGTAAGAGAAGCTAAGACAAATGAAGTCACTTCTCAATTTATAGACATGAATTTCCAACTTGCAAATAACCAATGGGAGGAAAATTTAATAGCGCGGTTTGTAAGAACGGAACAGGAGATCGTGGGCGAATTATTCTTAAGAGATCTTATTTCAAAGACTAAAGAAAACAAATTAAAAGGCCTCTGCATAGCGCCAGCCTTATTTTCTTCTAAATCCAAACAAATGGTTGAAGGCAGGCTAATTGATCTGATAGAAGGAAAAAAATTAATACAAATCCTTAAAAAAGTAAACATATCAAAATACCACTAATTTATCTAAGATATTTCATAGGATTCTCTGTTTTTCCATCCTTAAAAATAGTGAAGTGCAAGTGATTTCCTGTACTATACCCTGTACTCCCCATGTGCCCTATCACCTGTCCTCTTGAAACCCTTTGACCTACTTTAACTGCAAAAGAACCTAGATGAGCATAAAGAGTCTGAAAACCACTGTTATGCGAGATAACAATATATTTCCCATATCCTCCCGCATTAAATCCAACCGTTACTACGATACCTTCTTTCGCTGCCTTAATAGGTGTATTGGCCGCATTTGCAATATCAATCCCATTATGAAAACTAATAACCCTCGTGAAAGGATCCGGACGATATCCATAACCAGAGGTAATAATTCCTTGTGTTGGAAAGAGAAAAATTTCACCCAAAGCATCCCTTAGTGCTTCCCTAGCCATTCTTCCACCTGGAATAAAGAGATTTTGACCCAAAGATAGTACTTCATTATCAAGGTTATTAGCATCAAGAATATCTACCTTGGTAATGTTATATTTTTTTGCAATTGAAGACAAAGAATCATTCTTCTCAACAATATGAAGAACCCCTTTCATATTAGGCACATTAATCACCAAATTGGGCCTAATATTTCTCACATCTTTAATGCGATTATAAGAGATTAAAGTTTCACTTGTTATGTTATATCTGGAAGCAACATGAGAAAGCGTCTCTCCCGGCTTAATTTTATGCTTAACAACTTTTAAAATTAAAGGCTTTTTTAAGCCCTCATAATTATTTCCGTTTGCAGAAAATAGATCATTATTAATCTGACTCAAATCTTGATCGCTATAGTATAAAAAAGTATCAATAAAATAATCTTTGGGAAAGCTCAGTCTATTGAGAAACATATAAGAACCGTAATAGGAAAAAATATTTAAATAAAAGACCAGTATCAAAACAAAAATTACGGCATTCAATCTAAAAATAAAACCATAACTTAGATTAACATTGAAAGCACTCCCAAGCTTAACTGCAGGATGCTTATAGAAATACTGATACTTATAGCTCTTGATACCCATTGTTCTAGGGCTAACTAAAGCTAAAAACAAATTAATCACATAAAAAGGTTTTCTGAAAAAATTCACAAATCTAAAGGACTTACTTCTCCTTTTTCTGGTGGGGTCGACAACATTACCAAAATCTTTTAATGCAAAATCACCTCTAGTGGTTTTATTAAACAAAAAATTTCTATTTCTTTTACCTACGCTCTGTCCTTTTTTTGGTATAATCATATTATGCCTTATTATACAATAGGGATGCGTGTTTATTAAAAAGCATTCAATGAAAATTCTTAAGACAATCATAAAACTATATAAGGACCATCTAGCCTCTGTTGCATTGGCTTTAATGCTGATGTTAGTCATGATTAAGCTATCATTGTCTTTTTACCTAGTTAAAGGTTCTTCAATGTTGCCTACGCTTATAGAAAAAAATTGGATCATAAGCAACAATTTAGCCTATGGTATAAGATTGGATAAGAGGGGAAAATACATGTTGCTGTGGAATGCACCCAAAAAAAACGATATTGTGATTATTAAAGATCCCATAACGCAAAAGGCATCGGTCAAGAAAATCTTCGCTACTCCAGGAGCAGGCTTTATAAAGGTACAAAAAAACGTAATAAAAATAGACAACTTAAACTTCAATATAAGTGATAAACAGCTAGAAACATTAAAGAACAAATCCATCCCAAAAAACTACTACCTGGTAATAGGAGAAAACAAGCAAGCCTCTCTCGATTCCAGAGAGTATGGATTTATAGACATAAACAGCATAATTGGCAAAATAATATACAGTCTACAATAAGCCACAAGATTAATCATCTAATGTCTAATCAGAATCAACCTATCAAGAATCACTCTCCCCAAAATCAATAATATCTTCATACACGCTCCCAATGCTACTACTATCGCAGGAACTAGTTATTCTTATTTCAACGGATTTAGAGATATTAGTATCTAAATCCCTCGCAGCGACATTTAAAATACCACTTTCATTTAAACTAAAAAGTATCTCTATCTTTGGAACACCCTTTAAAGCTCTTTGTATATTACTGAAGCAAAATCTACCTATGGAATAATTTAAAGAAGACTTCTTATGTTCACCCTGAAGCACATGTATTTCAATCTCTTCTTGATAATCGTTCATTGTTGTAAAAATTTTTCTCTCACATACTGGCAACGGAGTATTTCTCTTAATTAAAGTAAAAAATCCATCATTTCGAGTCTCAATCCCAAGGGAATAAGGTGTTATATCTTTAAAATTAATGAGAGTGTTATTATTTAACAAACTAAAGGCCTGAATACTCGCTCCCATTGAAACAACCTCGTCCTGGTTTAAAGAGTCTAAAACCTCAATTGAAGGAAAAGCCTTACCCAATCTCTGCTTAATCAGGGGAATCCTGGTTGAACCTCCCGAAAGCACTATTTTTGAAATATTCCCAGAGTCCATTCCTGAATCAGAAATACAGTCATTTGTAAGAATAATAGTCCTATCTACTAACTGGCTAATCATTGCCTCAAAATCGTCTCTTGTAAGTTTATACTCCAAATGTTTACCATCAAGAAAAGGCAACACAATACTATCTTCATCCATAACAGATAAATTCTTTTTAGCTTCCTCAATTTTATCCCTTATTTGTCCAAGAAGAACAAAATCATCCAAATCAATACTAGGGTATTTTTCTCTAAAATTACTTAACACATCCTTTTCTATCTTCTCATTAAAACTATTACCTCCAAGTCTATTCTCACCCTTAGTCGCAAGGACAGTATAAGCATCCCCTCGCTTTTCCAAAAGAGTAACATCAAAAGTACCACCGCCAAGATCATAAACAAGAAAAAATCCCTCTACTTGCTTTTCAAAAGCGTAAGATATAGCTGCCGCTGTTGGCTCATTAAGAATTGCTCTACAGTGCAATCCTGCAAGACTTGCAGCTTCAACCATCCCTCTTCTTTGTACCTCAGAGAAATAAGCAGGAACCGTTATTACAGCATCACTGATTTCTTCTTCTAAAAATTTCTCAGCGTTCTTCTTAACATGCAAGAGTAAATAAGAAGCAATATCCTCAGCTCTATATAAACCCTCTCCTACCCTATAAGAAACCCCAGCACCTATATTAACTTTAAAATTGTAAAAAGTTTTATCCGGATTTACTAAGATCTGACATTTAGCACAACTACCTACAACAACACCAGAATCTGTAAAAGAGACAACAGAAGGTGTAATCCTTTCACCCCTATCATTTAATATCACTCTAGAACTACCGTCAAAATAGGACACCACAGTATTTGTAGTCCCAAAATCTATTCCTATCCATCTTTTCATTAACTACCCCTATGAATTGAAATAATCAACTCAATTTCACCCAAATCTAACTTCAACTTCTTAGAAATAATTTCCAAAGACATCCCTTGTTCATAGAGTGAAATCACTTGCTGGCGTATATCATACCCTTCCCTTATTATATTTTTCTCAATAGTAGGTATTGAATAATTCAAATTATTCTTATAAAAACTAGAATCACTTTTAATCCCAAAATCATTACCTCCCATTGAAATTGAATTAGAATTAAACCCAGATAACCTGTGGTCAAGTATTTCTATCCTTTCATCCACTTCTTTAATTATTCTATTTAAACTCTCAATTTTTATTTCAATGATATTTATATTACGATCCGTAGCCTGGTTGATCTCAATAATAGTCTTATCCACTTCACTCCTAAATTTCCTGAGTATGCTATTAGACTTTATCTTCAAGCCAATATAAACATGAAAATATATGAAAACGAATACAATTAAAACAAAACAAAACAAAACAAACATGTAAAATGCCCCAGACTACCTCTCAATATCAACATTCCTTCCTATTTTTGGATCGTTAAATCCAATACCACACGCACTCTCTTTATCCCTTTCACTAACCCTAGTCCTTACTAATACCGTAAAATTTACATTCTCACCCCTTATGCCACTAGCAGGGTATATGCTGTTGATCTCAGAATCCACATGATAACCCTTACTTGGATTTAAACTTAACCTCTTATCGTCCTTAATCTTTTTGTTTCTCAAATCTTCATTTGAAATTTCACTAACCTTAAAAGCACTCTGTGTAATTGCCTTTATACCCTCAGGTACACTATTAATATCCATAAAGTACCTCCTACAGCCTATAACCCACTATGATTTAAAAGGAATATAAGCTACCGTCTTAATAATCCCGTCATCTTCCACGAAAGTCACATTATTATAATCTCTTGAAAGTTCATAATAAACACCCCTAATATGAATCTTAACTCCAGCATAAGCAATATTTTCAACAAAAATCTTACCGTCTACCATGCTATTTTCAAGTTCACCCTGTAAGCTCTCTTGCTTGTTTTTTACCATCTCTATTTCTGAAGCCAGAACTCCTTTCTCATTAAGAAGCTCATTGCAGCTGTCAATTTTTAAAGACTTCTCCGCCTTATCAGTAGCAACTGAAGCACTCTTCCTTAAAACAGAAATATCCTTCGTCACGACCTCCAATCTCCTCTCAATTTTTACAAGATACTTAGTAAACCTAGATAACAAATCTTTTATCTCAGGATCATACCCAACCTCAAGGGAAGTCTCGGCATTACCTTCAGATCCAATAGAATATGCCCGAATTTCCTCCCTCGCATGTACACTAGAACCAACGATCTTAGATTTTTTCCCTACACACAATACCCTCTTCTTACAAGATACCACAGAATTAACAATACCCCTTACAACCTCAATATCCCCATGACACTTTATGCTAACATTTTCCAAAAATTTGGCCTTAACCCCCGTCTTTGAATAAATCTCTGAACCTCCTTTCCCGTTAGCACCACTGCTTAAAATAAGGGGCCCATCAGTCCTTAAATTACACCTACCAACAAGCCCACTTACTTCTATTCCACCCTTAGCTATAATGTTATATCCATCCAAAACACTCCCTTTAACAAGAACCATACCATTATTGACTATATTCCCAGTACCAGGTCCAACATCGCCTTCAACAACATAAACATCATGAACAGCAATCACCCCACTCACAACAGTCACATATCCACCACATTTTGCAATAATTTTATTTCCTTCTAGTGCAGTATTCTCCCCCAGAGTAACTTCCAACTCACTACCATCTTCTGCTTCTAGTACTTTCCCAAAAACAGTATATCCATCAATACCCTCTGAAAAGGGAACAATCTCTGCCAATTCTTCCCCTTCATTAACATTCCTAAATTCAACACCCAAAGTATCAGATTCACCAAGACTTTTATTATCAAAAATAAAATTAACATAAGAATCCCTTCCCCTAACAGGAGCTACCCCCCTTGCCATCTCGACTGGCTCACCGTAGATAGGAAAATCCACAAAATCTTCTATCTTATCCCTAAGGAATGCCCTCTCTGATATTCCATATTTTTTAAGAATATTAAAAATATCTTTATCTAATATTTCGTAACCATTATCCCCAGGGCTAGTAAATTCAATAGTCACTGACATTGAATTCTCTGATATCTGAACCATCATAGTCACACTTTCAGAAGGATCAGCCTCAAAATTACCTATTCTCTCATAATTCCCATTAGCATTCTCAACTAGGGACCGAACAAAATCCTTATTCAAATCTCCAATGTTACCCTCCAAGTGTAGCCTGTTAATCACATCCTCAAAATCAACAGCACTTCCCTGTCCCTTAGGTGCCACAACTTTTAAAAATATACCCCTAGCAGCTTTCCTGATAAAAAACACACCATCCTTCGACAGAATTTTTTCATCTCCCTCATCAGAACCTAAAACATCAGAAACATCAAACTTTGTATAAGAATTTTTATAAGCGACTATTCTCCATTTTTTCCTACCGTATCCAAATATCCCATTATTTCCTCGTGCCAAAATTTCATAATCTAAATCTTTATAAGGAACTGAGAGTTCCAAAGAAGCATCATTTAAAGCCTCCTCAAGAGTGTCTGACTCCACCTCTATTAAGTTTACATTGTTCTCTCTCTCCAAATAATCCTTCATCTTGCTGCAAAAATCAGAAAAATTAACACTACTAGGCATAACCTACTCCTTCCTGTTAATCAAGGTTTTAATAGCTTTAGCAACAATTTTTGGATCATTGGCTTCAAGATATGAAAGTTGACTCGGTAGCTTATCACTAAACTGAGCATTACTACTGGATCCGTTATTACTATGCGCTACACTATATTTCTCAACCTCTTCCACAAACTGAAAGTCACTACCGCCCTCCCCGCTTTCATCAACAGGGACACTTTTGGGAAAAGAGCTCATATCAACTACACCAGTTTCATATTTTGCTCCATTACTATGATCATCATTTCTCTTGCTACTAAATAGTGCATCTTTAAAAAGATCATATAAATACTTTTTGTATATGAACTCTATCAAAATCCCAATAAAGAAAAAAAATACAAACTGAACGAATGCCCTAAACAGTATTGTAAAAAAATATACGCGGGCAAGCAGGCCAAAGATAACAGAAATAACAAACGCAAACGCACTGAATAATAAGACATATCTAATTTCTCTGCCAAATAACATATTACCTTTCCATACCAAAAAACTTAGATATAAACCCTATGACCCCCCTTCTCTTCTTACTGTCTAGAGAAACCTCCTCAAGGGCAGCCACAATAGAATCAAGACAATAACTAGCCCTACTGTTAGGAGTTAACAAAATAAAAGGCCTCTGCTTGAAAACAGAATTTCTAATGTTCTGGTCTTCGTAAACATATCCCAAATAATCAATATTTAAATTTAAAAACTGACTTGATATATCAATAACCTTCTTAGCAACTACCTTCCCCTCACTTACATTAGCAACTCTGTTAACAACAAGCCTTAAATTTTTCAAATTTTCCATCCTGTGAGCTAAAACCTTGATGATACCATAAGCATCTGTTATAGAAGTGGGCTCTGGAGTTGTAACAATAACTACATCATCACTAGAAAACAAAAATGAAATTACCTGTCTTGAAATCCCTGCACTAGTATCTATGATAACTATATCATACTCATAAACTTTTAATAACTCTTTTATAAACTGACTCATCTCAGCATCTGAAAGATCTAAAAGTTCCGTTGTTCCAGAAGCACCAGCCAAAAGATCAATATTATATTCTGTCTTTGTTATTACTTCTTTAATATCCCTACCATGCATAATCATGTGATAAATATTGTACTTTGGTATAACTCCAAGTAAAATATTGACATTAGCCATCCCAATGTCGGCATCAAAGATTAAAACCTTTTTTCCAAGGTTTGAATATTTAAGAGCAAGCCCCACAGCAATATTGCTCTTACCAACTCCACCCTTGCCGCTAGTAATAGCAATAAATCGGGTTCTACTGTTTTGAATTTTATCATCAACAACAAAATTAGCCTTACTACTCAATCTCATAATATCTCTTAAACTTTGAGCCTGATCTTCCATTTTGTATTATCCTCAATAATAAGATTTACTTTTAATCCTTCGAATGAATTCAACATCATCACTTATTCTGTATCCATTTATCTTCTTTATGAAAGTGAGTGGATCTGCCACACTAATGTTATGAGGAACTACTTGTCCATCTGTGATATAAGAAACTTCCTTTTTCATTTCATGAATTAAACTTATTAAATTTCCGACGCATGCTGTCTCATCTAATTTCGTAAAAATTATAGTCTTATAATTAAATGGAGAAAATTGATGAAATATCTCCTTAATGTCTGATGTTTTTGTAGTAGAACTTACGGCTAAATGAAACTCAGCATCATCTCCACAAGCATTCAAAAGTTCTTTCATCTCAGCAAGTTTCATGAAGTCCTTAGGGCTCTTGCCAATAGTATCAATAAGAACAAGATCAAAATCCTTTGACTGCGTTATCTCCTCCTTTAAATCCTTAAAAGACTCAATTGCCTTAACTGGTATTCCCATAATATCACCATAAGTCTGAATTTGTTTCTTAGCCCCTATACGATAGTTATCAATAGTAATAATCTTAATATCTAAATTCTTATTATCTCCATTGATCCCATAAATTGCTGCAAGCTTTGCAATTGTGGTTGTCTTCCCGACTCCTGTTGGTCCTACCAAAATAAAAATCCTCTTCTTAAGATTATCAATAAGAGACCCCGAGCACTTAATAGTACCAGCAATATGTACCACCACACTATCTCTCACCCTGTCATAATCATCAAGACCTGATAAACTAAACTCTTTCTTAATAAAATCATTGACATCTTTAATGTAATTTTCAGAAAAATCATTATCACGCAAGGTATCTTCTATTTTCAAGATTGTCGGATGGTTAATTTCTTCCTTCTTATGAGCAAGCTCACTCTTGAGAGATTTAACCTCTTTAAGCACATCTTCAATTGAAGACCCTTCTTCTTTTTTGATGCTTTGCAGAATCTTACGCTTTTCTTCCTCCACATTTATCTGTTGTTGCCCAATGTCATATCTAACATAACCTGATACCTCAATCCAATCCTTACTAAATAAGCCAAAAATTCCCCCATAGGGTATGGTCTTATAAGTCATAACCCTAGCATTCTTTCCATACTTTTTCTTAATCGTTTCTATTACCTCATTATAGGTTGGGCCTCTTTCCGTAAAATATTGAACCATTATTCTTCAACCTCTACTGTCTTAAGCACATTAACCTTAACATTTTTGGGAACCTCTAACACAGAAATAACAACAACATCTGAAAGATCTCTACTCACTAAAACCCTTATCACAGGTCGTGCAGACTCACTTGAGAGCAAAACGGGATAATACCCTTGTGATTGAACCTCACTTATAAGTTTAAAAAGCTCATAAACAAACTTAGTCTTCAAATTAGGATCAAGAGAGCTTATAAGGTCATTATTAGATTCAAACCTTGATTCAATTATTTTTTGTTCAAATTCTGGGTTTATTGTTATTACATTTAGCTCTAAATTAGAATCCAAATATCCACTAACTATTTGCCTTCCAATTGCCTGTCTACATTTTTCAATTAAAAAGAACGTATCTTTGGTAACGCTTGTAAAGTCTGCTATTGTTTCAAAAATTGTAACTAAATTACGAATTGAAACTTGTTCCTTTAAAAGACCTTGCAGCACTCTTTGAATCTCTCCGACTGAAAAATCCTTTAAAACTTCCTCAACAATCGCTCCATAATCCTTCTTAAATACATCAAGAATATTCTGTACATCCTGACGAGTTAAGATTTCAAAAGCATGCCTCTTAATAAGCTCCGTCATATGAGTAGCAATAATAGAAGGTGGATCAACCACAGTATACCCCAACTTCTCAGCTACCTCTCTTCCATCATCATTCACCCAAAGAGACGGCAGCCCAAACGAAGGATCTTTTGTAAGCTCCCCCTCTATACCAGAATCAGATTCCACATTGATAACCAAAAATTTACCAAGCTTAATCTCTCCATGCCCAACTTCCACTCCTCTAAGTTTAAATGAATACTCATTGGACCTAAGGCGCATATTATCAACTATTCTAATCTTGGGGACAACTATTCCAAATTCAAGTGCAATCTCACGTCGTATCTTTACGATACGATCAAGAAGTTCTGATGTTTTTGTATCATCCACTATCGGAACAAGATTATATCCTATCTCCAAAGACAACGGATCCAACGGAACAACAGGAGCAACTTCTCTTTCAGCATAACTTGATATCTTATCTTCTTCCGCTTTTTGCCTCTCATAAAATTCTTTATCCTTAGCTAGATTAGAAAGTGAATAAGCTAAAAATGCTATCACTAAACTTAACAAAATTAGTATTAATGTGGGAAACCCTGGAAGAAACGCCAAAAATAATAAAAATCCAGATACAATCCAATAAATTCCGGAATAAGAAGTAAACTGCCCAATAACTTCTCCCCCGAAACTATCTTTAGCTATTGATCTTGTCACAATAAGCCCTGTTGCTGTTGAAATTAATAGTGCTGGTAGCTGCGACACAAGCCCATCTCCAACAGTTAAAGACACGTAATTGTTAATCGCATCACTGAAATCAAGACCTTGCAGAGTAACGCCTATTAAGAGTCCTCCAAAAATATTTATAAGAGTTATTAAAAATCCAACCTTTACATTTCCTGAAACAAACTTAGATGCACCATCCATAGCTCCATAAAAATTTACCTCTGCCTGCAAGTCATTTTTCTGCCTTGTAGCTTCCTCTTCTGTTAAATTTCCAGAACTGTAGGCAGAATCAATAGCCATCTGCTTCCCAGGAAGAGCATCAAGCGCAAAACGAGCAGCGACCTCAGCTACTCTCGTAGCACCCTTAGTGATAACAATAAATTGAACTGCAATTATGATAAGAAATATTATAAATCCAACAACAAGCCCCTGAGTCCCAGTACTCCCAATAACAAATGTTCCAAAAGCTCTTATCATCTGCCCATTAAAACCCACACCCCTCGTTAAAATCAATCTAGTAGAAGAAATATTTAAAACAAGGCCAAAAATAGTCATAACAAGCAAAAGTGTTGGAAAAACTGAAAAATCAAGCGAGCGCTTAGAATAAAGAACGATAAGAATAATTAGAAGACTTACTACCAAATTGACCGCAATCAAAGCGTCCAAAACAAACGCAGGAAGTGGCAAAATAAACCCGGCAACAATAAGTATTAAACCAACTGAAACTATTAAGTCCGACTTATTAGCCAAACCCAAATACCCCAACACAGTATTTCTCTTAGCATTCAACAATTCAACCTCTACTTAAATTTTTAGTAATAGAATATACCTTCACAAGTATTTTTGAAACAATTTCCCAATATTCTCTTGGAATCTCTTCATTAACCTTAACCTTAATATAAAGAGCTCTCGCAAGTGTTTTATTTTCCATCACGGGGACACCACTATCTCTAGCAATTTTTTTAATTGTAAATGCAACCTCATCCTGCCCCTTTGCAAGTATTCTTGGTGCTTGCATAGTCTTACTATCCCACCTAATAGCAACAGCAAAATGCTCCGGATTAACAATCACTACATCTGCCTGGGGAACTGTCACCTTTAAATTAGAATTTAAAATCTCTCTCATTCTCTCTCTCATTCTAGAGCGAAGTAGAGGATCTCCTTCCATCTCCTTTTTCTCCTGCTTCACCTCTTCCTTAGTCATTTTCAAACTTTCAACGTAACGAGTCCTTTGAAAAGCATAATCTAATACACTAACGACCATTAATACCATCATTGAAAAAAAGCATACCTTATAAGCAAGACTTAAAACAACGGAAACACCACTTTCAAGACTATACTCAGGTATCCTTGCAATCTTACCTATATTGCTTCTCAGAATAACGTAATATATGAGGGATATTATAACAACTTTTGATAAACTTTTAAACAAATTAAAAAAAGCATCAAATGACCCAAATGAATTCTTTATCCACTTTGAAAAATTCGGATTCACTCTATCCCATTTAGGAACTATGGGTTTAAAAGTAATTAAAAATCCAACTTGAACAACATTAACAAAAAAATTCACTACAAATGCTATTAAAAGGAATACCATTGTATATCCAAACATTGCTCTAAAATATGCAAAATTTATTGAATAAATACTCACAGACATTATCTCTGGAAGTTTACTGGCTTGCCATCTGAATACGCTTATTAAGTCTTGAGCAACATAGGACAGCATAAAAAAGAATGCTGTTAACAATATAAAAAGGCTAATTACTGAGTTAATTTCATTTGATTTTAGTACTTGTCCTTCTTCTCTTGCTTTCTGCTTTTTCTGGTCAGTAGGTAATTCTGTTCTGCCCTCATCTTCTGAAGCAAAAAAATTAAGAGGAATATACCAACTTTTACCTAATAATCTTTCTCTGGAACTCATTTTAAAACCCCAGAAAATAGATTTAAAGCATCCCTCATGGATTCTATAGCAAGTTCAATGACTCTCCTAACAGATATTGTCAAACTTGGGAAACTGACGTACAAAATGAGAAGCCCTAGGCACAAAGAAATTGAAAAACTAAGCATTAGTAAATTCATCTGAGGAGAAGTTTTTGAAAGTATCCCCAAAATCAAATAAAGCAATAAAAGCACTCCTAATATCGGCAAAGAAATTACTAAAGCTTTTTCAAAAAGAATAGAGAAAGAAGAAAAAAGCAATGTAATAAACTCATAATTGTTCACATTAACTAGATTTTCAATTCTAACATTTAAAACAGAATCATGAACTCCAACAAAAAAGAAACGCATCAAAACATCATTCGATAAAAATAAGAGTAGAAAAAAGTATGTAAATATCTGGGATATTACTAAACTATCCTCTTCTGCAAATACATCAAAAATATTTGCATAAGCAAGTCCCATTTGATTTGAGAAAAAAAAGCCTAGCAAATGGAAAACATTAAAAATTATACTTACAAAAAAAGCCTGAATAAGGCCTAGAATAGCCTCTCCTAACAAAATCAAAACAAATGAAAACAAATTATCTAAAGGATAAGCAACATTAATCTTGTCTACAAGAATAATAGAGAGAATTAAGGAAAAGAAAAAGTTTAGATAGCCTACTCTTATGGTTGAAAAAAGAGGAGAAAATCTTAAAAAAAGAAAAATCCTAACAAATACGGGTAAAACAACAAAGGACTTCAAGATTAGGAAATTTATATCCATATTCTAACTTCACAAATCATATATGTGGTATTTGATTAAATACCACAAAAGTAAACTGCATAAGTTTTTTTAAAATCCAAGGGCCAAATATAACAAGAGTTAACAGTATTATGATGATTTTAGGTATAAAACTCAGAGTTTGATCTTGAATTGATGTGACTGCCTGAAAAATCGAAACAAGAAACCCAACTACAAGCGCCGTAATCAGCATCGGAGCTGATAGAATAATGATATTCTCAATAGAGATTCTAATCAGATAAATAATTTGACCAGTTGTCATTCAACCCTCACATGAAGCTCTTAATAAGCCCCCCCGTAATTAAAGTCCACCCATCTACCATTACAAAAAGAATAAGCTTAAACGGTAAAGAGATCATCACAGGTGGTAGCATTATCATCCCCATTGCCATCAAGACCGAAGCCACAATAATATCTATCACTATGAATGGCAAAAATATTAAAATCCCCATTTTAAAAGCAACCCTCAATTCATGTAAAACAAAAGATGCAATCAAAACATGCGTTGGAACCTCACTAAAATTTTTAGGCTTTGGATAATTACTCATACCCATAAATAATCTAATCTCTTCATGCTTACCACCAGACATCTGCTTATACATAAAACTTCTAAGTGGAACAATTCCTTTATCATAAAACTCATGGAAAGTTATTTTTGAATCCTTAAGGGGTAGGTACGCATTCTCGTATATCATATTAAAAGTTGGCCACATGATAAAAAGAGTTAAAAACAAAGCCAATCCCATTATTACCTGATTTGGAGGAGACTGCTGAAGCGAAAGAGCTCTTCTGACAAAATCTAATACTATTGCTATTCTTAAAAAAGAAGTCATTAAGACTAAGAAAGCTGGAGAAAGAGTTATTATAGCTAATATCAATAAAAGCTGCAAAGGGAAAACTATGCCCTCGCCTGTAGAACTTCCAAAATCGACAAACGGAAAATTTAAACCAGTAGTAGTCTGCAAAGATTTAGTCTGAGCAAACGAAAAACCCACAACTCCAAAAAACAGTAAAAGAATTATTCTATTTCTCAAAAACAACCTCTAAAACTTTTTCAGTCTGTCTTGTTTTCTTTTCAAAGAAGTCTCAATATCTTTTTCCAACTCCGTATACTCAGCCTTATCAAGCAATTCTTTATCATCTTTTCTAACCTTTAATATCTTATCAAACACTGTTTTGAAAGAACTTTCATCCCTAAGACCTTCATTCTTGCCAAGTTCAGGCTCCAAATTGCCCATCTCCTCTCCCTGCCTTATCTCCCTTAGCAAAACAGAAGAACTACCAGAAACTAGGAATACATAAACGTTGCCCAGTACACTAATAACCCTTATAGAACTTTTAGTGTCTATTTCATAAGAAGCAATCTCCTTTATGAAGTCTGATTTTCTATCACTCACCTTTCTCTTACTACTAAAAATCACCCTCTTAAGCATAAAGACGAAAAAAACAAAGAAAGATAGAAAAAATAATATCTTAACCAAATCCGTAATGTTGAAAAGAGATATATCCTGTATGCTCTCCCCACTAAATTTAGTCTCATCATCTCCAAATATAGGCAATTCAGCCTCATTCTCTAAGCCAGAAAAAATAACATCCGAATCACCGTCCCCTTCATCCCGTGCAAATAAATCCCCAGAAAACAAAAAAAAGATTAAAATCAAAAACTCAAATAAAGACTTAATCATTTTTAATTTTGATTATCTCAGTAATTCTAACCCCAAAATTCTCATCAATTACAACCACCTCCCCTTTAGCTATCACCTTTCCATTTACCAAAATATCAACGGGCTCTCCCGCAAGCTTATCAAGAGTAATAATAGTACCCTCAGACATGCCAAGTATGTCCTTAATCTTCCGCTCAGTCCTACCAAGCTCAACAGTAACCTGCATGGAAACATCCATCAAAAGCCCCAAATTACTAGGATCAACTCCTTCTGGCAAAGTATCAATCAAATCAGGAAGCTTAACCCCCTTTATCTCAGGCTTTTCCTCTTCCCTAAAATCATTTTCACCTACACCCATAAATTACCCCTTCATTAAGCTTAATAACACCACTTATTTAAAATTATTCAATTTCCTCTGTAAGCTCTTTTAACAAATCAAAATCCTTAACTTCACCAACTTTCTCTGTAATCTGAACAGAAATCTTATTTCCAACAAGACCCATTCTACACCTGAATTTCTGTTTGGTTCCCACCTTTAAACTTAAATCCTTGTTTATCAAAGAATTTTCAAGATTAATAACATCCCCTTTCTGCAAAGACAGTATCTCCCTCACCTTAAGCCTAACCTCTCCCATCTCCGCTATTAAAGGCATACCCGTATTCTCAAGCTTTTTTCTTAATGCATCAAGATTTTCACTAGTAGTACCCACCCCAATTAAAGAATGCCAATATCTTGTAGAAAGTTTAGAAACAATAGGCTCTATGGTAATGTAAGGCAAACAGAAGTTCATAAGCCCCTCAACCTTACCTATTTTAACCTCGAGGGTTACCAAAATAATCATCTCTGTTGGAGGCACTATTTGAGCAAATTGAGGATTAACTTCTATATGCCCAAAACGGGGTCTGAGATCAACTACCTGAGACCAAGCCTCCCGCATATTGGCAAGTATACGAATAATAACACTTTCCATAACAGACTGTTCTATCTCAGTCAAATCCCTGCTCTTATCCTTAATAGTATCTCCATCTCCACCAAAAAGTCTATCAACTATTGCAAATGCAATAGTCGGATCAACCTCAAATATGGCAGAGCCCTTCAAAGGATCCATATTAATTATTGCCAAAGTAGTAGGATTCGGAATAGACCTAATAAACTCCTCATAGGTCAACTGATCAACGGAGGCCACATGTACATGCACCATCTTCCTTAAAAGAGCCGACAAGGAGGTAGTAGTATACCTTGCAAACGCCTCATGAAAACTCGACACTGTTCTTACCTGTTCCTTAGAAAACTTATCCGGCCTCTTAAAATCATAAATCTTAACCTTCTGTTTCTTGCCCATAGGACTAGATATAACATTAGAAAGCGCATCGTCTGATGACAAACTGTCAGCCGAATTAATAGATTCTAAGAGACTATCTATATCATCTTGAGACAACGCCCCTGGATTACCCGCCATTTAAATCCCTCTTTAAATTACATATCAAATATATCGATTTGTGTTAATGCAATTTCTTTTATTTCACCATTCCTTAATACACTATTAATCCTAGCTTTGATTTCAGCTTTAATCTGACTCTCATTCTTTATCTCTTGTGCCGTTCTTTGACTAAAATATTCCCTAATAATATCCTTTAACCTTACCTTCTGTCTTCCAAGTTCATTTAAAATATTCACATTATTCTCAGCATATCCCAAGGCAAGCTTTATCACAAAGGTCTTAGGAGGAGTATCCAGAGTAGTCCCTCTAATTTCATCTATACTTTCATACCATATAAGCATAGGAGGCTTACCTAAATATTCATTAGAAAAAATTGGGAAATCATTAGGCGTTCCACTTTGACTCAATACCATCTTAGACACAAAATAAGAAACTATGATCATAATCACAACAGTCAATAAGCCTATCGCTATTATCTGCAAAATCTTTATTATAATATTCGGAACCAAGGCACCCCTCCCACCGTCATTCCCAATATCCATACGATCATCTTCCTTCTCAGGCATATTCCCTCCTATAAATTTCTTCACTCACTCTAATCTATCACAAATTAATACCTTTAGTAGTACTTAAAGAAGAATCACTCGTAATTAAAATATCTATTCTTCTATTGTACGCCCTACCCTCAGGAGTATCATCTGTAGCAACTGGCCTACTACCCGCCAGCCCAGACACTTCGAATTTACTCTCAATACTTTTCATCCTAGACTGATCAGTGTAATTCAAAATCTGCTCTAACATATTAATAGCCCTTGCTGCTGAGAGTTCCCAATTGCTTTTCCAAATTTCATTTACACCAGTATCAATGTTGTCCGTATGCCCTTCTATTTTAAAATTGTATCCTTGCCCTTCTAAATACCCAATAAAAGATGATATTTTTTGTATAGTTTCTCTATTTTCATCAAGCTTAACCTCAGCACTGGCTGTATCAAAAAAAGAATCTGCTAAAAGAGACACAACAACTCCCCGCTCAAGTCGCCTAACAATAATACTCTTGGATTGAATTTTTTCAATAAATTCAATCATAGATTTGTTTTTAGCCGTCTGAGAGGCTTGCTTATTCTTAGCAGTAGAAGGCAAAGACATAAAACTGTTACTCAAGTAAGAAAGCTTATCAACATCCAAGGTCTTACCACCTTTAAAAACCCCAGAACCCGTAAAAGAGGCCGACATTATCTTCACTATGTTTTCTTTAAATACAACATCGCTTAACGAAAACATAGTAACAAAAAAAACAAGAAGCAAGGTAACCATATCTCCATAAGTCAACATATAATCAGGAGCACCCTCTTCACATTTCGAACGCTTTTTAGCCCGCAACGCCATCATTCACCCCCAAGAACATTTCCAACCTGATTTCTATCCTTAGGAGTCAAAAATGTCACCAATTTTTGTTCCAAAATCCTAGGATTATCCCCTGCCTGGATCGACAAAATACCCTCGACTATCATTGTCTTAACTGCCGCCTCTTCAGAATCTATGGATTCCAACTTAATTTGAACAGGAATAAACATTAAATTTGCCATTATCGTACCATAAAGAGTCGTAATAAGAGCAACGGCCATAGAAGAACCGAGCGCAGATTTATCCTCTAAATTCCCAAGAAGAGCTATAAGCCCAATAAGAGTACCTGTCATTCCAAAAGCAGGAGCAAGCTTTGCCCAAGTTCCAAAAAGATTAGAACCCATCTTGTGTCTTTCCTGCATTTGGTCTAACTCAAGATAGAGCATTGTTCTAATTATCTCAGGATCAGCACCATCAACAACAAGCCTCATCCCAGACTTAAAAAATGGATCACTAATCTGTTCAAGTTCATCATCAAGGGATAAAAGCCCCTCCTTTCTAGCCTTTTCCGAAAGCTCCACCAAAGTCTTTATACTAGAAGCCTTAGCAAAGGAACTTTTTTTGAAGAAAAAACCCAAATAAGTGGGGATTTTCTTCACAGCAACAACTTCCGAAGAAGCCATAAGAGCAGAAAAGGACCCAACGACTGTAATAAACACAGAACTTAAATCCCAAAAAACACCCAACCCCGTTGGAGTAAATGCCATAGAAATCAGAATAGCCCCAAATCCAACTCCCCAACCAAGTATACTAGCCAAATTCACAACCCAACTCCCTCATTTCCTTGCGTAACTTTACCCAAAAAGGCAACTTCTTTCCTGTATACCCTAATTCTATCCACCACCTCTTCTACGCTTTCCTTTACAACCAACTTCTTACCATTCATCAGCAAGATCGTAGTATCGGGATTAGACTCAATACTCTCAATATGACAAGGATTTAAGTAATAACCTTCTCCGTTTAACTTAGTTACATAAATCATAAAACAAACCACTACGCCTTAAGTCTTACAAGTTCCTGAAGCAACTGATCTGAGGTAGTAATAGTCTTAGCATTAGCCTGAAAACCTCTTTGAGTGACTATCATATCCGTGAATTGCTCAGCAAGATCAACATTAGCCATCTCCAAGACCCCTGCCCTTATAACTCCCAAGCCTGCAAAACCAGTTTCACCCACCCTAGCCTGTCCCGAATTACTTGTCTCAACAAAATTGGTATCACCAGCTTTAGCAAGCCCTCCAGGATTAATAAACGAAGCAAGAGCAATTTTTCCAACATCTTTCCTAATACCATTTGAATAAACTCCCGTTATTACTCCATTTTGATCTATCTCGTAGTTCTCCATATACCCCATACCATACCCGTCCTGAACAATAGCCTTTGTCGTGCTTGCATCAGCAAACTGAGTAACTGAATTAGTATAACTACCTACATTACCAAGTCTAAGATTAACAGTCTGCTCACCTCCGATCTCCCCGACATTAGCTCCAGGCACACCAAAAGTTATAGGAAATTCAAGCAAATCCTCCGCCTGTCCTGCTTGTCCGTTTAAAGAAAGCAAAGCACCCTCATTATCAAAACCTAGTGAAAAGCTAGAGTTTTCCTCTCCATTCACTAAAACTGTAGCATTCCATGCATTAGAAACAGCTGGATCCCTTACAACCCTAAGCTCCACAACACTAGTATTACCAAAACTGTCGTAAACCGTCTTATTAACAACCCACGTTCCTTGGGCAACATCCAACTCACTAGCATCTTCTCCAATTACAGGCAACCTCTTGTCAAGATTGCAGGCAAAAGTAATATACTCAGTAGCTTTAGCGCCTTCCTTATCTCCAATAGGGATAATCAAATCCTCAACATCAGAAGATGTATTAATAACCTGCTGCCCACCAAGCGTCCTTGCCATCCAGCCCTGAATCCTCATCCCATTTGCAGGATTTACGAGATTACGACCAGAATCAATATCAAACGCACCAGCTCTCGTATAAAAAGAATTATTGCCTTCTCTTAAAATAAAAAACCCATTACCACTAACCCCAAGATCAGAAGCTTTCTGTGTACTTTGAAAAGATCCCTGGGTATGAATAGTATCTACCGTGGCAACACTCATACCAAGCCCAACCTGCTTCGGGTTAGTTCCTCCCCGCACATCAGTAGGGCGAGATGCCCCAGAAATGCTTTGGGATATCATATCCTGAAAATTAACTCTTCCCTTTTTAAAGCCAACCGTATTTACGTTTGCGATATTATTACCAACAACATCCATCCTAGTCTGATGGTTCTGTAGCCCAGAAACACCAGAATACAAAGATCTCATCATACAATTATTCCTCCAACCCTATTGATAAAATACTTTCATAAGTGTAATACTTACCACCTACCATAATCCCCGGATTTACTCCTGTTTTAATATTAGTAACCTTACCCTTAATAACTTCTCCATCAGCATGCTCAAATTCAACTACTTTGCCCAATAAATCCAAATCTTTATTCACATTAAGTGCAGAGGAAAGCTTTTCAAAAGATTTACTCATATTCGTCATCTGCTCAAGCGCAGAAAACTGGGCCATTTGAGCTATAAATTCCTTATCTTTCATTGGATCAGTGGGATCCTGATATCTAAGCTGCGTAATAAGAAGCTTCAAGAAATCATCCCTCCCAAGATTAACACCCCCGGATCCTCTTTCCACACCAGAGCTAGACACCCCCCTAACCCTGTTTGTGTTAACCAAACCAGAAACACTATCAATTGTACTCACTCATCCCCCTAAACAACAAAATTAATATTCTTTTCTAATTCATCAGAAATCTCAATGTCATCTTCAAGCCTAAATACTTCACCTTCACCAAAAGAGAGTCCTCGACCCGAATCCTCATCCTTAAACCCCGAAAAACTTCCAGAATCACCTGCAAGAGAAAGACTTAAACTGGTATTAAACCCATTATCATCCAACATCTTACTGATCGAATACATATTTTGTTCAAAAAGAGCCCTCACATTTTGATTATCAACTACTATCCTGCCCAACAAATTATTACCAGAGTCAAGATTTAAATTAATTCGTATGCTACCGAGCTCCCTAGGCTTTATAATCAATTTAATCTCCCCTGTATCGTTCGATTTTAACACAATTTTAGCCTTATTCACAATATTGTGATTCACCTTTAAATCCCACTCCGACATCAAATCGCCACCAACGTTGCCACTTAAAGGCTCTTTAACATATTTTGACGTACCAGAACCGCAAAGATCGCCAACGAAGTCCCCCATCCCACTAAATGTTTCTTTGAAACTATACTTGCCAACAGAATGCTCACCATCGACAACCCGAAATTTGGACTCCATATTAGGCAATTCTTTAAAACCACTACTCTTCTTAAAATTCTTAACATCAACGTCAATAACATTTCCTTTCTCACCTCTTCCTTCAAGACCAAAATCCCTTTGATTAGAACTAAGAGCTACACCAAGCACATCAAAACCCAAAAAAGACCCAACATCCCTAAAAACACCAACATCAAACAAAATATCCTCAATATTCTTTATTATTTCTTTCGGATCAGCAAACCCACCACCAGACAAATTTTCACTCAAAACTCTAAAATTTTCAAAATCAGACAAATGACTCATCTTCTTTATTAAAGATTTCAAATCAAACACAAAACCATCATCACCAAGTTTTTCAAAAGCAAAAACCCTATCCAAAGACATCCTTTTAAATTGTTTATCTATAAGGCCATTATCCTTTAAAAACCTAAAAAAATCTAAAACAGAACCTCTTGTCTTAGAAGCACCCTCCATTTCTGAAAAAATAAGATCTAAAAACTTAACTCTACTACCTTTCCCCAAAGAAGCACCTAAGCTTCCCGGACTTAACCCCTTGCTCAACAAATCGGGGCTGCTTAAGACAACTTTACCCAAAACACAACTCACAAATCACTCCAATGCACTCACAGACATCTTCCTCATCAACACAGCCGCCCTTTTAGCATCCATAAGGGATAACCAATAAGGAACAATAGATACCCTTCCATCTTTCTTAGCGATATCCTCCACCTTGCGAATATAAGATATCGCAACCTCATCACCAAGTTCTTCAAGCCTCTTTACCGCATCTTCCGGTGGCATGTTTACCAAGTATAGAGCAGCCTGTACAAAATTCGCGTCCTCATCTTTATACTTATCAACAATGTCATCAATAACCTTCTGCTTTAAATCCAAATCTCTTTGCTTTTGGTTAAGCTCTGCCTCAAGTTTATTCAAACTATCCTCTCTTATCCTCAATTCTTCTCTTAATTTTTCAACTTGTTGACTCTTAATATCAATCGCTTCCCTTTCCTTTATCATCCTAATCTCATCAAGACTAATGTTTGTATCTTCAAAAGACTGCATACTTTCCCCAAAAAGCAAACTCTTTACATACATCGGGAAATAATCCCTAGTCTTATACAACCCAAACACATCAATCAAAAAAACCGAAAATCCCATTAGAACGACGATCAAAAGAAGCCAAAAAAACATCCTAGATAAGAACAACAAAACATTACTCATTACTATTCTCTAATCTCCTACAAACCTCATACCCGACATACTCATCCAAAAACAAACTCTCTCTCTTTTCCTTCTTTTTAATTATAGTATCATTTAAAACTTTTATTAATATTTTAACCTTCTTTTCTTCTCCATACTTTTCCAAATAAGTATCATAATATTTGTCATATTCATGCTTAACTTTTACAAGTTTTTTTAATTCTTTTTCCTTTTTCTTGTTTAAATAATCCAAAAAACTACCCTTATAAAGCACATCCTCATCGCTTAACGCCTTCACATAATCAGGAATTGCATCTAAAAATTTTTCTACTTTAGCAACATTACCATTTGCATTTATTAAATCAAACTCACTACGCTTCTTATCGTAAGCTCTAACAACCAATATTTTTTCAAATTTTTCCTTCTTAAAGATCAAATCATTCAAGCTAATATTTCTCTTATTTCATTATCTAAATTTTCAAAATCAAATTCTTCTTGCATACCCTGAGAAACAAAATCAATAATCTCTGGGTATTTTGAAATTGCCAAATCAACTTCCTTGTTGGACCCCTTAAGATAAATTCCTGTCTTAATCAAATCTTCATAATTCTTATAAATTGATAATAAATTCCTAATTTTAAGTAATAACTTCTGTTTCTCAAAACTCACTATTCTATGAAGAGATCTCGAAGTAGAACTTAAAATATTAACGGAAGGATAAACTCCTTTATCAGACAACTCCCTATCCAAAATGATATGCCCATCTAAAATAGCCTTCACACTGTCAGCTATTGGTTCCGTAAAGTCATCACCCTCAACAAGAACAGTATAAAACCCCGTAATACTCCCCTTACCGTTAAGCCCTGAACGCTCAAGCAAAATAGGAATTTCCACAAAAACAGAAGGAGGATACCCTTTAGCAGCAGGGGGCTCTCCCATAGAAAGGCCTATCTCTCTTCTTGCATTTGCAAACCTTGTAATTGAATCAAACAGCAAAATAACATCCAAACCCCTATCTCTGAAATGCTCAGCAACCAGTGTTGCAGTGTAGGCTCCCTTATACCTTGAAATAGGAGATTCATCGGATGTTGAGACAACTAAAACACTTTTTCCCAATCGTTCCTCTCCCAGCTCATACCTAATAAACTCATTAAGCTCTCGCCCCCTCTCTCCAATAAAAGCAATAACATTAACATCTGCCTCTGAATTCTTGGCAATCATGCCAAGCAATGTAGATTTACCTACACCAGCACCAGAGAAAATACCCACACGCTGCCCTTTAGCAATTGGTAAAAATCCATCAAGAACCCTAACTCCAGTAATTATTTGTTCAGCAAAAATGCCCCTACTTAAGGGATTAATACTCCTAAAACCTAATTCCTTATAGTGCTTGCCACGAATTTGTCCCTTATTATCAATAGGCCTCCCAAGCGAATCAATAACTCTTCCAAGCAAATCATCACCAAGATTAATCTGAAGTCTCTTATTTAAAGAATAAACCCTGTCTCCAACCTCAACCCCATCAAAGCCCTCATAAGCCATAAGGCTAACTAAAGACCCATTAAAGCCCAACACCTCAGCATATATCTCCCTGCCATTTCTCTGCACAATCAGACACAAATCCCCTATTCCACACTTTGGACCCGAGCTTTCAACCAAAAGACCTTTAATCTTTTTTATCTTCCCAACAAGAGAGATAGACTCCACACCGTCTAATATTCTTGAATAATTTTTAAAGAGGCTGTCCACCAATATACCCCCCAAGAAGAGAGACTTAAGAATAATTCTTAAGTCTCTCTTCTATCCTGTCAAGTTGAGATGAAATACGTGCATCAATTTCTCCAAAATCCGTCTCAATTACGCACCCACCCTTGCCTATATTCGTATCCTCCACAACCTCTAAATGTTCTATAAAATCAAATTTGGAAATAAATTCAGTCTTTTCATGACTAACAATATCTACATCATCGAGGTTAACCCTAATAACAATGTTAGTTTTATTTTTTACCTTCTTTAAAGCCTCATTCACATTTTCTATAACCACACTCTTTTGCGTGTCCACAATTTTCTTAACCACTTTAATTGCAATCTGCATAACAAGCTTCATTATTTGATCCCCTGAGGATTCAAAAATTTCTTTTCTCTTTGCTGCCAAAGTAGCTATCATATTGTTTAATTTTCCTACTAATTTATCAAAATCCTCACAACCCTTACTAAATCCCACTTCATACCCTTCCTTATTGCCCTTAGCAGTTGCGGCCTCAAGCTCACCTTTCAATTTATCCTCATACTCTTTAACTATTTTTTCAATCTCGGAATTAACCTCTTTCTCAATTTTCTCTTTCCTACCCTCAGCCTCTCTTTGCAAAGCCTCGGCTCTCTCATTTGCTAAGTCCACTATTTTGTTAGCCTGCTCATTAGCTTCTTTAAGAATCCTAGAAGATTCCTCCTCCATTTCTCTCCTAGCAAGCTCACGACCGTTATTAATTTCTTCCTGAAGTTTTACTTTCTTATCCATTAAAACCTCAAGCTCACTTCTAAGACTGGCAACTTGATTATCAATATTAAAAACTTCATTTTCTTTTTTTCTAACTTCCAAAGACTCAAAGACAGGATTTGCAATCTCAACAAATTCTAACTTCACCACATTCGCAATCTCTTTTGATTTGTATAAAATCTTAGGCAAACAAAACTCCTTTACTAAACAAGCACATCTTCTTCACCCCCTCTAGAAATTACTATCTCACCCTGTTCTTCCAATTTTCTAATCAAAGAAACAATCTTCTGTTGGGATTCTTCCACATCCTTACGCCTAGTAGGCCCCAAAAATTCCATATCCTCCTTAAGCATTCCAGCAGCTCTTTTGGACATATTTTTAAAAATCTTCTCCTGCACAGGCACATCAACAGACTTTAAGGCCTTTGCCAACTCCTGTCCATCTATTTCCCTTAAAACCCTCTGTATTGACCTATCATCAAGAAGAACAATATCTTCAAATACAAACATCTTCTTCTTTATCTCCTCAGCAAGCTCAGGATCCTCCTCCTCAAGAGATTCAATAATAAACTTCTCTGTCTTTCTATCCGCCATATTAATTATCTCAACAACATTATCAACCCCACCAGCTGAAGTATAATCCTCTGAGGATAAAGAAGCCAACTTTTTCTCAAGCACCCTCTCAACCTCTCTGACCACCTCAGGAGAAGTTCTATCCATCAATGCAATTCTTCTTGCAACATTAGTCTGAATTTCAGTAGGAAGACTTGACAAAATAAACGAAGCCTTTTGGGGATCAAGATACGAAAGTATTAAAGCAATCGTTTGTGGGTGCTCCTGTTGTATAAAATTTAAAATATTAGCAGGATCAGCTCGCCTAATAAACTCAAAAGGTCTTGACTGCAAAGCAGAACCCAAATTGTTAATAATATCTACAGCCTTTTGAGTACCAAGAGATTTCTCAAGAAGCTCCCTAGCATAATCTATTCCACCCTTTTGAATAAACTCCTGAGCCATCATCAATTCTTTAAATTCCAAAAGAACACTATCCTTAAGCTCAGAGGTAATAGTATCAAGTTTTGCTATCTCAAAAGTCAAAGATTCTATCTCTTCCTGAGAGAGATATTTAAACACCTTAGATGAAATTTCAGAACCCACTGAAACCAACAAAATAGCAGCTTTCTGCTTCCCCGTTAAAGTAGATATATCAAGTTCTTCTTTTTCATTTCTCTCTTCCATAAACTTCATTACCCTTTATACATTCTTAAAAATCCACGTTCTAATCAGTTTAGCAACATCCTCTGGTTTCTCTCGCGCCAAAAGCTCAGCACTATTTTGTAGCTCATCACCCTCTCTAAGTCCGCCAACCACATCATCAACTCCAAGATCATCTCCATCCATTAAAGCCTGTTGTCGCCTTAAATGAGCCTGTTTTGCAAATTCTTCTTCTCGAAGACGTCTTCTCCTCTCAAGTTCCCTAGAAACAACAAAGAAGATTGTCAAGACTACTATCAATAGTGCAATTATTACACTTAGTATATACAAAAAATACTTAAAATTTTCGTTAGCAAAGTAGTCCTCGTCTATCTTCCTAAACTCACTTAATCTATCAAATGCAATATTCCTAACCGTAATAGAATCGCCCCTCTCCGGTTTATATTCAAAAGAACTCTGCAAGACATCTGCAATATTTTTCAAAGATTCATCGGAAATAGGCTTATATTCTCTTTTACGAATGCCATTCTCTATTACAAAATTCCCAGATTCATCATAAACAAAATCCCAAATTCCATCCACAAAAATACCGAGAGAAATTCCCGCAACCCTGGCAGGCTCTTTCTCATTTAAAGACTTCTTTTCATTAAGAGCAACATTCTTTGTTTCTTTAAACTCATTCGACTTGCCAATAATATCACTTAAATCCTGATATTCGGGCGGAGTGTTACCCTCCTGACCAGGAGGACCCCATGGACTATAACCCTGCCCCTGATACTCTCTTTTATGCACCTGAGAAGAGATCACAGTAGAATCGCTAATTTTTCTTGTATTATAAGAAACTTTTGGATCCTGAGGCTGAAGCTCAATAGGAGAATATTCTTTAGACTCCGTAGTTTGACGAGAAGTGTCCAGTTTCACATTAATCCTTGCAATCATAAACCTATCAACAGATAAAACCTTACTTAATGCAAAATCGATCTCATCCCTTAACATAGATTCATACTTTAATTTAAGTTTCCTTTCTTTCTCTGCCAAATCAATTCTATCAACCCCATCTAAATTGGAAAAATCATTTAATATATTCCCCTTATTGTCAACAACAGCAATATTATCTGATTCAAGCCCCTCAACAGCATACTGAATCAATTTAACAAGCCCCTCTACCTTCTTACGATTAGTAACAATATCTGAACCAGGCTTAGGAGTAATTCTAACAGAGGCCTTAACCGCTTCCTGTGCTTCCTTAAAAAGAGCTTTTTCCGGCATTACAAGACTAATACTAACAGCATCAACATCATCAAGAGCAACAATATGTTGCTCTACAGCCCTTGTAATTGACCTCCTAAGATTAATATTTCTTTCAAAATCCGTAATGGTCCATCTGTCGATATCGAAAAGAGACCAAGGGTCCATATGAACAGGTACAAGCTCCTCCCTAACAAGAATTGCCCTCATTCTCTTAGACATATTCTCATCTGTTAGATATATCTTTCCATCAGCAGTAATCGTATATGAAACACTTTCCCTATCAAGTCTTTGAACTATTCTATCTAATAAATATTGATCTTTAATCCCAACACCAAAAAGAGCAACACTCTGCGCCTTAGTAGAAAAACTCACCAAAAAAACGAGCGCGAGAATTACAAATAGAGCAATGACTCCAAAAGCTATCCTTTGAATTACACTAGCCTTTCTAAAAACCGTTCCTACTGATGCAAAAAAATTAGTAACAAAATTGCCCAAATTGTGTAGCTCCTTAGCGAATATTAATTATATCTTGGTAAGCC
The DNA here is from genome assembly GCF_030436115.1 of Borrelia sp. P9F1. Taxonomy (NCBI): domain Bacteria; kingdom Pseudomonadati; phylum Spirochaetota; class Spirochaetia; order Spirochaetales; family Borreliaceae; genus Borrelia; species Candidatus Borrelia rubricentralis. Next base: position 306,404 of record NZ_CP129407.1, read on the forward strand.
CTAACACCTTTTTCAACAACAGCCTTTGTAACACTCAAATTCATATTAGCTTTAGCCATTGCAATAACAACATCATGCACATCAATTTTGTCCGGCTCCACAATAGCCCTCTCCGTCATCCTAGATACATCCAACTGGCTATCGTTCACCCTAGATATCGCATCAAAAAATACATCCTTAAAAGTCCTAGGTAATCCACGCTCTTTAATTTCAAAGTCAGTAGAACCTAATTTAAAGTGCAAAGGATCCTTGCGCTCCAAGTAAACCCCATTATCGTCCATAAAAAAAGAATCAACTCTCATCCCTTAACCCCCCTAATTTTGCAGTATTGATAGTGCATTCCTAAACATTGATTTACTGCTATTAATAACGGTAGAATTCGCCTCATAAGCACGAGAAGCAGAAATCATATCCACCATCTCTTCGACTACATTAACATTAGGAAGCTCCACATACCCCTTATGATCACCAAAACTTATCGCATCAGGATGCGTTGGATCATACTTTAATTTCAAAGGAGCCTTATCCTTCTCGATACCAGCAACCCTTACGCCCTGTCCAATTCCATTATCAAGATATTCAGGCACAAAGGGACCCTTCCAATATGGATTCCTAACCCTTGGAGAAAAAATTACCCTCTGCCTTCTGTAAGCTCCCCCCTCAGAGGTTCTAGTAGTACCCACATTTGCAATATTATTTGAAATAACATCTATTCTCAATCTCTGCGCCGTTAATCCTGTTGAAGCAGTATTAATACTTGAAAACAACCCCATAAATTACATTCCTCAAGATAATAGCCTATTTTATTACAATATTCACACTTTTAAAATAATGAGTCTGAATATTCGTAAACAAGTTATACATCATCTGATTCTGAACAAGGCTTTTAATCTCAGAATCAATATTGACATTATTGCCGTTATTATTAAAAGTAGAAACATAGTCAAGCATTCTATGTGGCTTAACATCTAAATACCCCAACTCCCTAGCCCCATCTAAGTGTTTTTCACTGCTCTTTGTTAAGGACAAAACGGGTGCACTTTCATCTAAAAGTGCCTGCCTAAGCTCAGCTTCAAAAGTAATTCCACTTCTCTTAAAATTTGGAGTATCCACATTTGCAATGTTATCAGAAACTACAGCCTGCCTTAAACTGAGAACATCCAAATATTTATGCGTCAAATCAATCGACTTTTCAAAATTAACCAAACCAATACCCTCTATTTAAAACAACCTTTACCTATATTATATAATAATTTAAGTCTTTTTTTTCTTTAATCTCTATTTTTTCATTAACATAGTCCAAGTCTATTTCAATTTTTTTCAACTTGCTACCGGGAGCCTCAAAAAAAAGATCAGCAAGAACTTTTTCCATAACTCCATGCAATCTTCTTGCCCCGAGATTTTCACCCTCAAGATTCATATTGAAAGTAAGCTCAGCTATTCTATCAATTGCCTCTTCGCTAAACTTCAAAGTTAAGTTATATATCTTAAACATCTCAATGTACTGTCTTATTAAAGAATTCTTGGTTTCTTTTAAAATATTTTTAAAATCATCAACACTTAAGCTCTTAAGCTCAACTTTGATTGGGAACCTACCCTGAAGTTCTGGTATTAAATCAGAAGGCTTTGATAAATTAAAAGCCCCTGCTGCAATAAACAAAATATGAGAAGTGTCTACTATTCCATATCTAGTATTGACTTTAGAGCCCTCGACAATTGGCAATATATCTCTTTGAACCCCCTCTCTGGAAACATCATTTCCACTTCTATTTTTAGTAGCTATTTTATCAATCTCATCGATAAAAATAATTCCCATGTTCTCTACCCTAGATTTTGCAATCTCCACAATATTCTCATTATCAACCAATTTTTCAAGTTCTTCGGACAAAACAATTTCCCTAGCTTTTTTTACTTTTACCTCTCTTTTCTTTTTTCTATCAAATATATTATTAATTAAACCTCCAAGACTCATGTCAATCTCTTCAAAATTACCACCAGAAAATATTTCTATCGTGGAGACTGGCATTTTACCTGAGACATAAATGTCAATAAGATCCTCGTCAAGAGATCCGCTCCTCAACTGTTTCCTAAATTTATCTCTAACTTTTTCGCCAATTTTCTTCTCTTCTTCATCTTCAGTGTCCTCAGGCACCTTAAAAAGTTTGTCGATTATTCTCTCCTCTGCACGCTTACTGGCCTCTGCGCGGACAGAATCATACATCTCCTCCTTTACCATATTAACAGCGATACTCATTAAATCTCGAACCATAGATTCAACATCACGCCCCACATAACCCACCTCAGTATACTTAGTAGCCTCAACTTTAATAAAAGGAGCCTTAATAAGCTTTGAAAGCCTCCTTGCAATTTCAGTCTTGCCAATTCCAGTCGAACCAATCATAATAATGTTTTTAGGCATAACATCATCTCTTATCTCCTTAGGAAGCTTAGATCTTATATACCTATTGACAAGAGCGATTGAAACTAATTTTTTAGCCTCAGACTGTCCTATTATGTATTTATCCAATTCTGCAACAATCTCTTTAGGAATTATATTATGCTTTTCAGATTTATCCATTAACCAATCTCCTCAAGAACAATATTTGAATTTGTGTATATACACACCCTCGCTGCTACCTTTAAAGACTTAAAAGCAATTTCAACAGCGCTTAATTTTTTATCTTCCATATAAGCAAGCGCCGCCGAGTATGCATAATTGCCCCCACTGCCTATCGAGATGACATCCTCCTCAGGCTCAACAACATCACCAGTACCTGAAATCAATAAAATATTATCAGAGTCCGCTACAAGCATCATTGCTTCAAGCTTGTGTAATATTCTGTCAGACCTCCAATCTTTTGCAAGATCTACAGCAGCTCTTTTGATATCAATAATCCCATCTTCTCTAGCTTTAATCTTTTCTTCAAATTTCTCAAAAAGAGTAATAGCGTCAGAAGTTGAACCTGCAAATCCTGCCAAAATCTTACCACTAAGTAATTTTCTTATTTTTATAGCATTGGACTTTAAAACGGTATGCCCAAAAGTCACCTGCCCATCTGCGGCCACCACTGTCTTCCCCTTTCTTCTTATTGCAATTACTGTAGTCCCATTAAAATTCATACTAAACCCCCTATTTAGATATTTCATTCAATAAATTTTTAACAAGCACACTAGATATATTCCTACACTCAAAATGATCCCCAGGGCCATCGTCACTAATTTCAGGCTCATTATATTGAACATTAAGTATCTTATAAAGATCTGGTATTCCCTTGATCTCCTGAGCTCCACTTTCATATAAAGCCTTAGAGCCCTCTCCAGAATAATCAATATCGTATACATAAACATCAAGGCCTAAATCAAGTCCAATATCAGCAGTAATTAAGGCACCAGATTTCATCGGAGCATATGTCACAAAAACGGAATCTGAGAGACCCGATATTATCCTATTCCGCTTCGCAAAAAAATAATTTTGTATTTTTTCGTAGGGTAAAGTTTCAGTAATTATTCCTCCTCCATTTTCTAAAAGCTCGGAGACATATTTTCTATTTTGCCTCGGATAAATATTATCAATATCAGTTGCAATAACAGCGTACGTTCTTTTCCTATTCTTTATTGCTCCAAGATGCGCTTCAATATCAGCACCTATCGCAAATCCAGATACTACTTCAATATTATTTCTAGCAAGATGAGATACCAACTCTCCAATTCGACTTGCTAAAGTCCTTCCAATTCGCCTTGAACCCACAACAGCCCAAGACACAGCCACAGAATTTGGAAGATTTCCTTTATAATAAATAGCAAACGGTGGATCGTAAATCCTTTTAAGCTTTAGAGGGTAGTCCCTGTCTCCCAAAAAAGAAACCTTTGCACCTGTCCTATTAATAACCTTCTGTTGAAGCTCGATCAACTTCAAGTCTGGAAGTCTATGCACTTTTTTGAAATCTCTAGATAAATAGGAAGAAATATCACTCAGGGTTAATCGAAAGACATCATCCAGACCAAAATCATTAAAAATCTTAAGTTTTTCTTTGCTCTTTAAAAATTTCAAACTATCTATGTAGAGTAATTTAATCATAAACTATTTGAAATTACTCATCACTCTATTAACTCCCTCTATTTGCTCCTCAGTCAAAGCCTTGTTTTTTGCTTTTTCATAAAACAATAAGGCATTACTAAAATCACCAAGAGAATAGTAATTTGAGCCTCTTAACATAAAAAATTCAAAGTAACTCTCTCCCATAGCTTCAAGTTTACTTAGATATTCCTTGGCATCCACTTGCCTATTAAGATCATAAACATACATAGTGGAGATAGAAAAAAGAGCTTCTTTAAAATCATTTTTAATAGAAATTGATTTTAAAAAAGAATCTTCTGCAAGACTTAAGTATTCTTCAATCTTTTCTCTACTCTTTATCTCCTTAGCTAAGTTATAAGAAGATACTCCTATATAAAAATGAGATAAATAATTGCTCGAACTATATTCCAAATTTTTATTAAAATACTCAATGGCAGGGCCGTATTGACCCAGCTTAATAAGCTCAAGCCCAATTAGACTAAAAAATCTAGATTTTTTATCAATAGAATTTAATATGTTTAAAACATTTTTTTCTTCCCTACCAATAAATTCCTTATAAACCTCAATCTTCTCTAAAGGACCCCCTCCTGCTATCTCTATCTCTCTTATTCTAAGACCAAGATTTGTCTTCTCCTTGGATCCACTCCCACAAGAAATAACCCCAAATAACAAGAATGACATCAACTTTTTCATTCAATCATCACTACTTTTTTTATTTAAATTTCTTAAAAATGTTGGGACATCAATATCATCTTCAAAATAATTAACATTTTTGGATTTTGCTATAAAGTTGTCGCTCATTCCATAAGAACTTCCAGTATTGTCCTGATTTCCTGACATCAAACTATCAAATTCTTTTGAACTTAAAGTATTACTCTCATTAGTACCAGACAAGTCTTTTTGCTTTTTAGAGGAAAATCCAGTGGCAACAACAGTAACATAAATTTCATCATCAAGGTTAGAGTTAATAGCATGCCCATAAATAACAGTAGCCTCATCATCAACACTAGCAGTAATTATTCCCATAATCTCCTCAAGCTCAAGCAATGAGAAATCCTCCCCTCCCGTTACATTAACAAGAAGCCCCTTAGACCCTTCAATCCTAACTTCTTCAAGCAAGGGATTACTGATGGCAGAAGTAGCTGCATCAACTGCCCTATTCTCTCCCTTACCGTAACCAATACCCATTAAAGCATCACCCTGACCCTGCATAATACTCTTAACATCAGCAAAGTCAATATTAACCTCTCCATGCTCAATGATGAGACCAGCAATTCCCTGAACACCCATCCTCAAAACATCATCTGCTCTTTTAAAAGCATCCTTAATAGTGGTCCGCTTATCGACAACAGTTAAAAGCTTCTGATTTGGAATAATTATTAAGGTATCGACAGATTTTCGCAAATTATTTATTCCCTGCTCAGCGAGTCGCATTTTTTTAGGTCCCTCAAATTTAAAAGGCTTAGTAACAACTCCAACAGTTAAAATCCCAAGTTCTTTTGCTACCTGCGCAATCACAGGGGCTGCACCCGTTCCAGTTCCTCCCCCCATTCCAGCAGTAATGAATACCATGTCAGCGCCGGCTAAATGATTTTTAATAATATCGATATCTTCCTCGGCCGCAGCCTGTCCAATTTCAGGTTTCCCACCAGCCCCAAGCCCTGCAGTAACCTTGGCACCAAGAGCAATTTTTATCGGAGCAATAGAGGTCTGGAGCGCTTGAAGATCAGTATTTGCCACAATAAATTCAACATCCCTTACTCCATATTCAATCATACGATTAACAGCATTACTACCGCCCCCACCTGCACCAATTACTTTAAGAACCGTAGGATTTGCAGCAGAATCAAACCTCCTTGAATGACTGTCAATAATATTATAATCTTTCATTAAATTTCCTCCATGGCCGGTCAAAACCACTCTTTCAAAAACCAACCTTTCAACTTTGAAGATATTTTACTTTGATTCTTGGATTTACTACTTCCCTTCTTTAATTTATTGAATTTTTGTTGTTCGTGTTTATAAAGAACAAGCCCAAGGGCTGAAGAAAATTTAGGATCAACATACTCCTCACTTACCCCGTTAATATTCATTGGAAACCCTATTCTTGACGGATATTTAAATACTTCTTCCATTAAATTAGAAATACCAGGGAATAATGCACCTCCACCCGTTAACACAATTCCTCCATTGATCTTATTGTAAAGCCCCCTCTTCATTACCTCGACTTTAATCATTTCAAAAATCTCACTCAACCTTGAATTAATAATAATAGCCAATTCTTTCCTACTTTTCTCCTGAGGGGGTCTAGTTCCAAGATTAGGAATAACAACGCTCTCCATCTGGCTTTCAAGTACAGAAATATGAGCAACCCCTGCTGTTACTTTAATATTCTCAGCAACATCCTCGGGAACCTTCCAAACCTGAGCAATGTCGAGGGTTACTCTATTTGCACCAATAGGAACCACTCCCGTATAATAAGGAGAACCATCAACATAAAGAATTACATCTGTAGTCCCCTTGCCCATATCAATAAATAAAACTCCCATTTCTCTCTCTTCCTTAGATAAAGTTGCATATGAGGAGGCTAAGCTTCCAAGAACAATCTCGTCAACAGAAAATCCAGCACGATTTACACATCTAACTAAATTTTGACTTGAAGAGCTAGAACCTGTAATAATATGTACCTCCCCCTCGAGCCTAATTCCCATCATATCTATCGGATTCTTTATATGAGGAATCCCATCAACAATAAACTCCTGAGGAACAACATGTAAAATCTCTCTATCCATAGGAATTACAATAGCCTTAGCCGCCTCAATAACACGATCAACATCCTCTTCATTAATCTCTCTGGTTTTTGAATTTATTGCAACAACTCCACGAGAATTAGCGCCCTCAATGCTACTACCTGACATAGAAACAGAAAGGTCAGAAATATCACACCCAGAAATAAGTTCTGCAGCTTCAATAGAATTAGAAATCGAATCAAGCGCCGCCTCAATATTTATAAGAACCCCCTTCCTAACACCCCTTGATACACTAGTGCCTATTCCCACTATTTCCAATTGGTTATTCAAATTTATCTCAGCAACAACAGTGCAAATCTTTGAAGTTCCAACATCCAACCCTACTATCAAATTCCTAGACACTAATTTTCTCCTAACAAAATGATATCACCACTTCTTAAATCAACAGTATCGGAGCTTCCTTTAAGCAAATCAGCTATCATTAATACCCTATGCACTGAACTCATTAAGTTCATATCAGACGTTATCAATATCCTATTATATATATTTTTCATATACAAAGTTATCTTGTAATCATAGAAATTCAATTTTAAAAAATTGATCTCTGATACCAAATTATACAAAGTATTATGATTTATTTTAATATAGTTAAGCTGCTTTATAACAGCAACCATTCTATCTTCTAAAAAATCACCCACCTCATTTTCACTCAGACGCAATCCACTAATTATAGGCAAATCATAAATTAAATCTTTACCCTTTTCTAAAATTACACCATCTGAGTCGATGAAATAATAAATGAAGCCACCATTAATATTTTCATAAGTAACAACAACAGGCATTCTCTTTTCGATATTAATACTAATTTTATTAGGAAATATGAGCTCCACCCTTACATTTTTTACTCTTAAATGCTTCTTAATATTTGCCTCATAAACAGCAGTATCAACTTCATAATAATAAGTATTAGGCTTAATACCTGAAATCTTTATTATATCTTCTTGAGAAATATGAATACCATCATTAAAGCTGATATACCTAATTAAAAAATAAGGCGAAATAAAAATAATAAAAACAACCTCAAGCAATATAAGAGAAACTATTACGTATATGTATCTTAACAAAAATCTTTTATAAACCATCATATTCAAGATTGAATCAATTCTTCTATACCCCCCTAAAACTTACCCACTCTCAACATCTCTAGCAACATTTGCAATCAACCCAGCAAGTGCCATTGTAATAACAATAGAAGAGCCGCCTGAAGAAAAAAACGGCAAATTTATTCCTGTAGGGGGCAGGAGCCCCACTGCAATTAAAATATTCATAATACTTTGAAGAAAGATTACAAGACTTGATATGAAGGCAATAAAGAACCTAAACTTAGTCTTAGCATAAATAGCAACAAAATACCCAAGATAGAAAAATAGAAAAAACAGCACAATTGCAACACAAACCCCTAAAAACCCTAGCTCCTCTCCAAGAACTGAGAAAATAAAATCTGAGTTAGCCTCTGGTAGTTTTCCAAGTTTTATCTCTCCCATGCCAAGACCCTTACCCCAAATGCCTCCACTTTTTAAAGCATTAAAAGACGCAATTATCTGGTATCCCTTTCCCGAAGGATCTTCATGAGGATTTAGAAAAGCAAAAATCCTAGCAACTCTATAGGGCTCAAACACCAAAAAAAGAACAGAAATCGGCAAAAACGTGAACAAGATAGAAAACATATACCCAATTGCCATTTCAGAAATAAACAAGATAATAAAAAAAAGAATAGCAAAATAAATAGCTGTTGAATAATCATTTTGCAAAATTATAAGCAACCAAAAACTAGAAAAAACCATCATAGGCTTAATCCAATAAGACATATTGTTGTCTGATTTTAATCTAAACTTACTCAAATAACTTGAGAGATAGATCGTAAAAGACAATTTAAAAATCTCTGAAGGCTGTATACTAACTCCCCCTAAAAATATCCATCTTTTTGCACCAGAAATACTAGGAGACAAAAAAGTTGCCAAAACCAAAGTAAAGGTTATAAGTAGTACAATAGACACTATTTTTCTTAAAAAATCTAGAGAAACTCTTTCAAAAACAAAAAATGTAATAAAACTCAAAAAAAGGTACCTAAGACGCATTAAAAACAAAAAATTAGGATCTCCCGTAAGTTCTAGACTTAAAAAGAACGAAGACGTATAAAATACAATAAGTCCGTAAGAAACAAGAGACCACAAAACAAGCAAATAATACTTTCTAAGCAAACTTTTATCTACAAACAACATATCAGCAAATTTTAACTCATCTAATCTTAAGAGTACTTAAAGCAAGTATAGCGAATATTAAACCTATTATCCAAAACCTAATAACGACCTGCATTTCAGACCACCCAAGCTCTTCAAAATGGTGATGTAGCGGTGCCATCTTAAATATCCTTTTTCCAGTTCTCTTATACACAACCACCTGAATAATTACAGACAAGGTCTCAACCACAAAAACCCCTGCAAGAATTGCAAAAAGAATCTCACTTTTCAAAATTAAAGCAACCATTCCAAGGATTGCTCCAATTGACAAACTGCCAGTATCTCCCATCATTATTTTAGCAGGATAAGCATTAAACCATAAAAACCCAAAACTACCCCCAAGCAAAGCTCCAAGAAATATTACAAGTTCTTCAGTTCCTTTAATATTTGGAATATTTAAATAAGATGCAAAATCTGCTCTACTTGTAAGATAAGCAATTATTATTAAAGCTCCTGTTATAACTGTGCTAAGTCCAATGGCAAGCCCATCAAGGCCATCTGTTAAATTAAAAGAATTAGATGCAGATATTAAAACAAACATTCCAAACGGAATATACAAAAAGCCTAAATCTAAATTGAAAGACTTAATAAACGGAAAATAAATTATACTGACATGTCCACTTCCAAAATAGTAAAGAATACTAACTGACACAAAAGAAAACAAAATCTGTCCATAAATTTTAAACCTAGCATTAAGTCCATCTGTATTTTGTCTCTTTATCTTTAAAAGATCATCCACAAATCCCAAACATGCAAAGCTAAGCATTACAAAAAGAATAATTAAAAAGTAAATATTGAAAGGATTGGCCCAAAACAACAAAGAAATTAATACGCAAGAAAAAATGAGAATGCCACCCATGGTAGGTATCCCTACCTTTTCATTCAAATGGCGCTTAGGGCCTTCTTCTCTTAAGATTTGATCCAGCTTCAATTTCTTAAGTTTCAAGATAATAAAAGGACCAACAAATAAAGCAAGTAAAAATGCAAAAACGGTGGCATAAGCTGCCCTGAAAGTAATATATTTGAGTAATCTTAATCCTAGAAGATAAAACATAAAACCTCATCAATCCCTAAATGTAGTCAAGAATCCTTTCAAGCCTGTTTGCCCTTGATCCTTTAATAACAATAAAGCAATGAGCCTCTAAATTCTTAACAAAATAATTAATAAAATTTTCAAAACTATTAAAGTAATACAAATTACTCAATTCAAAATTCTTACTCCTCTTTATTTCTTGATATTCTTCTCCAATTAAAAAAACTTTATCAAAATTCATTGGAATAATCTCTTGTACTACTGTTTTGTGTGCTTCATACGAAAATTTTCCAAGCTCTTTAAAAGCCCCAAGAACAATAATTTTTTTATCCTCAATATCAAGATCTATGATCATCTTCTTTAAAGCCATAAAGGAACCTAAATTACCATTATAAGAATCATTTAACACTAGATAGTCCTTCACCTTCATAAGCTCTGCTCTACCTCTTTGGAAGTCAGTATGCATAAGTCCCCTTCTAATTTCATCCTCTCTAAGCCCAAGTAACAAGGCTAGATTGATGCAAGATATTGCATTAAAAATATTATGCCTACCTGGTAATAAAATAGAGTAATTAAAACCTTTATAATTAAAATCACGAGACAATTTCTTATTCAACATTGACAATGATCCTATCTGTAGCCTATCAAATTCAAAGTAGAAAATTTTACTCCCTGGGCTTCTAGAATTGGCTATTTTTTTCAAATCATGATGATAAGGACAGTTCTCATTAAGCATAACTATCCGAGTGCTCTTAGTAATAATTCTGGCCTTCTCAGAAGCAACAATATCTAGGTTTTCAAAAGCTTGCATATGTGCATAACTTATGTTTGTAATAATAACAATTTCAGGATTTAATATCTCAGATAGGAGATTCATTTCCCCAATGTAGCTAATCCCAACTTCAAAAACAGCATATTCTTCATCTCCCCTAGTTCTTAAGATACTAAGGGGGAGTCCAATGTCTGAATTTAAATTCCCCCAAGTCTTACAAGTTTTATACCTTTCAGATAATACGCTGTAAAGCATTTCCTTTGTTGTAGTCTTTCCATTGCTACCAGTAACAGCTATCCTTTTGAAATTTGTTTTCTTAATAAAATGCGATGCCATTTTCTGCAAGAAAGCAATTACATCACTAGTTAGCAAAAATCCTAAATCATTTCTCTTTTTGAAATACTCAATACAGGAAAGTTCATAATCCCTAGAACACACAAAATATTTAACACCAATACCAATCAAATAATCAACGAAAGAAAATCCATCTACTCTATCTCCCTTATATGCAAAATAAAGACTGTCATTGCTGTTCTTTGTATTTATCTCACGGCTATCAATCGAATAAAAGGACAAAACCTTTTGCATGCTTTCTGAATGTCCGATAAATTTAACATCATCTGAAGAATTTAGAATATCTTCAACTTTTATATGCACTAAACACCCTCATTTAAGGAACCTGTTACTCAATAACATTTATGTCACTATTCTCCTGTTTCTCTAAATCTAAATAATCTTTGCTAAGCTCTTCTATCCTCTCAATATTTTCTAGTTCATATATCACAGTTAGCAATCTAAGGTTTTCATCAACAATGTTACTTTGTTCCTGATTTAAATCCTCAAACTCTCGCAATTTCACAACATATCTAAAATTAAGATAAATGTTAAGACATGCAACTACTGTTAATATCAAAATCAATAAATAATATAGTTTCAATTTTCCCCATTCTACCTATCTATTCTTTTTACGGCTCTAAGCTTAGCGCTTCGGGATGCACTATTACATTTCTTCTCTTTCAAACTCGGAATTATAGGTTTTTTAGTCAATACAGAATACAAATTTCTATCTAAATTTTTAAAAGATTCCTTTACAATTTTATCCTCTAATGAATGAAATGTAATAATGGCCAAAATTCCATCCTTTGCTAATTTTTCTAACCATAATGGTAAACTTCTCTTTAATCTGAAAAGCTCATCGTTAACATAAATTCTTAACGCTTGGAATGTCTTAGTTGCTGGATTTATTTTAAAATTGATCCTAGGATAGTCTCTCTCAATGATATTCTGTAGTTCTAAGGCAGTCTTTATTTTTTTCACTTTCCTACTTTCTAGAATAGATTTTACAATTCTTCTAGAATAATGCTCACCGCCAAGTTCATAGATTAAATTTTCAAGTTTTTCCTTACTAAAAGTGTTTACAATATCATACGCACTAAGACTTGAAGAACTAGGATCAAGTCTCATGTCCAATATTTCGTCCTTTAAAAAAGAAAACCCCTTGCCGCTTTCCCTGTAATGAAACATAGAAACGCCAAGATCAACCAAAATAAAATTAGCCCTATTCTTTAAGGGGTATTCACAAAAAAAATCATCAAACCAAATATTAAAATATGAAATTCTATCTTTAAATTCCTCAAGAAAATTTTTCGCCTTGTTTAAAATAGCAACATCTCTCTCAATACCAATTACACTTATGTTTTCATATTTTCTTAATACCGCACATGAATGCCCGCCTTCTCCTAGGGTACAATCAACGAAAATACATCCATCACCTACACAAACAGAATCTAAAAGATCAACCACCTCGTCAAGAAGTACAGAGGTATGAAGCATAACATCACCCATTAATAACAAACCTGTAGGTTAACTTAATCTCAGTCTCATAAACATCTCCATACCTAATTGTAATTTCGTTCTTTCCCTTAGCAAATTCAAGATTATTTATTTCAATAATTCCATTATCCTTCTTAAAGTTAAAAAGCGATAAATCATGGTTCTTGTTTCCAGAAACAACATACAGATTATTGTTCAAAAATATACTTTGAAATTTAACACGAAAAATACTTTTATTATTTAACAACACTTCAAAGTAATAAATACCCTTAAGTGTATTTAAGGCATTAGCATTGCCTTTAGAAAAATTCAAAACAAGGCCATAATTTCCAAACCCCATATCCAAATTTGTATTTCGTTGCAATTCAAGCATCGTATCGTCTTTACCCTTTAAAAGGACACTACCCAAAGAAAAGGAAGGACCTACAGTTAAATTACCTCTATTCTTGATTACAAATAATGGGTTGATTATATACCCTCTATGTTGATCAATAACTACAACATCAAAGACTTTGTTACCGTCTGCGAAAAAAATTCTCTCGTTTTTATACACAAAATCACCAAAAAATTCCAGATTAAGGGCTGAATCTTTATCAAAAATAATTAAAACGCTTCTCTCGTATTCATGTTCCTTATTTTTAGAATATAAAATTTTGTAATTGTTTGAAAAAACAGAGATATTCGTATCCACAGCTTGAAGCTTTATGCCAATACCTATATCATTATCTCCATTTAAGGGTTCTCCAAAATCCCTAACCAAACCAAATTTTTCACCTCTCCCGAACTCCAAAAACGAATACAGATTAACAAAACTAAAAAGAAAAAGAAATACAATCTTCATGGCAATTACAGTCCCAAATACCTTAAACCACCATCATCGCTAAAGTACAAAACTCCTCCATTAAATTCAACGTACGAAACCATCCCATCGCTAAAAAACACGTTATCAAACAACTTAAAAGAATTTTCAGAATAAGTTCTTATATTTACTATCTTAGCATCTGAATCATAAAAATATATTCTATAAATTTCACAAAAAGAATCATATGAGGCTTTTAAAACATAATTTTTATTATCAACTTTAAAAAGTTTACCGTTTTCAATACTAATTATTAAAAATGAATCTTTGGTTTCAATAAATAAATTATAAAAATCATCGAATCTTAAAAAAGGATTCAAATTTTTAATTTTTAAATTACTTAAATGCATTACCTGATCGCGCTTATTATCTAGATTAATTATCTCTAAAGAGTCCCCTTCGTGTTCTCTTATCACACACAAATATTTATTATCTAAGCTTAACTTGACACATAAAACCGGAAATCTAATCTCTGGAACATCACTACTATAAATCAAATTACCCCGCTTGTATGTGCATACTCTACCATCAGATAGCCCTAGCGATAAGACATCATCGTTATAATCAATGCTTAATATGGACGCTATGAACTTCAAAGATAAAATTTTATCTCCACTAGACCCATAAACCTCTAAATCTTTATATAAATCATTTAGAGCAAAAATAGCATTACCTTTCGAAAAAACAAAACCTTTAAATTTAAACGAAAATAAAAATTTATTAGTTTCCCTGAGGAATACGGAATAATGATCTTTAAAATTAGAAATCACATAGTAATAATCTGAAAAACTCACCAAATGATCGTTTAAAACGCTGTAATGACCCCTGTTAGAATCTAGTTTTATAACCTTTCCTCCAATAAAGACACTATTGCTTGGAGAAATATCAACAAAATCATGAGGACTCACCTCAAAACGCTTAAACTTATAAAACGTAGAAACAGTAGTGGTTGTTTTTAGCAAAAAACCGACCACTACTGTTAAGAGTAATAAAAAAATTAGTAATAAAAGAAATCTTATTTTTTTATACTTAACTATGCCTTCTTCATCAAAATTCAAAACTATTAGTATCCTTCCTTATTACTCTGATTTGTTCAAATCCGACTTAAACTTAGCAGACCAAACATCATAAAATTTTGAAAATTTCTCAGCTATCTCCTTTTGGGAAGTGACAACAGCTAAAATCTTTCCGGCTTGAATATAACTCAGGGCCTGTTTTGAAAATACGTAAGCTTTGTTTGTTTCATATCTGACTTTTAAAAGAAATGCCCCTTCCTCTAAAAGCTCTAAAGACTTAACAAGATGGGCTAATTGAACTTTATAAAAAGGACTATCAATAAGCAGATTTTTTGCTAAATTCTTAAAATCAATAAAATTCTTCACAAAAACAATAAATCTAAGATATATATCTTCTAGGAAAAAAATTGATTTAGAATCACCCTTATTAAAATATATTCCCAGGTCAATAAGATACCCTAATTTTCTAACAATCAAAAACCGCTCTTTGGGGTCTAGATCAATTACAGATCCTCTTTCAATAAGCTCACTGGAAGGAGCAAGTAAAACAGGACTTACAAACAAAGAAGAATCGGTAATAAAGTTAAAAAGATTTTTCTTAAAATTATAATTAACCTTCAATCTAGGTCTTGTATAAAAATAATTTAAAGAAACAATATAACTTAAAACATTCAAATTTAAATTGATAAAATTAATCGTTGCTTCAGAATCAAGTGATAATTTTCCAGACTCTTTGATTTCCCTTATGTCATTGAAAGTTTGCAAAATAAGACCATCAATAAATAAAATCTTTTGATAATCTTTGCTATCAATTAAATCCATAAATAACCATTCATACTTGACTACTATTTTTCAAAAGGACCTCTGCGTGTTTAATGCTACTGTCATTAATATCCCCGCTAAGCATCCTAGCGACCTCTAAAACTCGATCATTCCCCTTCAACATAGTAGCGTTAACGCAAGTAACACCTTTATTGAATTCCTTTTTTATTAAAACGTGATAATCTGCAAGACTTGCAATATTGGCAAGATGAGTTACAACAAATATTTGAACATTCCCTGATAAATTTTTTAAATACCTACCCAAACTAACACCAGCCTCCCCCCCTATCCCAGAATCAATCTCATCAAATATTACAAGCCTATCTTCACTAATATTTTGTACACTCTTAATGGCCAACATTATCCTTGAAAGTTCTCCTCCAGAAGCAATTTTATAAATTGGTTGCGCTTTTACCCCAAGATTACTAGAAATCGAAAATTCCAACTCATCAATACCCGTCAAGCCCATTTTCCTTTCTGATATTGAAGCAAAAAATTTTGCATTACCCATACTAAGCCTGTGTAATATTGCTGTTACTCCAGAAGAAAAGCTCAAAGCAGCCTTTTTCCTAGCTTCTGAAATATTACCTGCCAACTTCTCCGTTAGGACTAACAAGTCATTTAGTCTTTGCTCCCTATATAGCCTTTCAGTTTCGAAATTAAGCGACGAATTAACAACAGCACTACATCTCTCCCTCAATTCTATAATATCTTCAATATTTGGTCCATACTTTTTCTTGAAGCGAAAAATGTCATACAACCTACTCTCTATTTCCTCAACCTCTCGCTCATCATAGGCCATATCGAGCAGAAGCCGGCTATAAACTTGCCCAATATCCTCAAGTTCATAATAAGCGTTCTTAAGACGCTTTTCAAGCTCAAGATAAGAACTATTCATCTCAGACAGATGCTCGGAATCACAAATTACCCTTTTTACCTCACTTAAAGCAGAGGCATCTTCGCTCAAAGTTAAGACATTCTTTAAGTTTAACAGCGTACTGCATAAAGATTCATGATTGCGAAGCTCATCTAATCTGGACTTTAACCTCTCCTCCTCTCCTACTTCAGGATCTAAAGAATCTATATCCTTAAGTATCCTTTCACATTCTTCTTTACTTTCTTTATGTGATTTTTCTTCCGAAATAAAATTATCATAATCATTTGAAAACTTAACGTAATCCTCGTAAACTAATTTATATTCTTCCAAAGAAACGTTCAAATTAGCATAATTATCTAAAATCTTTAAATTATTTGATGGATTTCTCAAAATTAAATATTGTTGATTTTGAGAATGGATCTCAATCAGCATATCAAAAACTGGTTTTAAGACTACACTAGAAATAGGCTCGTTGTTAATATAGTAATTACTCAAAAAGGTGTCTGAAGACTTAGCCATAATTACCCTCTTTATGCTAATAAAATCGTCTACTAGTATGCCTTTAGAAGATAAATAATCCCTAGCTCCTCTATTTGCCATAAATTTAGCAAGCAAAACACACTCTCTCTCTTTATCCATAATGACGTTATCTTTAAGCTTCCCACCAAACAAATAATAAATTGAAGACAACAGTAGGCTCTTCCCGCTACCAGATTCACCCGTAAATACTACCAATCCCTTTCTAAGACCAATAGACACTTCTTTAACTAAAACAAAATTTCTTATAAAAAGCTCAACCAACATACAAAACTCAAAAATAAATATTAAAATGCTTTGCTTTATAATAACTTATTTTTAAGTCTTTTCACAAAAGTGTCCGTACAAAAAGACGCAAACCGCAGGCTTTTATTTGCAAGACTTACTTCAAAAACAGTATCAACATCAAATTTTCCAAGATTAACCCCATCAACAAAAATTGATATTGGTTTTAGAGTACATTTTTTTTGAAATGAAAGCGTAACTTGGCTCCCGATTGAAAAAACAAAGGAACGATTATAAACCGAATGTGGAGAAATGGGAGTTAAAATGAAGGCTTTAAGATCTGATTCTAAAACAGAGCCCCCTGCAGAGAAAGAATATCCGGTCGACCCCGTGGGGGTCGCAAATATTACCCCATCACTTCTATATGAAAGAAAATCTTCTGAATTAACCTTAAGATCTACACAAATTAACTTATTAAGAATACTTGAACGAATAATTACATCATTTAAAGCATACTTAGTAAGTACAGCGCGCCCACCCCTATAAGCAGTCACACTAAGCAAATATTTTTCATGAATAACTAAAGAATGATCGAAAAATTTATCTACTACTTCCTTAAAGTCTTTGGGTTTTATGTCTGCTAAAAACCCTACCTTGCCCAGATTGATTGAAATTATTGGAACATCAATATCACTTTCTAACAATAAACTGCTGGCCAATAAAACCGTGCCATCCCCCCCTAGGGTTATTGCAAAAATCAAACCACCGCTTTCCGATAACTCCAAAGACTTACCAGCTCCCATCAACAAACCTAAAACACCGTACTTATCTTTTAAATATTTTTGTATTTCACAACCAAGAAACTCAGCATGCAAATTTGAGTAATTAATATAAATTAAAACCCTATCTTCCATTACTTTCCTTGTATGGAATCCCCTCAAACTCAACCTTGTCAAATATTTGCTCAATATCAATTAATACTAAATACTCACTTTCAAAATTTTCCTCACTATCGACTTTAACAACACCAGATATATACTTTCTATCCAAAGTCTGCAAAGTAGCAGGAGGTTCTTGCACTCTAGATGCATCAAAACTAATCACTTTTAATACCTTATCCACAAATATGCCTAAAAGCTTTCCCTTAATATTTACTATTAAGTAACCCGTTAAAATTTTATCTTCCTCTGTTTGACAAATAGAAGGAATGTTAAACCTAATATTTAAATTTATTAAAGGAATAATATCCCCTCTAAGATTGTAAATACCTGTGATGTATTCAGGAACATTAGGTATCGCATATATGCTATCCAGAGGCACCTTAATCACTTCCCTAATATGATCTATTGTAATCCCATAGCTTTCTCTTCCTATCTTAAAACATGCAATCTGTAACTGAGATTTTCTCTCTCTAACCTTTTCTCTTCCAAACATACCCACACCCTTAACATTACCTAACTACTCGCTTCTAACACATGAAGCCCTTAGATAAAAAATAAATTTCAAATGAATTTTTCCTCACAGCTTTAGGCCTAATCTTCCTAACAATTCTGAAATATCTCTTAAGCACAAAAAAAATCTGATCCTCTTCTCCTCCCTGAAAAACCTTAATTAATAAACTCCCGCCCCTAGCTAAGATCTCAGAAGCTAGTTCTACCACTCTACTATTCAGATTAAAAGAATTACTCGTGTCAACTAACCTGTTACCGGTGGTCCTAGGAGCTACATCACTCAAAACCAGACTGTAAGGAGCAAAAGATTTAATTCTTTGCACAACACTACCAAGATACACATCACCCTTTATAAAACAAAAATTACTGCCAAAATTAAGACTCATTTCATCAAGATCAACAGCAACAAGCATCCCCTCTCTCAGCTTACCGTAGGCATACTGAGAAAAACTGCCAGGAGATGCCCCAATATCCAATATGTTACCAGAAGAAAACAAAGAAAACCTCTTGTCAATTTCTACCAACTTATAAACAGACCTAGCAAGGTACCCCTCTTTCCTAGCCCTCCTAGAATACTCATCATTAACATCATACATACAACTCTCATCTCAGCTATGCTTTTATTATAATTCTTATATATGAAAAATAAATTGTTTTTAGAAAATATTGAAAAGAACATTAATGTCGTACTTTCAAATGAATAATTTTCTAAATCTCTTTAAAGGCACGGGTTTAGCGCTAAAGCTTAATCATGGAGAGGATACAGTAAAAACACATTCAAGTGCAACCCGCTTGGATAATCAAACGAGGGATGAAGAAAATAAGGCAAATACTAATGGTTGTACTGGAGCATGCTTTAGGGCATAACGCTGGTAACTCTGAAAATTTATACAAGTTAAGCCTGCTACTTGAATTACCTCATTCCGGAAGCTTAATTGTTTATGATATTAAAGACGGTACTTTACAAAGAAGAGGAGGATCTGACTATTCACTTAATTTATGGAATAGACTCCAGTATTAATACTACAAATATAATTTATTTCCTGCCGGTGGGTTTAATAAGGAACTCCAATTCAAAAGAAAGTCAAAAATTATTAATTTGCGAAAATTTTCTCACAACTCCTGCAGTTCTTCACCTGGAGCACGGAAGCGACATTGAACTTAACAAAGCAACACACATCCTGAGCATTAAGGAGCATATCCCTTTGTTGGGCCTTAAGACAAGCTCTCTTTTTGGAATGGCCGGATTTTTAACTGGAATACTTACAAATAACGAAAATAAATCTAAAAATCCTCACAATACCTTCTTAAGGTTTGGAACCTATCTTGAAATAATGAATGATATCCGAAATATCAAAAATGAAATTGAGGATAAAAATTCTGGGGACAATTTAATCAACGAATGCCAAGACATAATACTAGAAATTTTAAACAAAATAAAAGAGGAAAACCTATGAAAAAATTTAGAATAATTCTAATTTTAGCCTTTATAAATATCGTTATTCCCATTTACGCAGAAATATCTGCAGAAGATATGGGAGGAGATAAAATTGATGAGCTTTACAAAGAATCAGTTTTATTAAAAAATTTAAAAAAATATGACAAATCTAAACTATTATTGATGGAAATTATAAACAAGGATCCTAAACAAGTTGATGCGTACTTATTACTCTCGGAACTAGAATATCTGATGGGAAATTGGCTAGAAGCAATTAAACAAACAAAAACTTATCTAGAGATAATTGATTTCGCGGATACATCAAATTATCTTGACATTTCATGGGCGTATTTTCTCATCGGAGAGTCTAGCAATTCAATGGCTTATATAACAGATTTTATGCAAAAAAACCAAAATTTACTAAACACTAACACATACATACTCATTGACGCCATATTAAAAAAAGGTCTTTATCATTTCATTGAAGATGAAGACTCAATATTTGATCTAATCATTAACACTATTTTTCAAATAGAAACACATGACGATATGTTATATACACTCTTTCTACATAACCTAGATATTGTAAAGCAGTTACCCTTTTATCTCTTTAATAAAATCAAAATAAAAAGGTTAGAACTACAAATGAGAACCCTAAAGCAAATTAAAAATTCAACAAATGGTATGACTAAAATTTCTTATTTTTCCTAAAAGGAGAAATCAATATGTTAATTAATATGGCCATGTAAAATGGCAAAGCAAGAGCAAAATAAGAATTTACATAATCCTGAAAATTAAAGAAATTATACTCAATAAACACCATAAAAAATGCAACTGGAAAAACAAGCCAAGGACTCGAAAACGAAATATATAATATACAAACGGAAAGCCAACCATTATTTAACCCTAAATTATGAGAATAAACATTAAGACTTATAGCAAGAAATGAGCCTGACACACTTGCTGAAATCGCAGATATTAAGATAGCAAAAGACTTAAAGTAATTACTAGTTCGCTCACCTAATACATTCTCATAATCTCCTGAGCGTATAAACTCAAAAACTACCCTAACTCTTGAACAATTTATTATATAAATGCTGAAGCCTAAAAAGACGAAAAAAAATAAAACAAAAATAGAAATAGCAAAATTATTTGATAGATCCAAACTAAACCCTGGCATAAAATCAAAATTAAACCTCATCAAAAAACTGACTAAAAAATAACATAATATGTTCACTCCTATGCCTGATATGAAAATGTCGTAGCCCTTTACCGTAAGAAAGGACAAAAACCCACCAAAAATAAAACTAACGAGAAGCGACATAACAATTGAAATAAAAATTCCATACCCCAAATAAATAAGAAGAGATGTTAAGAAAGCAGACAAAAAAGAAATTCCTTCAATAGATATATTTAAAAGACCTATTTTTTCCGTATAAAGCACCCCAAGTGCTAAATATGCGAATATTAGAGAATGTATAAAAATAACAAGCATTATTTTTTACCCGAATTAATTAAAAATAATGAGAAAAAAATAGATATAGCCTGATACAATCCAATAAAATCGTACTTAAAAGAATAATGTATCTTAAGATAATTATTAAACTCATTCAGCATTGCAAAAAATAGGCTGAAGAACAGCACATAAATATAGTTAAACCCCGAAATTACTGCCACAATAAATCCACTCCAACCGAGTCCCGCAGTTAACCCTAAAAATAAATAATTTTTAAAAAATATAACAAACATTGTACCTACAAGTCCATTAAGAAAAGCACTAGCAAATACCGTACAAAATTTATACTTAAACTCATTAACACTAAAAAACTTACCCAACATCTTCCTATCACTCAATATTTCAAGCTTTAATCCTAAAATAGTTCGCTTGTGTATCAATACATAAAATCCCCAGACCGAAACCCCAAACAAAATTAAATATGGCAAAGAAGTATCGAGAGTAAATATTTGATCGACACTCTTTGTATGATTTAAAAATTCATTTAGACCTAAAAGCTTTGATATAAATCCATCTACCAATCTTTGATTCCCATAAGACATCAGAAGACCCGTAAGCATCTCATTTACGCCGAAAAAGAATGTTAAAAAAAAAGGAATAATCCCTATAAGACCAACCAAAGACGAGCTTAATACCATTATTAACACAAAATTAAAATACGTAAGCCCAAACAATTCACAAAACACGTAAGATAAATAAGCACCCAAATAGACTTGCCCCTCATGTCCGAGATTCAAACTATTACTTCTAGCACAAGTAGAAATCCCTGTTGCAATCAATAGAAGCAATATAAAATTCCAAAATATTGCCTTGATATAAGACAGACTAAAAAACCCATCAAAAAAATAACTAATAATCAATGCACTAAATGAAAAAACCAAGAACACATATTCCTTCTTAAACGATCTCATATGAATAGCAGCTCCTTTAAGTGTGCTTTATTAATACGATCCCTTGGCTTTCTCAATAAAACCTCTCCAGCCTTAATAGCTAAAACATCATCGGATAGAAGAAGTAACTCATCTAAATTAGGAGTAATTAATAGTACGGGTTTTCGCTTGGCAAAATTACGAATAAAAATAGTTACCTCATTATATGCCCTATAATCTAGGTTGCTAAGAGGTGAAAAACAAATCAAAACACTCTTTGTAATGTACTGTTCTCTAAAAAGGGCAAGTTTTTTCAAAGTCCCCCCAGAAAATGAAAAAGATTTGGAATAAAAGGTCTTAACTATCTTATCATCGCAATATTCCATATCTTTCCTAAAAAATTCCTTAAGCTTTTTAATAGCGGCTTCCTTAACAAAGAGTTCATTATCAAAACTCATTATTTTGGCCAAGAACCCATCCAAAATAGTACTATTATCAGAAAATAAATTAGCAATACCTAAAGGTAAAAATCCCGCCTTTAAGTCGTAAACATTAATATCTTCATACCTCTCACCGTTCATTTTTACACATCCCACAAATGGAATTTCTCCTAAAAATAACTTCTCCCACGTTTTTATCGCTGCTTCTTCTGCAATAATTCCAAAAACTCCTCTTTTTTTTAAAGAAAAACTAACATCATACTTCCAAAAATCTTCAAAAAATAAATTAAATTTTATAAAATCTTCATCTGATCTATCACAATTAACCTTTGTAAAAACAAATTTATCCACTACCATCTCAAGTTTGTTAAGTATCGTCTCCTTGTTTGTCGTCCTAAAGCATTTTCCATCTTTTAAAATAATAAATTCATCGCTAAAATCTACGGCACTCCCAATTTCTCTATGCGTGATAAAAAGAGAAGTGATGCCCGTCTTCTTAAGAAGGCCAAGGAGTTTAATAAACTCCTTGGCCTCTTTTTGAGAGAAATAAGCTACACTTTCATCAAAAATAATAACTTTTGCATTGCTCTTAAGAGAGGAAATGATAAGCAAAAGATATACCTCTTTGATATTTAAATCTCGTATTCTCTTGTCCAGATCAAAATCAATATTATAAAACTGTCTAATCCACTTATAATATCTATAGGTCCTAGATTTATTCATTAAAATAAAAAATTTAGAATCAAACCAGTAAATGTTAAGATATTCCCATACTCTTAAATTCATATTAAGTTTAGGTATCTGAGACACAAGATAAACACCATTACGCTTTGCCTCATCCACATTCCAATTCTTCTGTACTCTATTATCTACAAACACATCCCCACTATCAAAACGCACAACCCCAGCTATAATTTTAGACAAAGTGCTTTTCCCCTCTCCATTTCCACCAATAACAGTCAAAATTTTAGCTTCTTCAATCTTTAAATTAACACTATCTAGAATAGGCATCTCGATATCTGGGAATGACTTCACTATGTTTTTAAACTCTATCATAACATCATTCTAAATCTATCTTTATCCCAACATCGCTCATCGCTTTTATTTTATCTTCAAGTTTTTTCTTAATCTCAAGACTAATACTTTCTAAATAAAATTTATTTAAAAAATTAAATGAAACTCCCATCTCCCTAAGTCCAAGTACCTCATAAATGCCGTATTTAATATCTCCTCTTAAAGCTTTATCTAACACTTTTTCTATATAAAATCTATGATTTGTAATGCCTGATCCAATAACATTGTCTTTATTATTCAAATAATCTTCACTATCAAAGAGAACTGCAAAAACATTGTGCTCACGTACTGATGCAAGCACTCCACCAACAGCCATTCCCACAATAGGAAGGACTACAGAAACTTTTGAATTTAAGATTAAGGAATCTGATAAGGCCTTTGCCTTATTACTGTCGTACCAGTTTCCTAAAGTTCTAAAGAAAACTTCTGAATCTAAAACTTCTTTAACTCCGTTTTTAAAATAAGGAAAAATATAATCGTTCATAACAGGATATTCTTGCCCAGTAATCAAGGCTACATTTTTGCTAGACAAATCAAAATTTTTTAAAAATAGACCCACATAATAACCCAAAATATAAGCTTCCTCTGCGACATTATAAGACAAGGAATACACTTGAGGATTATTATTTTTCACCAAAGAATCGAAAATTAAGAATTTAGTACGAGGATGATTTTTTGAAATCTTATCAACAATTCCCTGCATTGAATTATTCGCTGTTATTAAAAAATCATATTCTTGATGCTTTAATAGCTTTTCAAGCAATTCTGTCCATTCACCCTGATTAAACCCAGCCTCAAATATCTTAACCTCAATGTCTTTTCTACTCTTTTGAAATTCAACCAAAAAATCATACATTTCTCTGTAGGAAGGAGCACCACCAATAACCCCCGGAACAAATAACGCAAGCCTTTTCCCTGTTGAAATTTTAAGCGCTCTAACTTTAAAAAAATTAATATATACAAACAGAAACAAGCAAATTAAAGAAGTAAAAACCCAAAAAATTCTAAGCAATGGAAACCTATTCACAAAAATGAAACACCCTTTCCTCGCAAATCACAGCGTCTAGCCTGACATCATCAGCACAAAAAGGCACAAAATTAAAAATCTGAAAATCAAAGCAAACGCCAACTTTTAAAAAGAAGCCTCTTTTTAGAAAGATATCATAAAATCCTCCACCGCGTCCAACTCTATGTCCTGTTTTACTTGAAAATGCAAGGCCTGGAACTAATACAACAGAATACTTATTACTGTTAAACTCAATACAAGAAATAGGCTCTAACAAATTAAACTTGCCTAGCTTAACGGAGGAGTCTCCAAAATATCTAAAAAACCCCATGGTATGCATACCTAAAATTTTTGGCAAAAAAACTTTAAAGTTTAAACTCAATAAAGAGTTTAACAATCCGTGTATTTGAACCTCAAACTGCATAGGATAGTAAGACAAAACCTGACAAATATTTACGCTTTTAATAAATTCTAACAAATTTAGGGAAATATCCTCACTAAACTTGACTCTTGTGTCCGTTTCATAACTTTTTAACAAAGTTATCATTCTGTCTCTAATTTCTTGTTTTAACAAATCCTTATTCATAAAACCTAAAATTCTCTAGGCTTTAACAAGTAAAATTCATCGACTTTTAAATTACTAGGAATATCGCCATGAGTACGGGTTAAATACATTTTGAAAGAATGAATTGTTTTAAAAAATTTCTTCATTAAGGACTCTCTATTTTTTTTATAATCTTTAAAAAAATTTGAAATAGACCCATGAACATTTAATTTTTCAAAAACATCAGATGAATTTTTCACAATATCTTCTATGAAAAAAAACATATTTGCTAAATAAATAAAATTATTAAAAAGGATTCCTATTCTACCTTTCAGATAGTTAATATCATTAACCATATCAACCCTATCTCCTAAAGTACGATTTTCGTCTTCTAAACTCCATTTTGAATATATGATATTAAATCTGGAATCTTTTACTAGGTTTTCATACAAAAATTCAAACCTAAAACTACCCTCAATATACCTTGAAAATATACAGTTCGGGCTCCTATTACTCAAAGAAGTAAAATTTTTTCGAGACTTTTCTCTAAGAGATTGTATTATGTTTTTAGGTACAGGATCGCTATTTTTGCTCAAAAAAGAATTACCATCCCAAAGCAAGACACTAGTACCTCCTGAAACTAAATATTCATCTTTATTGTAATGCCTAAGAATACCCTCAAAAACACTTACAAAATAGCTACTGTAGTAGTCACTGTTAACATAAAATTTTGCTGGGACATCTGTGACAAAAAAATAATTATCAATACTGACAGAAAACGAAGACCCCTTGACAATTTCATAAACAACAACATCTAAACTTCCCCTAAACAAATATACCTTAGCTTCCTGAACGTCTTTAAGAGAGGAATAAAAAATAAGACCATTCGTATTAGAATAAAGGGTCAGATCCGATGAAACACCATTTATTCCATACAAACTTATTTTAACTTTTGATTTGTCTCCAACTTCAATAAAATCATATTCAAAAATCTCATCTCCCAAGTCTAATTTGACGGGAATAGTATTCCTTAAAACACTAACCTTACCCTCCATTTCCTTAATGAATGCCACCTGAGAGAACAACGCCATTTTGGATAATAACAAAAAAATAATAGCACATAGCTTTAAAATAAAATTCTCCTCATTTTAATACTTATAAATTAATTATATCCTTTTCCAAAAGATTTTTAACTTTAGAGAAAATGAAAATACGTTGTAGCTTTGCCTGATTGCAAAAATGATATTTTGTGCTAAATTTTTCCCATGAGGACTCATAGAGGGAACGAAGCTGTAGCTGGTGTGGTGGACGTTATGTAACGGGGGTGTGCTTATGATAAAAGGCAAAAAATTATCATTTTTTACTTTATAGGTGCCTGTTCTTTACCTCTTGTCGTGCAGGTGTTGTCGCTGACTAGGCTGACTCCTCGGATGAATACGGGGGTTCAGGGCTCGGTGGGGGTAAGTGTTGGTGCTGAACTGACAAACAGTTGTGCATGTTGTGTACTGAGAGTACATATAGTAAGAATTAAGAGTGGGGTATTGGTTACTTAAGGGCTTATCTGTCTTAAGTAAGTGATGCCACCGGTAGTGAGGATGTATTATTATGATGAAAAAAAACAATTTATTAAAAAACAGTTTATCATTTTTGGTTTTGTCGGCGTTTATTTTGTCCCTGTCTTCATGCAAGACCCACAATGTTTATCATTGCAAACCTCCTCGAGGGGAAGGGGCTGGGGCTTCTAGTATTTCAAAGCCAGCTGTCTAGGTAAAGTAGGGGTATTGCTGTTAAGGTAGTGGCGCCTGCGTGTCACATAGAATATTAAAACGAGAGCATCGGTGACGAGGCTAGGTTGGCTTTAGATAGCCGGTGTTGCTCGGTGATTGAAAAGGATCTATTTATGATGAAAAAAAACAATTTATTTCTTCTGATTTTGTCTTTACTTGCTCTTTCTATCCTGTCGTGTGAGACTGTCAATAATATCTATGACTGCGATCCAAATCAAGAAGACGGTGGGGCTGGAGCTCCTAAAATTTTAAAAAGAAGATAGGAGTATTGCTGTTAAGATAGTGGTTTTTGCGTGCCACAAGTACTATTGAGAATGGAAGTGCCGGTTACTTGAGGGATTAAGTTGTCTTAAGTAACCGGTGCTGCGTGATAAGAGGACGTATTTATGGGGAGTAGAAGAAAATATATTTTCGGGTTTTCCTGCGTTTGCTTTCCCTGTTTTGTAATATAAAGTCCGTAGTATGCACTTGCTAGGCACAATCTGGAGTAACGATGTTCGCAATTTCGAAGCCATTTTGGGAGAAAAGCAAGGGGTTGATGTTAGGTTAATGGCAGTTGTATAATAGACCAAAAGTGTTGTATGAGATAAAGGTGTTGGTTGCCTAAAGGCTAATTTGTGTTAGGTAATGGATGCGTGCGATGACGAGGATGTGCGTATGATGAAAAAAAGCGATTTATTTTTGATTCTACTTGTGTTTATTTTTTCTCTCTTCTCCTGTGAGACTGCCCCAGAAGAAAGAAGATGCGAGGATTACAGAATTTTAAAGCCCTCTGGAAGCACAGAGTAAGGTATTGGTGCTTATGTTAGTGGGCAAGTTGTATTACATTTAGATGTATCATTAAGAAACAAGGGTTCTGGTTACTTAAAGACTGAGCTATCTTGGGTAATCAGTGCTACACAATAACAAGGATGTGTTTATGATGAGAAAAGGCAAACTGTTATCTTTGATTTTATCTGTGCTTACTTTATCTCTAGTCTCATGCGAGACTCCTCCAGAAGACGCTAAGAGTGAAAATGCCAGGGTTTCGAAAAGAAGTGGGACTGGGCAACCTGAAGATTTGCAGAGAGACGTTGAGGATGTTAAAAATGAAGTCTTAAGAGAGAGGGGAAATCTTTTTTATTCCAAAGAATTTAACGAGGCTGAGAAAGCTGAAAAAGAAATGAGGGAAAAATTTAAGAAAGGAAATACTCAAGAGGGAAATGAAGTTGCTATAAAAGCACTGGAGCGGTACAGAAGCATTGCAAGGGATACAATAGAGAAAAAAGAGAAGATAAGCTACCTTAAGGAAAATATTGAAAAATATCTAAACGACGCTGAAGCGAACGAAGCATACATATGGATACCATTAGAAGTTGATGAGGTAAATAATCTATATTTCGAAGCTACTCGAAAATACAAGGTGTACGATATGGAAAATTCCCTTGGTATGTATAGCAAAGCCTTCAATAAGGCTCAACAGACAGCTAAGAAAGCAAGGGAATCAAGGGCTCTTAAGGAAACAGACGAGAGGATGTATAAACAATTGAAAGCACTTGAAGCAGCTTCTAATTTATCTGTTTACAGTAATAGCAAACTTATTAAGCCATCTCCGTGGAATGGAAGAGCGCTCATTAAAGACAAGGGAGCGTATATGAATCTTTTGGACTTGGAAGGTGGTGCTTATTTACTAGGAAAAGTTGATTTTCCGTTGGTACTTGCCTACGAGGAAGAAGCTGAGGAAATAAAGAGATCGGATTCAAACAAATTTAAAACACTTCAGCTCATCGAGAAATCTAGGCAGTTATGGGAACAGGGCCTTGAAGCTAAAAGACTTAATAATCTTAGACTCGCAAATGAATTGTTTCTAGATTCTGCAAGATACTTGGAAGCTTACCAAAGCCATGCAAGTAAAGAGCTCTACATAGTGAAGATTGGGAACACCTTGTGGGGGATTTCTAAGAAATTATACCAAGATCCTTATTTGTGGCCAAAAATTTGGTTTGCAAACAGACAAAAGATACAAAATCCGGATTTAATACATAAAGATTGGAAGATCATAATTCCTTCTAAGTAAAATAAAAGAAGAAAACAGGTTTTTACTTGTTTTCTTCTTTTAAATCTAATAAAATCAATTTGGTAAGTTTCTAAGAAAGGGAATAAAGATGAAAAAGTTGGTGTTGGCAGGGACTTTTCTCTTTTCTTGCTATACAGCAAGTTTAGAGGAGCTGACAAAAGAAACTCCTTATGGTATTTATTTAAGAGAAGCTCAAAAAGCAATGAATTCAAACGACTACCGATCCGCTTTGAATGTGTACGAAAAAATGATTGAAATTCACAAGGACAATGCTGGCATAGTTGCCACCGGAAAATACGAAATCGCGTTTATAAACTACACCATAGGTAAAAAGGACACAGCAAAAACTTTGTTTGAAGAATTAATAAAGTCCGGCATTAAAACACCCAAGTGGATTCTACCATTAGCCAAAAAGATGATGGAAAAGATAACTAAGACCTGATCTGCTAACACTTCTATTGCTGAAGCAATATCCCATAAATCGTAATATCTTTTCTTTTAGCCGAGTTGATTACATCTTCATAAACTATAGGGCCTCTGGGATATTCGTGCGGCGGGGCATCTCCTAATACAATAATGAGTCTGTTCTCCGCTCTCCAATCAAACTGAGTAACAGCAGCGTTAATTCCTTCAAACACCGCTTCAGGATAATCTCCTCCTCCCCCCACATTAACATACTTAAGAATACTATTTAAATATTCCTTAGTATTAAAATCAAAAGATCTTGTTAAAAAATCTTCAAGATAATCCTTATAAAATACAATACCTACTCTGTAAGACTTAAACTTCTCAAGTTGAGGTTCTACTATTTCAAAAAGATGCTCCTTTAAAATTTCAATATGACTCTTCATACTCTCAGTAGCGTCAATAACAAAAACAAGATCTAATTCGGCAAGTGAGTC
Source organism: Borrelia sp. P9F1 (assembly GCF_030436115.1). Taxonomy (NCBI): domain Bacteria; kingdom Pseudomonadati; phylum Spirochaetota; class Spirochaetia; order Spirochaetales; family Borreliaceae; genus Borrelia; species Candidatus Borrelia rubricentralis. The sequence continues at coordinate 336,589 of NZ_CP129407.1, forward strand.
TTCTGACCTTTCTAAAATATCCTTTATCTTTTCAATGGTATCCATTCCCTTATCGGCAACTACAACATCATCAGAAAATCTCAAAAATGCCTCTCTTAAACCATCAAGCCCCGCCCTACCTTCTGTTTGAGTATCTTTAAAAAATAACTCATAAGCATTGTCTTTATACTGACCTAAATAATCGTTGTATTTTTTCTCGAAGGTTCTAATTGAAAACCAAAAAGGCTCTTTTTCCCTCTTAAGGGTTTCTAAATCAATATCACCACTTCTTGTTGAAAAATTAGGAAAACCGTATTTTAAGCGCTTAGGGATCAATATATGAAAAGCCTCTCCAAATTTTCTATTCGGAACAGGAGTAGAAGATGTTAGTGATAAAAGCTCTCTATTCTTAATGACTCTACCATTTAAAATTCTAATTTCATCCCCGTTAATCTTGTTATAGCTCAATGTTCTAAATGAATAAGTAGAAACATCTTTACTTTTACCTGGAATCTCAAAAGATTCCGTCAAAATGACAGACTTGACTTTTGGTTTTTTCCTAATAAAAAGATGAAACCCATCTTCACGAGCCTCCACATACACATCATCAATAGTAATATTCAAATAATCATCCACTGAAGAAAATAAATCAAAAACAATAAGTAAGAAAATAACAAAGTAAGTTTTTTTCATGTAAATTCCCTATAAATAAATTAGACAAAACTGTACCCAAAAGTCCAACCAAACCTAAAGATTATCGGCCAAATTATCATAAAACAAGATGTTAGAACCAAAGAAATCATTTTTAAAAACACTCCTAAGATTCAAACTAGCAAGGTCTTTCCTAGCACTCTTAACCATATCAACATCTCGATTTAACAAGTCAAACATCCTAGAAGATTTAGTCAAATTGGCAATTCCTGAATCAAAAAGCTCATTATCTTTAACAATACCAACACCAATTCTATTACCAAGAGACGCTCTTATCTCAACAATCCCAAGGTTATTATAATTCTCAATTTCTTTTATCAATAAAGCCCTATGATAATTATTATCATTAGGTCTGAAACCCAAAATACTAGACTTCTCTACATCCAAATTTTCTAATATCCTTACATAGTAACTTCTAGAAGCCACAAAATCACCCATTTTATAAAGGACAGCCGCAATTAAACCTAAAACTTCGTTATTATTTGAAAATCCAGACATGTTCTCAATTTTAAACAAATAGTTTAATGCCTCTTTGTAATTATCCTCCTTATAACTAAGTAATGCCACCTTATAATAAACATCCGGAGAATTGACTCCCTCATTTATTGCCGCATTATAAGAAGAAATCGCGGCCTTAAATCCTTTCAAAGACCTAAGAATATCCCCCTGCTTTTCATATACCAAAGAAAGTTCTCTAGTTCCTCTAATAAGACCATTTCTTTTATAAAAATCATAATCGCTTAAAGCTAGGCCAATAATATTACTTGCCTTAAGAGAGTCGTCTTGTTTTTCATAAATATCTGCCAAAATTCTATAAGCTATTATTTTGTCAGCAGAATTTTCAATTAAATTTTCCCGCCTAAAGCCATTTAATGCTGTTAATAAATATCCCTCTGCTTTTTTAAAATCACCTATGTAATAAGAATACCTGCCATTTTCAAAGAGAGCCTTATTATAATTAGGATTATTAGTTAAAATCCTTCTGAGAATATATTCAATCTCTGAATTCAGATTGACATCATTTAAAGCATCAAGAACAGTCTTTCCGTCTCCAGATTTAAAATTGGCAAATTCTTTATTCAATAAATTCATTTGCGCACTGAAATACTTCAAATTCCTAGACAAGTTATTTATCCTCTTGTTATATACAGTAAAGTCAACGTATCTATCTATTAGTCTCTTAACATACCTAGTATAAACTACCTCATCAATGTCTATGCCCTCATTTGCCTTAATAAAAGAATTCACATTCTCCATTTCCTTATCAGCACCCGCCTCAATGTAGGCATTGAAAAGCTTAAATAAGATTTCTTTTTCATGCCCATGCCTCGCTAGAAGAATAGTATAACTATTGATACTATCTCTATAATACCTAGGATCTGTTTGGGCCCATTTAAAATAATTATCACCTTTAGTCATTAACGCATCACGGTCATAAAGGTCATAAGATATGATCTCATCAAGAATCAAATTGGCTTCAGAATACTCCCCAAGTCTCATTTTCATAGTAGCATAAGACACATACCCATTCTTATTAAATCTCTTTCGTCTTCTCTTAGGGGCGCCCTCAGAAAAAGGATCAACAGTAAATAACTCCTCGTATTTCTCCTCAGCACTATCAAAATCTCTCATATCTTCAAAAGCCTGTGCATAAGCCAAAAACCACTTATCACTAGGCCTCATGTAATACGCATCCTTGAAAGCAGATTTAGCAAGATTCCCTTTATTTTCATAAATGTAAGACATGCCCTCCCTATACTTTATATCAGATGCAACATAAAAAAACATAACATCAACTAAAAGATAAAAAGCCACAAAAGTCATAGAAACAATCAGCAAAGACATCTTAAGTATCGGTACTAAAGCTTTTGAAATCCTATAACTCAGCTTCTGTTCAAGCCTACTAAATTCCTCTGCTTTATAATAAATAACAGGTAGCTTAACAGAACGCCCAACAATATCGCCAGCAAACTTGGCAATAAACTTAAGCCCCTTCTTATTTTGCTCAACAAGATCAATTAATGCTTCAAGCTTATACCTGGAGATATTATCTTTTGTTAAAGCTTCAGCCACAGCAATTCTTAAATTTCTAGGGTAAGAATTTAAATGCTCAAGAAATAAAGGATAATTAATTGTAAAATTACGATCCTGGGCACTTGACTCCTGCTCATCCTCTAAGAAGCTAAAATCATCTGAAAGATTATCAAAATCACCCTCTTCATCAAAATCAGTACTACCATTAAAAACACCAGATCCAACGTCAGCAGGAACTTCACCAACATTAGAGCTACTAGATCCACTCAAATTATCAACTAGATCATCAAGATCAAAATCATCATCAAAGATATCACTGTCACTGCCTGAAGATTCCTCGCCCGAATTCTCAGTATCCTTAGTATCAAGAGATTCATTAGCATATAGCGACCCAACATCTGGAACATCATTTGCATCAAAATCAATCGCATCATCCAGACTAATAGAATTATCATCAAGAACCTTTTCAAAATCTTCCTCAAGCTGCTTCTCTGAACCAATAAGACCACCCTCTGAGACATTAACCTCAGAATTCGCCTCTAATTTTTTAGGATCTTTCAAGAATGACCCATCTTCTTCGTCCAGCCTGCCTCGCTCTTCACTATCAAGCGCGTCAAGAATAAAGTCTAAATCGAGCTCACTCCCTTGCTCTGCTTCCGCACCAAGAAAAGACCTCTCCCCCTCCCAAGGCACAATACTCTCCCCCTCATCCTTTGGAGGTGCAATGTCCATCTTTATCCCAAAAGGCTCCTTTCTAGCCCTCTCGCCAGACACATTATCCAACACTTCCCTTTTAAACTTTTTTATTTTTTCTATATCAGGCATATTAACAATAACACCCTAACTCAAATCATTGTATATTCTAGCTCCCTCTTCATGAAGAACCACAAAACGTTTTTCTAAGTCATCAGCAATCCTGGAACTTAAAATTTCTTTTGTAGGCTCTAGACCTTCCTGATCTAATGCTCTTAAGATTAAATTCCTGTAATCAAGCATATCTATAACTTCTGTTATATTATAAACAAGAGCATCTTCCTTAAAAATGTCGTGTGACATTTCCTCATCTTTTGAAACTTCAAGAATATTGCCGTTAACACCAACCATCACAAAATAATCGAAAATCTTAAAATAATTCCCAATCTCTGATATTATCTTCTTAGTCTCAGGCTTTCCTTTTCTGTATCTGGTAGCTGTTGGAAAAATAAGAATGATGTATCCACTGCTCTTTTTGTCGGAAATAAATTTCATGGAATTGGCGTTAAAAGTCCTTCTTTCCCTAATCTTCTCAGTATCGATTCCAATAAATGAATGTGGAGGGTAGATAAATATTACGCTATACCCCAAAGACAAACTTTTAACAAACAAATCATCTTTAAAAAGCTTAACACCAGCCACAGGAATAACATGATCCGCTATTTCTGTACAGTTCATCTTATTTAACAAGAACTGAAAACAAGGAAAGTCAAAATTACTGTAGTGCTCCATCAATATGATAGATGACTTTCCAGATTTAGTCTTTTCATAAAGTTCCAAAATATGCTCTACACCAACAATAGTAGAGCCATCTTTTAGAAGTCTCCTGATCATCTTATCAGCCAAATTCCTACTAACAGCATTCGCTTCATGATAAGAACTATTTAAACAATCTACATTTTCGATAGCTTTAAATTGACTAAGGAATTCACCCTCAATATCCTTGAAGTACTTATTAAAACTCTCATTTTGTATAAACATAAAAACTCACCCTTTAAACTTTTAGAAAAAATAACACATCGACAAACCACGTATATAACCTACACCATTATACTTTATTTGCTTGTCAAATTAAAGTAAAATTCATTTAAGCCTTTCAACAAAAGTCATTTATAATAAAAGAAGATACAAAAGACAAAAAATTAAGGAGAACGCTTTATGAAACATAAAGGAATAATTC